>JAYUSJ010000327.1:0-38010 GCA_043755735.1 Verrucomicrobiaceae bacterium | reverse complement strand
CGTACGAAGAACCGCCTGCTGTCCAGCGCGCTTTATCCTCTATTCGACAAATTCCAGCTCCACGGGCTCTTTCAAAAAGCCGAGTTTGTAGCCGCGCCCGAGAAACTCCCGAATCGCCATCCGGCCGGACTCGCCGTAATCGAGCGTGCGGTCATTGACATACATCCCGATGAATTTATCCGCGAGCGCCCGATCCAATCCCCGGCCCAGCGGCAGCGCGTGGTCCACGCCAGCCGCGCGGTTTTCGAGCCCGTATCGGATGCTCTCGCGGAGGATGACATTGATCTCGGAGCGATCCGCCGGCGCGATGTCCTTCCGAATGACGTTTCCGCCGAGTGGCAATGGCAGGCCCGTTTCGTCCATCCACCACGCGCCGAGATCGAGCACGAGTTCAAAGCCGTCGCGCGCATACGTGAGTTGGCCTTCGTGGATGATCAGACCCACATCTGCATTCCCCGCTTCAAGGCAATCGAAAATCTGGTCGAACGGAACCACCGTGTGCATCGGCTCGCCGAGAAAGAAGAGCTTCAACGCCAGAAACGCACTCGTCATCAGCCCAGGAACCGCGATGCGCTGATGCTGCAGCCATTCGCGAATCGCGCCGTAGTCGGAGAGATCGGGCAATGCCTTGCCGCGCTTCACGATGAGCATCGGGCCGTAGCCCTCGCCCATGCTCGCTCCGCACGGCAGCAGCGCGTATTTGTCCAGGACGCTCGCGTAAGCGTGGATGCTGATTGCAGAAATGTGGAGTTCGCCGCGGGTGCAGCGCTCGTTCAGCGTCTGGATGTCCTGCAGGACATGCTCAAAACGCCAGCGTCCCGATGGAATCTTGTTTTCTGCGAGCGCGTAGAACATGAACGCGTCGTCGGGGTCCGGGGAGTGGCCGAGTGTGAGCTTTTGGATGTCTGACATGAATGTAGTTCGAATGGGATGCCGAGTTCAGACGCCGATGAAAAGGCAAAGATGCAGCGGACCGATCACCACACTCATGCCTCGCGACGTGCAAACGCCGCATCTTTCCATAAAAGCACGGCGACCGGAATCCACAGCGCAGCCTGCGCCCACACCGGATGCAGCCATTCGCCCGTCTGCTCGCGATGATGCCACGCCGCGTAGTAGAGAATCATCAGCGCACTGAGGGTCCAAGCCGCCCGGCTTCGATGGAACACTGCAAATGGAAGCAGCCACGTCGCGTACCAAAACGTCACCGTGGGAGAGCAAATGAGGAACGCAAAGAACGTCCGCAAAGCCGCGCGTGAAAGTGGCTTCACGCTCCATGCAATTCCTATCGTTGTGGCCAGCAGAACGACAGCGCAGAGGACGGAGGCAATCGCTTTTCCACCGAGCGCGAGTTCGAGGATAAAATGGAGCGGACCGTTCCCGCTCGTCGCACCACCAAAGTCCGCAAGCCCGCGAATCCAGTATGGGAACGAGAAAGCAAACGGCACCGCAGGCAATACGCACGCGACTACAAACGCCCATATCGCCCGCCGGCCTCGGACGTCGAAAGCCATCCAGAACGCAGGCACCAAAAGGATGGCGATGAGCTTGCATTCCACAGCAATCCCAAGCGCGGCCCAGGCGAGTGCCGGCCGGGATTTCTGCGCGAAGAACACCGCGGCAACCGTGGCGAGAACCATGAGCGAGTCGAAGTGCGCCTCGCCCGCGAAACTAAGAACCGGAACAGGATTCACCGCATACAACGCGAGCCAGCGAAAACGCCCGCCCATCGCAGCGAGCAACGGAATCAGCGCGAGCTCGGCGAGGGTGAACGCGAGTTTAAAGATCCAAGGCTCGTACGCAATGCCGCCAAGTGCTGCGAAGACCAGTTCCGAGAGCGGGGGATAGACCGTGAACTTGTCGCGATGGTTCATCCCTTCCCACGCCGCGTCGCGCTGCGAGACGAGAGACTCGGCCGTTTGCGCGTAGGGACTGATTCCAGCGCGGACGAGCTTTCCCTCCCACAGATAGCGGTTCATGTCGTCCGACACAGGCAGCCCCCACACGAACGCGCGGACCGCGATTGCGAGCGTCAGGAGCAGCATCCATTGCCTGCGCACGGTCCAGTTTTCCGGCCACTTCCACCATGCCATGGCGCCGAGCCCGAACAGCCCGCATGAAAGCGCGATGCGCCCGCCAAACGACAACCAGAGCCACTCAGCCATCGTCCCGCTGCTCCATCAGTTCCTGAATCCCCATCCACGAAAGTCCGACGACATAAACGAGGAGAAACGGCCCCATAAACCAACCGCCGTTCTTTAGAAAAAGGAGCAGCGCAACCGCAGCGTAGCCTGCGAGCGCGATCTGGCAGTGTGGCATCCACGAAGGCTGCGCGCGGGTTTGCCCGCCTGTTTCACCGGTCTTCGGTGTCCGATTGAACGGGCTCCGCCGGTCCATCAGCGCCTCGATGACCGCGCGACCATTGGAAAGACACAGTCCTCCACCCAGCAGCATGATTCCCGGGATCGTCGCGAGCCGTCCCTTGTCCTCGCGATGAAGAGTCCACCATCCCGTGACATACATCGCTGCGGGCGCGAGGAGCATCATCCCGCCAAACACGCTGAAAAGTGAAAAGAGCAACGCCGGAGGACGCTCGTTGGCCCACAGTAAAATCGGCACGGACAGCAGACAATGAACGAGCAAAAGAAGGTGCACGCAGAAGTGCGTGAGATGCAGCGTCGCCCCGATCTTTCGAAGCCGCGAAATCGGCGCGGCCCATACCTTCGGGAGTAACTTCTTCGCCGTCTGCATCGAGCCTTTCGCCCACCGGAATTGCTGCCGCCGATAGGCCGCCATGCTCGCGGGCAACTCCCCCGGCACCGCAAGATCGGGTAGGTAATGCGCAGTCCATCCGGCGAGATGGGCGCGGTAGCTGAGATCCAGATCTTCGGTGAGTGTGTCATCGGACCAGCCGCCCGCAGCCTCAATCGCCTCGCGCCTCCAGATGCCGCATGTGCCGTTGAAATTCATGAACACACCCGCCGATGCACGCGCGCTTTGCTCGACAATAAAGTGGGTGTCGATCCCGGTCGCCTGCGCAGCGGTCAGGAGCGAATCCAACGCATTCAGATGATCCCATCGTGTTTGCACAAATCCCACGCCCTGCTTTTTCAAGAGCACCGGAACGGTGCGCATCAGGAAATCCGTCGGCGGGACAAAGTCCGCATCAAAAATTGCGAACAGACTGCCCGTCGCGGTCCGCATTCCTTCACGGAGCGCCCCGGCTTTGAAGCCCGTTCGTTCCGCCCTTCGGATGACCTCGATACTCACGCCACCGCGCTTCAATTTGGCAATCACGCGATCCACGATCGCGCACGTTTCATCCGTCGAATCATCGAGCACCTGAATCTCGTGACGCCCCGCCGGATATTCCATCGCCGCCGCCGCGTGCAGGATGCGCTCCGCAACATTCGGCTCGTTGAAAAGCGGGAGCTGTGTCGTGACCATCGGCCACTCCGCAGGAACGGCCGTGCGCTCCGCGATATCCTCATTCTCTTCGCGCAACCGCCTGCCACCGGCCGCATGGAGGAGAAGCAAAACGAGCCCCTGAATGCTGTAGCAAAGCAGCGCGGCTGTCGTCAGGAAGTATGCAGCGTATAGCAGGAAACTCATCGAAGCGGCACCGCACCCATGATGAAGCCGGCGGAACTGGCTGTAGCGATTAAGAGCGAGGCATTCATTGAGCGGTGAAGTTATCGGACTACTGGGAATCGCTGGCGAAGAAACGATTATTTTTCCGCACGATGGAATGCTGGAAACGTCCGAACTGAGTCGCTACGCAAAAAAGAACGCGCCTTCTTCACCTGTCATCGCAGCACACCCGGGCGACATAGATTTTACCATGGTCGGCCCCCTGCATCCGAACGAGGTAGATCGGGCCATCCATGTCATGAACGCGTCGCTTGCGTCATCAAGCGGTTACACTCCTTCGTGAAGGTCGGAAAACTCCAGCGCCAGATGTTCTGCCGCGCACCGGATGATGTCGTCCGGCACCAGTATTGAATCCTTAACAAAGTCGTCCACGAGAACTGCTTCGAGTATGTCTCATGCTCGGTTTTGTCGGCGGTGACGCATTTGCAACGGCAAGCGAGAATTTTCTGTTTCTTCGTATGCAGCATGCGGGGCCTTACATTACTTTTGTCTCCGAATGGAACACACTTTTGAATTTGAAAGCGCCCGGACGCTGGGGTCGCTGTTTCTCAATGACCTTGGGAATTTGCAACTGATTGAACGGACACTCGGCGTCAAACTCACCACGCGGGAGGGCTGGCTGCGCGTCGAGGGCGAGGCGCCGGCCATAGCGCTGGTCGGTGAGATTTTCCGACAGCTCGAAGATGCGCGGAAGAGCGGGCTCACGATCCGGAAATTTGAGTTTAATTATGCCGTGAGATCGGTCCAGGAGTCGGATGCTCCGTCGCTCGATGCGCTGATCGTCACGAAGATCCACTGCTCCGCGAAGCGCCCGCCCATCGTGCCGAAGACTGCCGTGCAGCGGGCTTATATTCAGGCGATTCAGCAGCACGATATGACGTTTGGCATCGGTCCGGCGGGGACGGGCAAGACTTATCTGGCGATGGCGATGGCGGTGTCTGCGTTAAAGAAGGAGCAGGTGAACCGCATCATCCTGACCCGCCCTGCGGTGGAGGCTGGCGAGGCGCTTGGATTTCTGCCGGGCGATTTGAAGGAGAAGATCATGCCTTATTTGCGCCCGCTGTACGATGCGCTGCACGATATGATCGACCCGGAGGACATGCAGCGGCTTTTTGAGCGCGGCGTCATCGAAGTCGCCCCGCTCGCCTACATGCGGGGGCGCACATTGAACCACGCATTTGTCGTCCTCGACGAAGCGCAGAACACGACGACGGAGCAGATGTTCATGTTTCTCACGCGACTCGGGGCGGACAGCAAAGCGGTCATCACCGGAGACCCGACGCAGATCGATCTTCCCGGCAATAAACGAAGCGGGCTCGTGGAGGCGCTGACTGCGTTGAAGGACGTGGAGGGCATCAATTTCACGAACTTCGGTGAGAGGGACGTGATTCGGCATGAGCTCGTTCAGCGAATCGTGAGAGCTTACCGGACTCTACGCAGTAATTAGGCGACTGAATTTGGATTGCCGCGCTCCGTGCAAGGCGGCTTTCTTATTTATTTTATGACTCTCATTCGCCGCGCTTTGTGCGCCATCTCCATGACGGCTTGTTTTTCGCCCGTTCACGCTGACGAAAAGCAGAACTCCTCCATCGTTCCAGTTCCGCAAAAGGGGATGGAGGCGCGTCATGCGGAGAAGGTTGCGGCGGTGAAGGCGGAGAAATTCGACCTTCTGATGATTGGCGACTCGATTACGCACAATTTCGACAACCCTGCATTCAAGCCTGTGTGGGACGTTTATTTCGCGCCCCGCCATGCGCTCGGACTGGGTTACGGCGGAGGGCGGACGGAGAACATTCTGTGGAATCTCGAAAACGGAGAGCTCGAAGGCCAGTCGCCGAAGGTCGCGACGCTTCTCATCGGCACAAATAATTCCGATGACGCGAACTATCGAGTTGTCCACACGGCTGAGGAAATTTACGAGGGCACTGCGGCGATTGTGAAGCTACTCCGCGCGCAATGTCCGGAGACGAAAATCCTCGTGCTTCGTATTTTTCCGCGCCGGAATGTTTACAAAAAGCCGGATGGTTCCGAGCGCGGCAGCATGGAAAAGCGCTATGCGACCAACCAGCGGGCGGGTGAGCTTTGCGCACAACTGGCGGACGGAAAGCATGTGTTCTATCTGGACGTGAACGCCGCCTTTCTTCGTCCCGACGGTGAAATCGACCGGAAACTCATGCCCGACCTGCTCCATCCATCACCGGAAGGTGCCAAAGCGTGGGCGGAGGCGATGGAGCCCACTTTGAGCAGGCTATTCGGGGACTCACCGCGGCGTTGAATCACTTTTTAAGCGCCGAAGTCTCGATTTGTGAGGCCGTTAGAGCGTTTAGATGAGCGCCTTTTCGGCTTGTCCGAGCAAGTCATTTGACTTTAAGCGAAAACCACGGCTATTGTGCGCTTGTGAAAACTTTCACAAAGTCTGAAATCAAGACGCAGGGCCCCGTTCCCAGCGTGGACCACAAGGAAGCACTCAAAGTTACCTTCGAGTTGATCAATTCCCATCTCTACGCGGTGGAGGAACGGATTCGGGCGCAGGCCCGTGATTTTGATCCTGCGGTGGAAGGCTACGTCGCTTACGCAATCGAGAGCAACGGAAAGCGGCTTCGTCCGGCGCTGGCGCTGCTGGCGGGCGGCGCGACGGGGAATATCACGAACGAGCATCTCGATCTGGCGGTGGTGGTGGAACTCATCCACGCTGCGACGCTGGTTCACGACGATATCCTGGACAGCGCGGACACGCGACGCGGCAAGCCGACGCCGAACGCGAAGTGGGGGAACAGCCTCAGCGTGCTTTTGGGGGATTGTTTGTTTGCCCACGCTCTCAAGCAGTGCAGCCGCTTCCAGAGCAGTGAAGTGATGCGGCGAATCGCGGAATCGGCCAGCGAAGTTTGCAGCGGCGAGATCATTCAGACGCAACGAAGATTCGATTTGAAGCTCTCCGTGCCGGACTACTACCGCATCATCGAGATGAAAACGGGCGCGCTTTTCGCGGTGGCCACGGAGCTTGGCGGATTTATTAATGGAGCGGCTCCCGACGTGATCACTGCGCTCCGGGTGTTCGGAATGCGATTGGGTACGGCGTATCAAATTTACGACGATGTCGTGGACCTCGCGGGCGATGAAGAACGGGCGGGGAAGACGCTCGGCAGCGACCTGCGCAAGGGCAAGCTGACGCTCCCGATTCTTTACCTTTTGCAGAACACGGACTCGGAAGAGCGCGATGCGATTTGCCAGATCATCCTGAGTGGAACGGATGAGGAAGTCGCCACGCTCGTGCATAAGGCGGTGAAAACGGGTGCGCTGAAAAGCGCAGTCGCCACGGGCCGCCGAATGATCGGGGAAGCCCGAACGGAGCTGGAGATCGTCCCTCCGGGGCGCTATCGGGATGCTCTCGAAGGTCTCCTGACCACACTCGACGCGATGTTTGGCCAGTACGGGCAACAGGCCCAATAGGCATGCATAACGAAATCCTGCTGGGCATCGCGTTCGCCTCATTGCTCTGCTGGAGCCTGTGGGTTTTCCGAAGGCAGCAGAGGATTATCCGGGATGTGCAGCGGGAGAAAGTGAAGATCCAAGTCGAGGAGCGGCGCGTGTTCGACTTCCTGCACAACCTCGGCGAGGCGTTGACGCATGAGAGCCGCCCCGGAGATTTGCACGGGAGCATTGTAGAGGGGGCCCTGCGAATTCTTGAGGCGAAAGGTGGAGCGCTTTATCTCTTGGATAAGTCGGGGTTGCAGCTCCGTCCGGCTTTCGTTTCCGCGCTTTGCGTGCCGTTTGTGGAGCTTCCTGCGGGCGGGACCGGCTCGGTGCACAGCCAGCTAAAGCTCACGGCGGTGAAAGTCGGCGACGGGCTGCTCGGGGCTGTATTCGCTGCAAAAGATGCGCTGTTTTTGAGCGGCGAGGATCCCCTGCTCGCGAAGGCGGGAAGCAATGTGGGGGCGAGTGCTTTTCTCACTCATCTCACTTACGCCGGGGTGAATATGGGAGTGCTGGCAATCGCGAGAGACGACCAGCAGGAGCCATTCACTCCCGCTCAACTCCAGACTTTCAAGGCACTGGCCGAGCAGTCGGCATTTTCGCTTTGGGATGCGATTCTGCACCACGAGGCTGCCGAAAAACGCCAGATCGAAAAGGACCTTGCCACCGCAAACGATGTCCAGCGCATCCTGCTGCCGTCCGAGGAGCCCGACTTTGAAGGGTTTGAGATTTCAGGAACAAACCTGCCTGCGCGCTACCTCAGCGGCGATTATTTTGATTACGTGCCTTGCGATGCGGACAGACTTGGTGTCGTCATCGCCGATGTGAGTGGAAAAGGCATCCCTGCGGCGCTGCTGATGGCCATGTGCCGGAGCGCGCTGCGTGTTCTGGCGCCCGGCAGCGAGTCGCCTGCGGAGGTGATGCGGAAGCTCAATGCGCAGATCTATCCGGACATCAAAGAGGACATGTTCATCTCGATGGCTTATGCCGTTTTGGATCGCCGGGAGAGTACGCTGAAGCTGGTTCGTGCCGGGCATGACGCGCCGCTCGTTTTCCGGGCGAAGGACGGGAGCATCGAGGTCGTCAAGCCTCCTGGAATGGCTGTGGGCATTGACAGCGGCAGGGCATTCAATAGGGTGACAGCCGATTTTTCCGTATCGCTTGAGCCGGGAGATTGCCTCGTGTTTTACACGGACGGCGTCACCGAAGCGCTCAATCGGGCCGGAGAGGAATTCGGAATGGAAGCCATGAAGCGTGCAATTCAAGCGAGCGCTCCACAAGGAGCGGCAGCCATCGTCCGCCGGGTGGCGGAGGAAGTGCGTGCATTCATGGGAGACCATCCGCAGCATGACGACATTACATTGATAGCAATCAGGAAAAAATGACAGATACCGAGAACGCACAAACCGAAGAAACCAAGGAACCAGAAGGAATCGACCCGCTCGCGCAGGCACAGGCGGAGGCCGCAAAGTGGAAGGATCTCGCTGCGCGGAATCAGGCCGATTTGGAGAACTACCGGAAGCGCGTCGCCCGCGAGCGCGACGACGACATCAAGCGCGCCAAGCTCGGCGTGCTGGAGGATTTGCTCCCGGTGATGGACAATTTTGAGTTTGGCATGATCGAAGTGCGCAAAGGGGACCCGAAATCGCCCATCGCATTCGGCATGGAAATGATCGAGCGGCAGCTCAAAGAGTTCATGTCCAACGCAGGTGTGGAAGTGGTCGATGCGGTCGGGGTTGTTTTCGACCCGAACGTCCACGAAGCAGTGGGCCAGGAGGAAAGTGCGGATGTGGGGGAAGGCAGGATCATCCGCCAAATGCGCAAGGGCTACAAAGTGCGTGACCGGCTTCTTCGCCCCGCGATGGTGGTGGTGAGCAAAGGGAAGGGCGTATGATGGCAGCGAAGCGAGACTATTACGAAGTTCTGGGTGTGCAGCGTGATGTGAGTGCGGAGGATCTGAAAAAGGCCTACCGGAAGCTCGCTGTGAAATTTCACCCGGACAAGAATCCCGGCGACGCGCAGGCTGAGGAAAACTTTAAAGAGCTCGGCGAGGCGTATGACGTTCTGAGCGACCCCGACAAGCGGGCCGCGTTTGATCGGTTTGGCCACGCGGCATTTTCCCAAGGCGGCGGCGGAGGCCGTGCTGCGGCGCATGATCCCTTCGACATCTTCAAAGAAGTCTTCGGCGGTGGTGGTGGCGGAAATGGCGGGATGGGCGGCATCTTCGAGCAGTTTTTCGGCGGCGGGGGCGGCGGACGTGGAGGCGAGCGCGAGAGCAAACAGCGCGGCAGCGATCTGCGTTACGACATGCAAATCACGCTCGAAGAGTCGGCGAGCGGTGTGGAGAAGGAAATCGAAGTCACCAAACTCGAAGCCTGCGGCGGATGCAAAGGCTCCGGCGCGGAATCGGGTTCGAAAGTCGTCAGTTGTGGAACCTGCGGCGGACGCGGACAGGTGGTGAGTAGTCGCGGTTTTTTCCAGGTTTCGCAAACGTGCCCGCGCTGCCGTGGAACCGGGCAAACCGTCGAGCGCCCCTGCCCGAAATGCCGTGGCGAAGGTCGCGCGGAGACAACCGGGCGGATCAAATTCAAGATCCCGGCCGGCGTCGATGACGGCTCAAAAATGCGCATCGCCGGCAATGGCGAAGCAGGGATTCGAGGCGGCCCCCGGGGTGATCTTTACGTTGTCATCCACGTCAAGGAACACGAGCTTTTCGAGCGCGAAGGCGAAAACCTTTACTGTGAAGTGCCCGTGAATTTCACAACTGCGGCACTCGGCGGCGACATCAAGATTCCGACACTCGATGGAGGCATGGACCTCAAGGTGCCCGCGGGCACGCAGAGTGGCAGCGTCTTCAAGGTGCGAGGGAAAGGAATGCCGTCGGTCAACAACAGCAACAGTCGCGGTGACATTCTCGCACGACTCGTCATTGCAGTTCCTCAAAAGTTGAATGCCGAGCAGCGCAAGAAACTCGAAGAGTATTCTGTCCTGATGGGCGACGATAGCTCGGGAGAAAAAGGTTTCTTCCAGCGCGCCAAGGAGTGGATGGGCGGCTAGTAGCCCGGCTGCGAAGAGCATCAATAGATATTGCGACATCGTCGCTGCCAAGGTTTCTTCGCGCATGGATGATACCGTCTTCCAACAACAAATTGACTACGATGGTCACGAAGAACGCGAAGATGACACGGAAATGAAGCCCTCTCCTTCGCGACCTTCGCGCGCTTCGTAGTTACCTCCTCGTCGGTCTGATTTTCTTTGCGAGATGGCGAGATCGCGGGAGCGGTTGAATTTTGGCCCCGCACGGAAACCATGCAACGTGAGCAAAAGGGAACACTTCGCCGCGCCTGTCTCCGGACTTCCTGAACAACTTTGCCGAGCCGTGGCGCAAGTCATTCATCGATAGACAGTCGGTTCCGAACTCGGTTGTGCCGATGTCGTGGCGCGCCATGAGAGGAGTTCATTGAATCAATGAAAACGATGCCGGGATGAAATAGACCGCTTTCAGGAAAATGGCACAGGCTCCGCTAATGGCGGCAGAGCGCACCGCCTGCACCGGTGGACGTTCAGTCGAAATCGATGAGCAATATTCCACACATACCTGACACCGCACCATTCACCGCCGAGCAACGTCAATGGCTGAACGGCTTCCTCGCAGGAATGTTCTCGGGCACATCCGGTGGCGCTGTTGCGGAGCCCAAAGAACCACTCCTGGTTCTCTACGGAAGTCAGACGGGAACAGCGGAAACCCTTGCGAAGAAAACCGCCAAAGAAGCGGAGAAGCGGGGCTTCGCGCCGAAGGTCGTATGTCTCGAAAAATATGAAAGTGTCGCTTGGGAAAAGGAGAGCAATGTCCTCGTGCTGACGAGCACCTACGGGGACGGCGAGCCGCCGGACAACGCGCAGGCATTCTGGGGATGGCTCGCATCGGAGTCTGCACCGCGCCTCGAACATCTTCGCTACGGAGTGCTGGCGCTCGGTGACAAAAACTATCCTGCGTTCTGCGAATTTGGGAAGAAGTGCGATGAGCGCATGGAGGCGCTCGGCGCGAAACGAGCCGTGGATCGCCGCGATTGCGACATCGATTACGAAACATCCGCAGGAGAGTGGACTCATGTGGCGCTCAGCGCTCTCAAAGGCACGGCAACGAACACGCTGACGACCCCCGCGGTAGTCGATTCGGAACCCGAAGAGACGGGCTTCAGTCGAAAGAATCCGTATGCCGCAAGGCTCCAGACGAACCTGCTCCTGACGTCCAGTAAGTCGCAGAAGGAGGTTCGCCACTTTGAAATGATTCTAGGTGACAGCGGATTGGAATACGAAGTCGGCGATGCGCTCGGGATCTTTCCTACGAACTCACCGCTCGTTGTCGATAGCGTTCTGGGCGCGCTCGGGTGCGATGGCGAAGAGGCCGTTCTGGTCGGTGCGTCGGAAATTCCGCTGCGTCTCGCGTTGAGCAAGCATTTCGACATCACCAAGCCCACAAGCGAACTGCTCGCAGCAATCGCGGGGCGGGTTCCGGAATTCGAGCGGACGTTTGCGGACAAGGCTGCGCTAAAGACTTGGATCTATGGACGGGAGGTCGCAGACGTCCTTTCGGAGTCAACCGATCCCCTTAAGCCGTCCGAGATTATCCCGCTTCTGCGCAAGATGGCGCCGCGGCTTTACTCGATATCATCGTCTCCGAAAGCGCACCCCGGCGAAGTTCACCTGACAGTCGGAATCGTTCGCTACGAGGCGCACGGGCTTGCGCGAGGCGGTGTTTGTTCAACCTTCCTCGCGGACCGCGCCAGCGAAGTACCGGTCTTCGTGCAGCCGTCCCACGGGTTCAAACTTCCGTCGAGCGGCGACACTCCAATCATCATGGTCGGCCCCGGCACCGGAATCGCTCCATTTCGCGCATTCTTGGAAGAACGCATCGCAGTAGGTGCGCCGGGGAAGAACTGGCTGTTCTTTGGCGATCAACGAAAGAGTACTGATTTTTTGTACGAGGAAACGCTCACCCAATGGCTCAAGGACGGTCACCTCGCGCACCTCGATTTGGCGTTCAGTCGCGATCAGGCGGAGAAAATTTACGTCCAGCATCGCATGGCTGGGCAGGCCGCAGAACTTTGGAAATGGCTGGAATCGGGCGCGCATTTCTACGTCTGCGGAGACGCCTCACGCATGGCCAAGGACGTCGATGCGGCACTGCACAAGGTCGTCGAGTCCGAGGGCGGGAAGTCAACGGACGAGGCCGCTGCATACGTGGCCAAGTTGAAATCGGAGAAGCGCTATCAACGCGATGTTTACTAGCATGGGAACGCTCACCACATCCAACGGCGGTGGACCTTTTACCGGAGAACAGAAGGAATGTCTCGCAGGCTTTTTCGCGGGCGTTGCACAGCGTGGAATGCGCTTTTCCGATGCTGCACCCGCCGCGAAAGAAGCGGTGCCCTCACTGGACGATCTCATTTTCGAAGAGCGGGTGAAACGCGAATTGCATCCGCTGGAGGCATACGGTCAAATCCTGGAGAACGCCATCGGGAACAAAGCTCCCGACAAGGAGGAAATCTTCCGTTTCAAATGGAACGGACTGTTCTTCCTTACGCCAATCAAAGACGCGTACATGGCGAGGCTCAGGATACCCGGCGGATTCCTTTCCACGCATCAGTTTCGCGAGATCGCGAAGGTGGCCGACGAGTTGACTTCGGGCTACGTCCAGATCACGACCAGGGCGAATTTCCAAATCCGACTCATCCAGCCGAAAGATGCGCCCGAGGTGCTCAGGCGCATTCAGTCGGTGGGGCTGCACACCCGCGGCGCGGGTGCCGACAATATCCGTAATCTCACTGCGAATCCGACTGCCGGAATTGACCCGGTGGAGCTGATCGATGTGCGTCCATACGTCGAGGAACTCGGAGCACGGATTTTGAACGATCGCGCCTTCTATGACCTCCCTCGGAAGTTCAACATCGCCGTGGATGGCGGCGGATTGATTGGAGCCGTCGAGGACACGAACGACATTGGAGTCAAGGCGGTGCGGGTCGAGCGTGGAACAGGCTTGTTTGAGGAAACTCCTGTTGCATTCCGAATCGCGCTCGGCGGAGCCACGGGTCACAAAGCATTTGCGCGGGATGTGGGAGTTCTCGTGCCGCCGGACCAAATGGTGAAGGTCGTGCTGGCGATGGTCCGCGTCTTTATCGCGAACGGAAATCGCGGCGATCGGAAGAAGGCGAGGCTTAAGCACCTTCTCGAAAAAATGCCGCTATCCGAGTATCTTGCAGAGACGGAAAAACTGCTGGGTTTCAAGCTCACGAAGTCGCCTTACGACTCCGCGAAACTTCGATGGGCCTCGCAAGAGTTGAATCATTCCCACGTCGGCGATTTTCCGCAGAAGCAAAGCGGTTTAAACTACGTCGGCGTGACGATTCCCGTCGGACAAATCTCGCCAAAGCAAATGATGCGCGTCGCGGAGCTAGCCGACCTTTATGGGAGCGGCGAAATCCGGCTTACGGTCTGGCAGAATTTCATCATCCCGAATGTCTCGGACGCCTTCGTCCCGACGCTGAAAAAGGCGCTCGCGAAGTGCGGACTCGGCACAGCGCAATCGAATGTCGCCAGCGGTATCATTGCCTGCACGGGGAGCCGGTATTGCAAGTTCGCGCAAGCTGACACGAAGTCCCACGCGCTCGAGTTGACGAAGCATCTGGAAAAGCACGTTGAGCTCGACCAGCCTGTGAACGTCCATTTCACAGGCTGCCCGAATTCCTGCGCGCAGCACTTCATGGGAGACATCGGACTTATGGGGGTGAAGACCGGCGGCGAAGAAGGCTATCATGTTTTTGTCGGAGGCGGGTTTGGGAGGCAACAAGCCGTGGGGCGTCAGCTTTACGCCGGAGTCCTTGCGCGGGAGCTTCCCGCGCTCATCGCCCGGATGCTCAAGAACTATCTTCGTCTCCGCGAAGGGAAGGAAACATTCCTCGCATTTACGACCCGCAATGAAGTCGGGAAACTTCAAGAAGTCTTCGCCGAATGAGTGCGCTCATCGAGCCAGCACCGCGCACTTTGATCGATGACTTGCTCGACGAGCAGCGTCAGCTCACCGCGGTTGAACGGTTCGCGCGGAAACACGAACGGCACGAGCTTCCGATTCAGGAAAAGTATTACCGGGATCTCATTCCGCTCAACAAGCCCGTGCCCGGCGAGCAATACGCATTCGCGGTGAATCTGGACACATGCACCGGATGCAAGGCCTGCGTCAGCGCGTGCCATTCGCTCAATGGACTCGACGAGGATGAGACCTGGCGAAACGTAGGGCTGTTGCTCGCGACGGAGGATGTGCCGTGGCAGCAGACGGTGACCACGGCCTGCCATCACTGTGTGGAACCGGCTTGCGCGGATGGTTGTCCGACGCTCGCTTATGAAAAGGACGACGAAACGGGTATCGTTCGTCATCTCGATGATCAATGCATCGGCTGCCAGTACTGCACGCTAAAGTGCCCTTACGAAGTCCCGAAGTATTCGAAGCGTCTCGGCATCGTGCGCAAATGCGACATGTGCTACGGACGACTTGCGGTGGGCGAGGCACCCGCCTGCGTACAGGCCTGTCCGAACGAGGCCATCCGCATCGAAGTGATCAGCAAGAGCGCAGTCGTGAGCACCGGTTCCGTTGTTCCCGGTGCGTTTCGCTCGGACTACACAAAGCCCACCACGACGTTCCGCACGGAACGCAAAATCCCAAGCGATGCGAAGTCGGCGGATCGCGGAACGCTGCGCTTGGAGCATGCACACGCGCCGCTCATTGCGATGTTGGTGCTCTCACAAATGGCGGCAGGGCTGCATCTCGCGCACCTCGTCGTGCGAGTCCCGCTCTTCCCGTGGATCGCGTTTGGGGTCCTGAATCTGGCGCTGGCGGTGAGCGTTGCTCATCTCGGTCGCCCGCTCAAGGCATGGCGCGCGGTGCTCGGCTGGCGGAAATCCTGGATGAGTCGCGAGATCATAGCGTTCAGCGCCTATGCGGGCTCGGCGGCGCTGCTCGCATTGATTCCGCAGAATCCGCTGCTTTCCGTGGGAACTGCGGCTCTTGCTCTCGCCGGCGTGTATTGCTCGGCGATGATCTACATTGATACTGAGCGTCCCGCGTGGGCGAGGGGAATCACGTTTTACCGCTTCTTCGGGACGACTGCACTGCTCGGCGCGACTGCCGGCGGGTGTATCCTCGCGTGGACGGGAGCTGCGGCTGCAATTGGCTTTGCGGCTGCCGCGACGGTCATCCGCACATGGCTTTTCCTGTCGGAACAATTGCAATGCGCCCGGGCATTGCGCACGCCCGAGGCTCCCGGACACCGTGCCGCGCTGACGGCGATGACCATGCTCCCCGGCGTGCTTCGCTGGAGAGTTTCGCTTTTCGCCGCGAGCAGCATTTTCTCGGTCATTGCGATGCTCTCGCCATCGCCGCTCTGGGCAACTCTCGCGCTGTTGACGACCACGGCCGGGTGCGTTCTCGAGCGCTACACGTTTTTCACCGCGAGCGCCGCGCCACGGATGCCAGGTCTATGATTTCAGATAGCTTCAGCCACCACCTCCTATGAAATTCTCACTCGATGACCTCGCACCCGTTTTCCGGCAATTTGAAGGACCGCTGACTTCGGACCTGGTCCGACGGCCCGGAGAATTCGGGTTGGGCCAGCTTCCGGCGAAGCTCGCGCCCGACGCGACAACCACGATGGTTTGTGGATTTTGCTCCACGGGATGCGGACTGAAAATTCATCTGCGCGACGGCTCGGCTGTGAATCTCTCACCCGACACGGAATATCCGGTGAACCTCGGAATGGCGTGCCCGAAAGGTTGGGAGGCGCTCGCCCCGCTCGATGCGCCGGACCGTGGGACGACGCCCCTCATCGCCGGGAAACCGGCGAGCTGGCACGAAGCGATGACGAAATTTGCGACGCAACTTCGCGACATCCAGCAGCGGCACGGCGAGGACAGCGTGGCGATATTGAGCACCGGACAGATCGTCACGGAAGAGATGTGCTTCCTCGGTGCGCTGGCCCGACTCGGCCTTGGGATTCAGAACCTCGACTCAAACACGCGACAGTGCATGGCGACCTCGCATGTCGCGTACAAGCAATCGTTCGGATTCGATGCGCCGCCGTTTACCTACGCGGACTTTGAGCAATCGGATGTGCTTGTCTTCGTCGGGGCAAATCCGTGCATCGCCCATCCCATCATGTGGCAGCGGGTTCTCCGAAACCGCCGCGGCCCCGAGATTCTTGTGGTGGATCCGCGTGCGACCGAGACGGCGATGGCGGCTACGCGACATTTCGCCATCACGCCGAAAAGCGATCTCACGCTGCTCTACGGGCTCGCAAATATACTCATCAGCAGCGGCTGGATTGACCGCGCATTCATCGCCGAGAATGTGTCCGGCTTTGCGGAGTTCGCCGAATTTGTGCGGGCCTTCACGACGGACCGTGTCTGCGCGGCGACCGGGTTGGAGTCGGATCAATTGTGGCAGTTCGCGGAGCTCGTCGGCGACAAATCGAAGCGCGTCTCGTGGTGGTGGACGATGGGCGTGAACCAAAGCCACGAGAGCACTCGCACGGCGCAGGCCATCATCGCGCTGGCACTCATCACCGGACAGATCGGCAAGCCCGGCACCGGCGCAAACAGTATCACGGGGCAGTGTAATGCGATGGGCTCGCGGCTCTTTGCTCACGCGAGCGGACTTCCGTGCGGTCGTGATTTTCTGAATCCCGCGGACCGTGCCGAAGTTGCGGGGATTTACGGAATGGAGCCAGGCGCGGTGCCCGAGAAGAACTCGCTCGCCTATGATCAAATCATCGCCGGCGTCCGGGAGGGACGCATCAAGGCGCTGTGGGTCATTGCCACGAACAGCCTGCATTCGTGGGGCTCTTCGGATGAGCTCCAGCGAGCGCTCGGCGGCTTGGAATTGCTGGTCGTGCAGGACATGTATCCCACCACGGAGACTGCGCAATTGGCGCACATCTATTTCCCTGCGGCGGGATGGGGTGAGAAGGACGGCACATTTATCAACAGCGAGCGGCGATTCGGCCTCGCGAAGAAAGTGCGCCGGGCACCGGGCGAGGCGATGAGTGATTTCAACATTCTGCGACTGGTCGCAGAATATTGTGGAGTCGCTGGGCAGTTCAGCGAATGGTCGTCGCCGGAGGCCGTGTTCCGCATCATGCAGCGCCTCTCGCGTGGCAGACCGTGCGACATCACCGGCATCAATGGTTACCGCCAGCTCGATGCGGACGGCGGCGTCCAGTGGCCGTATGCGGCGGATGACAGGCCTTCGCCGAAGTTGCGTGAGCGCCGGCTGTTTGGCGACGGGCTCTTCTTTCATGCCGACGGGAAGGCGAAGATCCTATTCGAGTCGCCCCGTGCTCCCTCGGAGCCGACTGATGCGGATTTCCCGTTTGTCCTGCTCACGGGGCGGGGGACTTCCGCGCAGTGGCACACGGGTTCGCGCACGGGTAAATCGGGCATCCTATTGAAGATGCACTCGCACCGCTCTTTCGTGGAGATTCATCCGGAGGACGCCGCTGTGATGGGAATTGTGGATGGAGAGCGCGTGGAGATTTCCAGCAGACGCGGCGAGATTAATACGTTCGCGCTCGTCACTGCGACGGTGTCGCCGGGGACTGTGTTCATGCCAATGCACGACGTACAGGTCAACCGGCTCACATCTCCCGAGTGCGACCCTCATTCCCGACAGCCCTCGTATAAATACTGCGCCGTGCAGATTCGCACGAGCTCGCAGCGGGCGCGTTAGCCTTTCACCATCGCGGTGTTCGCGCGGCTAGAACGTATGCACGAACAGCCCGGAGCGCAGCTTCGGCTCGAACCATGTGCTCTTCGGTGGCATGATTTGGTCCGCATCCGCGATGTCCATGAGTTGCTGAACAGTGGTGGGATACATCGAAAAAGCGACTGCCGCCTTCCCGTTATCCACGAGTTTTACCAGCTCGTCCGTGCCGCGGATTCCGCCGATGAAATCGATGCGCTTGCTCGTGCGCGGGTCGCCCACTGCGAGGATCGGGTCGAGCAAAAGTTGCTGGAGCCCCTGGACGTCGAGACGGGAAATCGGGTCTGCATCCGCCGCTGGTTTCCACGAGAGCGCATACCACGCGCCATCGAGATACATGCGGATATCTCCCGGCTGGCTCGGCGTCGGTGAAGTCGCCGGTGCGAGCGTGAATGCAGCGCCCACCTTCGCGATGAAATCGGTGCTCGTCAGTCCGTTCAAATCTTTCACCGTGCGGTTGTACGGCATGATTTGCAGTTGATTGCCCGGAAATAGCACGCATAGGAACCAGTCGGAATCCACCGAGCCACCGCCCTTCGCGCGCAACTCCAGCGCCACACGCGCGGCGCTCGCCGTGCGATGATGCCCGTCCGCCACGTACGCCGCGGGGAGCTTCGCAAACTCGCCCTCCAGCGTTTGTAGCGTGGCCGCATCCGTCACGCGCCACACCGTATGCTGGATGCCATCCGGCGCGGTGAAATCATACGTCGGCGTGCCCTTCTGCTCTGCGGAAATAATCGCGTCGATCTCGGGCTGGCCGCGATACGTCAGGAACACCGGGCCCGTTTGCGCGCGCAGGGTGCCGATGAGTTTCGTGCGGTCGTCCTCTTTATCCTGACGCGTCTTTTCGTGCTTCTTGATGATGTCCTGCGCCTTCGGATTTTCCGCGCGCTCGTGCACGTAATCATCCACATGACACACCGCCGCCAGCCCCGTCTGCACATGCGCGCCCATTCGCTGCTGGTAGAGATAAATCGCCGGAGCCGGCTCCCGTCGCAGCGCGCCCACCGCCTGCAAACGCTCGAAGTTTTTCTTCGCCTGCGCATACACCGCGTCCGAATACGGGTTTGTGTCCGCTGGAAGTTCCAGCTCCGCGCGGTCCACCCGCAGCAGCGTGTTCGGCTTCCCCTCGGCCAGCGCGCGCGCCTCCTCGGTGTTAAGCACATCATACGGCACGCAGGCAATGTCTGCGACTTGAGCAGGGTCGGGCACGAGGCCACGGAAAGCACGGATACGGAGCATAGAGCGCGGGAGGAAAGAGCATCCGTGGAAAAGTTCAACAGCGAAAGTGCATCCCGGAACATTCCCAAGATGCTGGTCCAATCGAGACGCGGAATGCCGGTGCGTGGGCCTTCAGCTTCAACATCCAAAGTATGTTAGATGCGCGAAGCCGAGGATGACGCCTTAGAGTAATTGATCCGACGCGACAAACACCTGCTGCAAAATCGACCGTCTCGTGTAGAACGCTGCGCGGAAATGAAAGAACTGCGACTCACATTTGCGATGCTGCTCGGGCTGCTCGGGTTCGTCTGTGCGTTTGGGGCCTCGGGCTGATCACTGAGCCGCGATCAGTGAACCCTCTGATTCCGATTGCGCTTGCGATGAGTGTTGCTGCGGTTCGGCGCATCCGGCAATGCATCTGCGAGTCCCGCAATGACCGCTCCCGTTGGGAATTTGTGGCGGCGATTGTCAGCATGTGCTTGGCGGTTCCTGGTTTGTTGCTCGGGATTTTTGCCGCCGTCGTATACTGGCTGTAATAAAGGGAATCCCAGCGTAGACTCCGAGTCGGATCGCAGGCACTGCGGGCCGGCCTACTTCAGCATCCTCGCGAGGTAGCGGCCGGTGTAGCTGGCGGGGACTTTGGCGACTTGCTCGGGTGTGCCTTCGGCGACGATTTGGCCGCCGCCGTTGCCGCCCTCGGGGCCCATGTCGATGATCCAGTCGGCGCTTTTGATGACCTCCAAATTATGCTCGATGATAATGAGCGTGTTGCCGGCGTCGCGCAGTTTCATGAGGACTTCGAGGAGCTTGTGGATGTCGGCGAAGTGGAGGCCGGTGGTCGGTTCGTCGAGGATATAGACGGTGCGGCCGGTGGCCTTTTTCGAGAGCTCGGCGGCGAGTTTGATGCGCTGCGCTTCGCCTCCGCTGAGCGTTGTGCCGCTTTGGCCGAGGTGGAGATAGCCGAGGCCCACGTCTTCGAGGGCGGTGAGCTTGTCGTAGATGTTCGGGATGTTGCGGAAAAAGCGCGCGGCTTCGTCCACGGTCATGTCGAGAATGTCGGCGACGTTTTTGCCCTTGTAGGTGACCTCCAGCGTCTCGCGGTTGTAGCGGCGTCCGCGGCAGACTTCGCATTCCACATAGACGTCGGCGAGGAAGTGCATCTCGATTTTTTTGACGCCGTCGCCCTCGCACGCTTCGCAGCGACCGCCCTTGACGTTGAACGAAAACCGCCCGGCTTCGTAGCCTCGCACGCGGGATGCAGGCAGGCCGCAGAAAAGATCGCGGATGGGCCCGAACGCGCCGGTGTAGGTGACGGGATTGCTCCGCGGCGTGCGGCCGATGGGGGCCTGGTCTATGACGATGGATTTGTCGATTTGATCGAGGCCGAGGATGGAGCGGTGGCGTCCGGGCTTGTCCTTGTTGCGGTAGAAATGGCGGAACAACGCGCGGCGCAGGATGTCATCGACGAGCGTGCTCTTCCCGCTGCCGCTGACGCCGGTGACGCACGTGAAGCAGCCGAGCGGAAAGGCGGCGGTGACGTGCTGGAGATTGTTCTCCGTGGCTTCCGTGATGGTCAGCCAGCCTTGCTTGGAACCGGCGGTGGTCTGCGGCTTCACGCGCTTTTTCGGCACGGGGATCTTCGCCGTGCCTGCGAGGTATTGGCCGGTGAGCGAGGTCTCGACTTTGGCGACTTCGTCCGGCGTGCCCTGCGCGGTGATGTAGCCGCCGTATTTCCCGGCACCGGGGCCGAGGTCGAGGACGTGGTCGGCGGCGCGGATGGTATCCTCGTCGTGCTCGACGACGATGACGCTGTTGCCGAGGTCGCGCAGCCGGCGGAGCGTGGTGATGAGCCGATCGTTGTCGCGCTGATGCAGGCCGATGCTCGGTTCGTCGAGCACGTAGAGGCAGCCCGCGAGCCCGCTGCCAATCTGCGTCGCCAGCCGGATACGCTGCGCTTCACCACCGGAGAGCGTGCCGCTCTCGCGGTCGAGCGACAGGTAGCCGAGCCCGACTTCCTCCATAAATGCGAGCCGGTTCCGGACTTCGCGGACGATCTCCGTCGCGATGATTTTGCCTTCGTTGCTGAGGACGAGGTGCTCGATGAACCACTTCGCCTCGCTCACCGAGAGGTGGCAGAAATCGCGGATGCTCTTCTCGCTCTCCGCGCTCGCGAGCGTGACGGCGAGAATCTCCGGACGGAGTCGCGCGCCTTTGCACACGGAGCATTCGCGGCGGCCCATGTAGGCGCGGATGCGCTGGCGGGAGAGCTCGCTGTCCGTCGTGTCGTAGAGCTTCTGCATCGCCGTGACGACGCCCTCGAACGGCTTCTTCGCCGACTCCCGCTTGCTTCCCTCGCCCCACGTGAATTCGATCTCTCGCTCGCCGGTCCCATGCATCAGCGCGGTGCGAAAATCCTCCGAGAGCGACGCCCACGGCACGTCCATCTTCTGCCGGTAAGCTTTGCACAGGCTCTCCAAAATGCCCGCATAGTAGCCCGCGAGGCTCTTCGCCGCTTTCGCCCAAGGCGCCACCGCGCCGTCCGCGAGCGAGAGTTCGGCATCAGGCACGAGCATTTCCGCATCCATGAACTGCTCCGCGCCGAGTCCCTCGCATGCCGGGCATGCTCCGTAGTGGCTGTTAAAAGAGAAGTGCTTCGGCGTGAGCGGCGGCAGTGTGAATCCCGTGTCCGGGTCTGCGAAATGGGTGGAGTAGTTGATCGGCGTCCATTTCCCCGCGGCCTCGCGCAGGACGACGATCTTTCCTTCGCCCCACTTCAGCGCAGTCGCCACGCTGTCGCCCATGCGCTGGCGGATTCCCTCGCGCACGACGAGCCGGTCCACGACGATCTCGATGCGGTGACGCTTCGTTTTCTCCAGCTTGAGCGGCGCGGCACCGAGCTCCTGCACCTCGCCATCCACCCGCACGCGGACGAAGCCCTCGCGCCGCACTTTTTCGATCACATCGCGAAACTCCCCGACCTCGTCGTTCACGATCGGCGCGAGCAGCATCAGCTTCGTTTCCTCCGGCCACGACACGATGGCGTCCACGATTTGCTGCGGGGTCATCCGGCGGATGACGCGTCCGGTGTTCGGGTCGTGCGGCGTGCCGGTGTTTGCGTAAAGAACGCGCAGGTAATCGTAAATCTCCGTCGTCGTCGCAATCGTCGAACGTTGATTGCCTCCCGAGGTCCGCTGCTCGATCGCGATGGCGGGTGACAGCCCCTCGATATGCTCCACGTCCGGCTTTTGCATCTGGTCGAGGAACTGCCGGGCATAAGCCGAAAGGCTCTCCACATAGCGCCGCTGCCCCTCGGCGTAGAGCGTGTCAAAGGCGAGCGAGGATTTCCCCGAGCCGCTGAGGCCCGTGACCACGACGAGTTTCTCACGCGGGATTTCCAGCGTGAGGTTCTTCAAATTGTGCTGGCGCGCGCCAACGATGCGGATGACGGAAGAAGCCATAGTCGTGAGCCCCGCAGCAGAGCACGCACGCGGCAAAATGGGAAAGCTCAAACGTGCGATGCACTGTGGGTGTGATTAAAAGTGGAACAATCGAACCTGAACGCGGCGAATCGAAGCGCAGATGAGCATTCCGCTGGGCAGGCCATGGGCTTACGCCCGTATCCAGTCAGCCCGCGCAAGCGTGTCGTAGAAGCGACACCCCCGTCGCTTGCAGTGTAGGCGACGTCCTCGTCGCCTCGGGATGGCAGGGCAGAGGCGGCGGGGCGCCGCTGGCACTTACAAAGCGAGGGGGCGTCGCTTCTACGACACTGCTTCTCTTTTGTTACGGCCAACCACATACTTTCGCCCTTGGCTATGCACCTGCCAGCCCTACGGCCTTCGGCTTCACACTTCGCTTGTTCCACTTTTGAATCACACCCGGCTGGTGGAGGCGATTCGCGAAAACGGGGTCAGAAAACGGGGTCACAGAAAAGGGGTAAGGCAATAAAAACGAAAAAAGCACGCACCGACCTGAAGCCCGAGGCAGCGAGTTGACGCCCTGCAGGACTTCGGGCAATTTCCAAGCATGAGCACAGTGATTGAAATCGAAACTGCCATTGAATCGTTGGCGTTGCCTGAGAAGCGGGAGGTGTTTGATTTTCTGGCGGCTCGGCTGGAGGCGGAAGCGGGTGAGGCGACTTTCCCGGATTTGAAAGGGTTGTTGCTCGATATTCCTGATGTGGGAGGCGATGAGGATTTTACTCGGTTGCGCGAGATGCCCCGCGAGTTGGAACTTTTGTGAACGGCTTTCTGCTCGATACGAATGTGGTATCCGAACTGCGCAAAGGGGCCAAGCGCGGATGCTGGCTTGGTGGCTTGGTTTGAGGCGCGGCATCGGCGCGAACTTTTTCTGAGCGCGGTGACGCTGGCTGAACTGTGTCGTGGGATCGCGCTCATTTCACACCGCGATCCGGCTCAGTCCGACAAACTTCGCCGCTTGTGTGGTCGGGTCCAGCGAGCTTATGGGAGCACGGGACGACTGCTTCCCTTGCGGGCCGCAGAGGCTGCGGCCTGGGGTGAGCTGATGGCTTTGCGCCCGCTTCCGATCATGGATGGTTTTCTCGCAGCGACAGCGCAAGTGTATGATCTCACGCTGGCGACTCGGAACGTGGCAGATCTCGAAAGGCTTTCGATTCGTGTGGAGAACCCGTTTTCAGGCGCTGCTGTATAAGCGGCGTAGAAGCTCGCACGGCCCCGCGTTTTTCGCCCTTGGAAAGCGTGGATGAGCATCTCGGCGCTGGCGCGGTCGCAGACTTCGGCATAGCCGGAGCGGGCGGCTTCGGCGAGAACGACAGACAGTCAATTACTTCAACAGCTTCTTCATCCCTTCACCCAGCGCATCGCCGATGAGGAAGTAGCTCTCCGCATTGCCGAACCAGTGATGTCCGTGGCCGGTATTGGGCGAAAGTTCTGCCGGCCGCGCGAAGTCCGTGGTCTTGATGAACAATGCATTCTTGATCTGCCTGGTCCCTTCTTCCTGCGCCTTTCGGAACTCAAACATATCGCCGCTCGTCACCGGTCCGCCGTTGCCCAGTTCGCCCACGACCACGGGCAGGTTCGGCACGTTGAATTCCTTGCGAAGGTCTTTCACCAAATTGACGAGATTCTGCGCATACTCGGGAATCGCCGGTTTGGTGACCATGTCGTTCCAGCCCTGCTGCCAGACAAAACCGGCAAGCTCATATTTCTGGTCTCCCAGCGCAGCCAACGCAGCGCGCACTTCTTCCACCATCTTCGTATAATAAGGCCCGACTTGGCCGCCGGAACTTGACGGCCTGAAATCAACGAACAGGCTCTTGCCGCCCCATGCCGTCTTGATCAAAAGCACCGGTTCCTTGATGTGCTCGCCCATCACAAAACCGAAGCTCAACTCGGGCCCGATGTGGCTGCTGCCGCCGTAGCCGGTGTATCCGACTGTGAGGCCGCCCTTGCGCACCTTTTCGCCCGCCGTAAATGAAATCTGCACATCATCCCGGACCACCCATTCGCCCTTCGCATCCTTGAGGCCCTTCATCTTCTCGGCGCTCTTCGAATTCTTCATCGACCAGACCAGGTTGCCCTTGCCGCCGTTGTAGTCTTTCTCTCCATTCATGGACACCACGCCCTGGCCTTCCATGTTTGACTGACCGGCGAGGATGAAGACCTTCAGTGGATTCGCTTCGGCGCTGACGGCGGCGAAGATTACGGCGAAGAGGAATGTGGCGATGAATTTCATAGGGCGTGTGTAGGCGTTCAGTTCCATGATTGCTTGCTTCATGTCGAGCGAGTTTCCGACCACCCCTCAAGCCATCGCAGCGTGTACCAGTTTACCATGGACGTCCGTGAGCCGGTAGTCGCGGCCTTGGTGGCGGACGGTGAGTCGGGTGTGGTCGAAACCGAGCAGGTGCAGCGCGGTCGCATTGAGATCGTGGATGTGCACGGGGTCCTTGATGACGTTGTAGGAAAAGTCATCCGTCTCGCCGATGAGCGCGCCGGGTTTGACTCCGCCTCCGGCAAGCCAGAGCGAGAAACAGCGAGGGTGATGATCCCGCCCGTAATCGGTGGCGGTGAGTTTCCCTTGCGAATAAACGCTGCGTCCAAACTCGCCGCCCCAAATGACCAGCGTGTCCTCCAGCAGGCCGCGTTGTTTCAAGTCCGCGACCAACGCGGCGCTTGGCTGGTCGGTGTCGTAGCACTGCGTGCGGATGTGTGCGGGCAGGTCGCTGTGCTGGTCCCAGCCGCGGTGATAGAGTTGGATAAAACGCACGCCGCGCTCGGCGAGTCGGCGCGCGAGAACGCAGTTCGCCGCAAAGGTGCCGGGCTTGCGGGACTCCGGGCCGTAGCGTTCAAAAACGGACGCGGGTTCTTTAGAAAGATCGGCAAGTTCCGGGACGGATGCCTGCATTCGGAATGCCATTTCATATTGGTCGATGCGCGTCTGGATTTCCGGGTCCTGATAGTCGTCGAGCTTGAGTTTGTTTAGCCCCGCGACGTCATCGAGCATCGCGCGGCGACGCTCGGTGGTGATGCCCGGCGGGTTTGAGAGAAAGAGCACCGGGTCCTTTCCGGGGCTAAATCGAACGCCCTGATAGCGCGCGGAAAGAAACCCCGAACTCCACATGCGCTCGTGCAGCGGTTGCGCGTTTCCGTTGCCGCTCGGGCGGGAAATCATCACGACAAACGCGGGCAGATTCGCATTCTCCGAACCGAGCCCGTAAGACAGCCACGAGCCAAACGAAGGTCGCCCGGGCACCTGGCTGCCGGTTTGCAGCATGGTCATCGCCGGGTCGTGATTGATGGCCTCGGTATTCATCGAGCGGATGATGCAGAGGTCGTCGGCAACACGCGCAGTGTGGGGCAGCAACTCGCTCAACCAGTGGCCTGCGTTTCCGTGTTGTTTGAAGGCGAACACCGACGGCGCGATCGGGAAACGCGCCTGCCCCGAAGTCATCCCGGTGACGCGCTGACCGTTGCGGACCGAGTCGGGCAGGTCTTTGTCAAACTGCTCGCGCAGCCCCGGTTTGAAATCGAAGAGATCGAGCTGCGACGGAGCGCCCGCCTGCGTGAGCCAGATCACGCGTTTGGCCTTCGGCGCAAAATGCGGAAGACCCGCGCTGCCCGGCGCGGCAGATGCCTGCGGGTTTAGCAAGGAAGCCAGCGCAGCAGCGCCGATGCCGGTGCTGGCGCGACCGAGGAACTGTCGGCGTGTGAGATCGATTACAGAGTTCATTCTTTGGTCACGGCTTCGTCGAGATTCAGCAGCGTGCTTGCGAGTGTGGTGAAGGAGGCGAGTTCGGCGACATTCAGGCTGGCATCCGTGGCGGCTTCTCCGACTTTCAGAAGCGAAGCCGCGCCCGCCGGGTCGGACTGAAACTCGCGGAGTGTGCGCTCCAGCGAGGCTTTTAAAATCGCCATTTCCGCAGCGCGTGGAGTCCGCGCTGTGACGAGACGAAAACCAAACGCGAGCCGCGATTCAGCAGACTCTCCGCCTTCGCGCATCATCCGCTGAGCGAGCAGCCGTGACGATTCCACGTAGGTCGGATCATTGAGAAGATTGAGCGCTTGCAGCGGTGTGTTCGTGCGCGGTCGGCGCAACGTGCAGGTCTCACGGAAAGGCGCGTCGAAGATCAGCATCGCGGGATTTGGCACCGAGCGTTTCCAGTAAGTGTAGAGGCTGCGGCGGTGCAGGGCTTCGCCGCTATCCTGCGTGTAGGTGGCCTTCGGGTTGTCCCGCTGATTGACCACCTGCTCATAGATGCCGGGAGGATGATACGGTTTCACGGATGGCCCGCCGATTTTCCGCACAAGCAGACCACTCGCGGCGAGTGCCTGGTCGCGCACGAATTCACCCTGCAAACGGAAGCGCGGGCCGCGCGCGAGCAGGCGATTGTCCGGATCGCGCTCATGCGCTGCGGGCGTGAGCTTCGAGTGTTGCCGATAGGTCGCGCTCGTCGCGAGCAGGCGCACCATGGCCTTCACATCCCACCCGCTGGAGATAAATTCCGCAGCCAGCCAATCGATCAATTCCGGATGACTCGGCGGCTCTCCTTGCGAACCGAAATCCTCCGCCGTGCGCACGAGACCGGTGCCAAACAGCATCTGCCAAAAGCGATTCACCGTCACACGCGCGGGCAGCGGATTCGCCGGATCGACCAGCCAGCGCGCGAGCCCGAGGCGATTGCGCGGAAGGTCCGCGTGCATCGCGGGCAATGCGGCAGGAGTCGTAGCCGTGACTTTTTCCCCGTTCTTGTCGAACTCGCCGCGCAGCAGGATGAACGTGTCGCGCGGCTTGGCTTCATCCATCACCATCGTGACGGGAATGCTCTTCTCCGCTTTCTCCAGCGACTTCGTGAGCTTCGCAAGCCGCTCCGTCGTCGCCTTTGCGCGATCCTTGATCGCTTGAGTCTTCTCCGGGGTTGCTTCAGCCAACTCCTTCGCAGTCTGGGCTTCGTCCTTTTTGACTGTTTCGATTTCGGTTTTAAGCGCGGCGATGTTCGCTTCGATTTCGGGCGCTGGTAGAGGCAGGAAGGGCGAACTGCTCATGCTTGCGGGCTTGCTGTATTCGCCCACACCCTTTTCCGAGACGTTGTGGAAAAACGCTTTCAGGCTGTAAAAATCGCGCTGCGTGAAAGGGTCGAATTTGTGGTCGTGGCAGCGGGTGCAATTGAACGTCTGAGCCAGCCACACCGTGGCTGTCGTCTCCACGCGGTCCGCTGTGTACTCGGCTAGAAATTCCTCCGGAGTGATCCCGCCTTCCTCGTTGATCATGTGGTTGCGGTGGAAGCCGGTGGCGATTCGCTGTTCGCGCGTAGCGTCCGGCAGTAGGTCGCCGGCGATTTGCTCGATCGTGAACTGATCAAATCGCTTGTTTTCGTTGAACGACTGAATCACCCAATCGCGCCACGCGTAGAGCGTGCGGTCGCGGTCCACCTGATACCCGTTCGTATCGGCAAAACGCGCCGCATCCAGCCAATCCACCGCCATTCGCTCGCCGAAATGCGGCGACGCCAAAAGACGATCCACCACTCGCTCATAAGCTCCCGGCGCAGCGTCGTTGGAAAAAGCATCCACCTCCGCAGGCGTGGGCGGCAGGCCCGTGAGATCGAGCGTCACGCGTCGGATCATCGTGTATTTATGAGCCTCCGGAGCCTGCTGCAGCTTCTCCGCCGCCAATCGCTGGTGAATGAACGCGTCCACCGGATGTGCAGCCAGCGCGGGGACCGTCGGCCTTTTCACCGGCAGATAAGCCCAGTGAATTTGATACTCCGCGCCTTCCGCGATCCACTGTTTCAGCGTCTCCTTCTGCGCGGCGGTCAGCGTCTTGTGCGCCTTGGCGGGCGGCATCCGGTCATCCTTGTCATCGGTGAAAATTCTCCGGATGACTTCGCTCTTCGTCGGCTGCCCCGGCACGATCGGCAAATCCCCCGACTCCGCCGCCTTCAGCGCCTCATCACGAACATCCAGCCGCAGACCGGATTCGCGCGTGTTCTGATCCGGACCGTGGCAGTGAAAACAAGCATCCGAAAGGATCGGGCGAACATCGCGATTGAACTCGATCTTCGCTGCGCGTGGCGAATCGACCGCGTGAGCCCCGAGCACCGTGGCTGTCAGAATTAAAAGGATGCGTTTCACCCAAGCCACCCGCCACGTTTCGGTGGCCGAAGTAAATACTAAAGCAGCATCCACTTTCGATCACTTCCCCGCGGCAGCGCCAAGCTGTGCGGCGAGGTCGCGGAGGGTTTTGGGCCATTGGTTGAATTCCAAACTCGCGGCGTTTTCGATCTTGGGGGCGGTGATTCCCGGGACCAGCGTGGCGGTCGGCTGGGCGTGGAGGAAGGGCACTTTGTCCTGCCCAAATGTGGCGGGGAGGCTGCGGGCGTAGATGTCCAGTTCGGCGGCGTAGTCTGCGGGCGTGTGGCCGAGGTTCGCGGCGCCGGGCACCCAGATCACGCCGGCCACGCCCATCGGCGTGAGCGGGCTGATGCACCAGTTGTAGGCCAGCGTGGGGACTGTGTCGGGTTTGACTTCGCCGTCCCGACCGGGTTCCGGGAACGGGGGGAATTGCAGCGGTGCGCCTGACAAGTCCGCGCCCTTTTTTGCAATGTCCGCGATCTTCGCGACTTCGGCTTTCACGGCGTTCACGTACTCGGCGGTAGCCTTTCGGGAAATGTCGGCCCCGGGGTCTTGCAGGAGCAGCGCATCGAGACGCGGCTGAAATGCAGCGTGGGTCGCGCCTTTCACTCCGGCGAAGGATGTCCACGACAGCGGCGACGCCATCTCTTTTCCCTGCCCGGATGACATCGTCACAAAGCCCTGCGGGATGCCGGGGCGGTTGAGCACTTTGGCAAATTGATACGCAGCCATCGAGACGCAGTCGCCCGCGTCGGCGAAATCCGCGGTCTGCCAGAACGATTGATATTTGCGGTCGCCGCCCACTTCGAATCCGCGCTTTCTTGGAACGGGGTTCGTGCTGGCTGAGGTTCTGCGCCGGAACTCGCGGACGAGCGGAAGCGGATCGGGAGCGGTGGCTTTTGTGTCGCGTCGATCGTAGGCGGGTTCGGACGTGAGTTGCGTGCTGCCGGTGAGGAACCAGACATCGCCGATGAGAATGTTTTTCACGGTCTTGCTGTGGCCGTGGCTTGCTTTTGCGGTGAGTGTGATCGGCTGCGTGGAAGCTTTCAACGCCGGAAAGGAAACCGACCATTGCTGCCGCGCATCCGCCACGGCGGTCTTAGTGACACCTCCAAGTGTCACGGTCACTTCCACGCCTTTGTTGGCAAATCCCCACACGGGGATGGACCGGTCGCGCTGAAGGATCGCGCCATCGCGGTAATGGGCCGCGACCGTGAACACCGGGAAATCCGGGTCGGTGTATTGGGCATACTTCGCTTTCTCGGCGGCCGCCTTTGCCGCATCGTCTTCCTCGAAGATGAGCTTGCCATCCACCGCGGCGAAGGGCGTCGCGGGGAGTCCGGCTTTGTTGTAGAGATTCGCATTCACCGGGGCTGCGCTGTAGGCGTATTGCACGCCGACCGGCTCTGGCACAGCGTTCGACGTCACCACCACGGTATCGCCGGTGATGACGGCTTCCGCAGCGTGCCACTTCCGATCTTTGCCGCAGAGGCGGAAATGATTCAGCTTTTCGCCGGGCGTGGGCCGCGCGGGTTCGACGAATTCTTCCGGCTCCTTGAAGTCCTTCTCCAGCCCCTTGCTGCCCACCATCAGCCCGCCAAAGAGACTGCCTTTTTCAAACGCGACGACCGCCTTGTTGCCGTCGACGGTGTATTTTTCAAAAACGGGACCGGTGAACGCGATGTCGCGTCCGTATTCCTTCGCCAGCGCCCATCGCGCCAGCCTCATGCCGGGATGGAGCTTGTTTTGGTAGTGAATGTTTCCCGGAGCTGCGGGGTTGAGATCCGTCTGGACCACCATGCCGACGTGGGCGCGGTTGTTCTTAAAGAAAAGATGCTGCGCCTGCCGCACATCGGCCATTCCGAGGTCGGCAGAATCCGCCGCACCGTAGTTCTGCATTTGCGTGAAATAGAACGGCATATCCGGCATCGCCCACGCCTCGCGCCAGCCGCGCACGAGCGCTTCCATACGCGCGGCGTAAAGTCGTCCGTCGCCATTGTTGCTCTCGCCCTGGCACCACAGCGACCCGCGGATGGGATACGACACGACCGGTGCAATCTTGCCGTTGAAGAACTGCGACGGCCCGCGCCATTGACCCGCGATTCCCGGCAGTTCCGGACGCTTCAGCGGCTTCTCCACGGGGAACCCCAGCTCCGCCGAAGCCTTCTGCCACGCCGCCAAGTCCGCGTAGTAATTTTCAAAGGCCGCGCGCCCCTGCGCCGTGCCCGCATCGCCGTCGTGAATCATCGCCGCATCCACCTTGAGCAGCGGATGCGCCTCGATTGCCCTGCGTTCTGCAAACGCCTCGATGCGCGTGTTGCTATGCGAAGTCAGCAAAATGCCCACTGGCACTTTCAGTTCCTTGTGCAGTTCGTGAGCAAAGGCCAGCGCCAGCGCCGAGAAATCGCCCGCCGCGCGGCTCGTCTTCCAGCCCGCTTCCGAAGCCCCCTTTTGCTGCGGATACAGCGCCGACACCGTATCCGTCCGCAACTCCCGAATCGGCACTTCGTCCTTCGCCTTCGCCAGCTCCTGCACCAGCCCCGCGCACATCGACTTGCCGGCAAACCACTCCATGTTCGACTGCCCGCTCGCGTGCCACACTTCGCCGACGAGCACATTCTTGAGCGCCACCCTGCGGCCCTCGCCATCGCTCACGATCAACTCCGCAGGCGCAGCGCTGGCCGTGAGCGGCTTGAGCTTCACCATCCACCTGCCATCCGCGCCGGCGGTGGCCGTTCCTTTTTGGCTGGAAAACTCCACCGTCACCGCAGTGCCCGGCTTGCTCCAGCCCCACACGGGCAGGTCCACCCCGCGTTGCAGGATCGCATTATCGGCAAACGGTGCGCCGAGTTCGATGACCGGCGCAGGCTTGGTCGCAGGCTCCGCAGCCAATGCCGCCAAAGGCGAAAGCAGTGCGACCGCCGCGAGAGTGAGGATTTGATTCGGTAGCTTCATGAGATGTGTAGTGACCTTACTACCGCCGGAAAGCGCGGACGTCGGGATCTTTCTCGCATCGCCGAAAGAACTCCGGGCAATGGTCGCCGAAGGCTCTGGAGTGCGGCGAGCATCGCCGCTTTGAGCAACTTCGACCGACTGGCCACGGTGCAAGAGCGGTGATTCTCACCGCAGTCCGGAGCCTTCGGTGGTCATTTGGCAATGAGTTCCCGGCTTCGTGGCCCGATCCGTGGCTCCAAGTTTCAATCGCGGTATTCGGGCGGAAAGGAGCCCGAAGGGGGAACTCACGGCTTCGCGAGTTTGAGATACTCGACGGCGTAGCGCTGGCCGAACTTGCGCACGTCGGCGGTATCGAAGTGGAGGGCTTTCTTTCCCAATCCCTCCGAGCTGACGAGGCCGCATAGCGGGACTTTTTTCGCGGTGGCGGCGAGTTCCACATTGATGGAGTCATTGGTTTTGTAACCGTGAATCAGTTCGCCCAGCACCACCGGCACTTGCTCCGCCTGGAGGTCTTTTCGGAGCTGGCCGATCATCACCGAAAAGCGCTCCGCGTAGCTGGTCACTTTGTCCGGGCTGCCGCTGTCGGACTCGCCCTGATGCCAGAGGATGCCTGCGAGTTTGCCCTGCTTCATGGCCTCCCTGGTCCGCGCGACGGCGGCGCTGTAAAGCGGCCCGCCGACTTTCCACTGATCCAGACTGGTGCCGCCGACCGCACAGGGGATGAGCCCGATGGTGGCCTTCGGATCGGCCTTGAGGACTTCCCGCGCAAACTCCGAGCCGGGGCCGACGCCCGCCATCCCCGGCTTGTCGAAATGGATCGGGTCCTTGGCGGGCACCCATTTCAGCTCCTTCGTGAGCATGAAGATGTTCGGATTTTCCACCTGGTCCTGCGGCTCGACTTTTCCCCGCCCTGCCATGTTTGACTGGCCGATGAGCAGGTAGAGTTTGACCGGCTTGCCGTCGGGCCCCGGGAGTTGGGCCGTGATGTCCGCGGCAGCGATGTGCAGGATGAGTCCCGCCCATGCCATGGCGGCGAGTATCTTGGTTTTGAAGTGTCGGAACATGAGAATGAGTAGTTCGTTTTTGGGAAGAGACTATTTTTTCAGGTCCAAGTCAGGAACCCGATAGAACGCAGCGGCGTTCTTGTGGAACAGCTTCTCGGAAACGCCGCGCCCTTTGCGGTCGAGATACGCCTTGGTGAGCTTGAGCACGGATGCGTAGTCACCCGTCGTCTCCGTCACCGGCCAATCGCTGCCGAAAATCAAACGATCCTCGCCGAAGCAATCGAAGGCCAGATCGAGCACGGGGGAGTAAAAAGCGATGTCCTGCGGCGCGGGTTGTTTTTCCACGCGACCGTAGAGGGCGGAGACTTTGCAGAATACGTTCTTGTGCTCAGCCGTGGCGCGAAGTGCGGCGACCCATTTGGGATCGAGCGGCGAGCCGTTGAGTTTCACGCCGCCGAAGTGATCGAGGATGATCCGGAGATTCGGGACGCGTCGGGCGATTTCGGCAATCGCCTCCAGACTATATTCGCCGGGGAGAAACTCGACCGCGCGACCTTTGTCGGCGGTGCGTTGCAAGTCGCGATAAAATGCGTCGGTCAATGTCTCCTGATACCGCCCGGATAACCGGTAGCCCACATACCGCGTGTCGTCGGAGAGCTTCGCAAAGAGCGGCGCAAACTCGGGTGTGCCGATCACTTTGGAGAGATTGCCGATAACGCCCCGGTAGAGCGTTTTGTTGTGGGCGGTGATGTCGAGATTCCATTGGTTGTCGGGCAGGCTTTGACCGGCCTGCACGACGACGATCCCGCTGACGAGATTCGCTGCGGCAATGGGCTCGTGGTCCTTCGGGAGGAAGTTGCGATAGAGCACCGTGTCGTCCTTTTTAATCCAGCCAAGTCCCTCGGGCCGGTTGATGTCCCACAGGTGAACGTGGCAATCGATGATGGACACTGGCGTCTGAGCCGGGCAGGGGAGCAGGGATAGAATCCCGATGAATGAAATAGCCAGCGCGATGCGAGTCATGGTGTTGCCGTTCTGCAAATTCACCCGAGCAATTCCGTCATCTCGCCTGTGCTGTCGGCGAATTTTTCCGCTGGCGCATCCACGGCGTTGAGCATGGAGACAAAGAGGTTTGCCAGCGGCTTCTTTTTGTCGCCCTCGAATGCATGGAGCTTGCCGTGCTTGAAGCCGAGGGCGTTGCCGCCAGCGAGATGGATGGGATAGTTTTTCGTGTCGTGCGAGGCGTGCGGATGGGCTGAACCCCACAGGACAACCGTGCGGTCGAGCATGTTGCCCTCGCCTTCTTTCGTATCGTGCAGACGTTGCAGGAAGTAGGCGTGCTGCTGGGCGCGCCAGTGGTCCCAGAGGCCGGATTCCACTGGGCGCTTGTGGGCGATGTCGTGGGTGGCGCCTTTATATCCGAGGACGTAAGTCGCGTAGTTCCACATTTCGCTGCTTTGTGACTGTTCGCTTTCCAGCATGAGCGTGGCGTAGCGCGTGGAATCCGTCTGGAACGCGAGGTAAAGCAGGTCATACATGCAGCGGACATATTCCTGCGCCGCCTTGTAGGGCGCTTCGAGATTCAGCCCTTTGGCATCGACATTGGGCAGCGGTTCGTGCGTCCACCGGCTGGTGTTCTCGACCCGTTTTTCAATGGCACGAACGGTGTCCAGATACTCCCCCATTTTCTCCTGATCCGCTTTGCCGAGCCGACTGTTCAAGCTCTTGGTATCGTCCATGATCAGATCAAGCACGCTGGCATCGCGTTTGAGACGAGCGCGGATTTGCTCCACACTCGCTCCGGCGTAAGGCTGGAACATCCGGTTGAAAATTTCCTGCGGGTTCTGCATCGAGGGAATCGGACGGCCCGGTCCGTAGTGCGAGAGTGTCTTGCTGCTTCCGTAGGAGCCGGTGCCGCCTTCGGTGCCGAGGACGAGCGATGGGTAGCGGGTCTTGTGGCCGTTGAGTTTGGCGGCGAGTTGATCGATGGAAATGTTGTTGGTCTTCTCGTTGCCGGACATGTTCGCGCCGGTGCCGAAGACGTCTCCACTGCTGTGCCCGCCCAACCCGTAACCGCCCGCGTGATCGAGGCCGCGCAGGTAGCTGACGTAATTCTTGAGCGGCTCGAATGGCGCAGCGGATTTGTTGAAAGTCAACGGCCCCGGATTCGCGCACGGCCACCAGTTCCAATCGTGATGCTGTGTGCCCGGCGTCGGAGCGGGCATGTATGCGCCGTAGGCAAAATAGCTCACCACCATTCGCTGCGGCAGTTCCTTGCCGGCGACAGCAGCGTTTGCCCGGCCCATGCTTTCGAGAAATGGCAAGGCCAGCGCCATGCCGCTGCCCCGGAGAAATTCCCGCCGGTTGAGATGCCATGATTTTTGTTTCATCGATGAATTATGCTGGTTTGATTTCTCACGGTTTGGGCCGCCCTCGAAAAGCTTCGCTCTGACAGATGGCGATGATCATGTCCTGAAAGCGATATTCGTTTTTCTTTGTTTGAGTGCGCAGTTGTTCGACTTGGACGCTGTCGCGATAGGTGAGGCTGCGACCGATGCTGTAACTGAGCAGCCTGCGCAGCACGTTCTCGCCGATGTCGTCTTTTCGTTCTTTCAGCAAAAACGCCTTGATCTGCTCCATCCCGTCAATCGTCGGGCCGCGCGGAACGCGTGCGTCGGCGTGGACTTCCACGGTGTTGATGGTCTTGAGGTAGGCCGCGTAGCCTGCCAGATCCGTGTCGGTTTTTACGTTGAATCCCCGGACGCGAGCGCCTGCCTTCGGGACCATCGGCTGAAATTTTCCTGCGGCGTTGTATTTCTCAAAAGGGATTCCCCACGGGTCGAGGCTGGCATGACACACATTGCAGCTCTCCTGCTTCCGATGCTGGCGCAGCAAATCTTTGATGGTGATGGCTTTTTCAGCGGCATCTCCAGCGGAGTCGGACAGGGCCGGAACCTCGGCTGGCGGCGGTTTCACATCTTCTCCGAGAACAGCCTCGCGCAACCACACGGCGCGATAAATCGGATGCGGTGCCGAGCCGGTCGAGTTTCCGACCAGAACGGATCCCTGTGTCAGCAGCCCGCCCAAATGATGCTCGGGCTTGATCGACACGGGGCGGAGTTCGTTGCCCTGCACGCCAGCGACTTCATAGTGCGCCGCGAGCGGCTGGTTCAACATGGCGAAATCGGAATTCACAATGTTCAAGACACTCGCGTTGCGTTTGATCAGCTCGGCGATGAACCCGACAGTTTCATTGTGCATGTAGTCCCGGATCGTCGGGCGAAACGATACTTCCTGGCGGTGTCGCTCGCCCACGTGGACCATGTAGAGGAAGCGTGGAAAAAGATCCCGGTTGATGCTCACCGTCTTCATTTTCGCAAGGCTCAGCCATTGCGTCGTAAAGTTGTCTGCAAAATCCGCCGAACGCTTATCCGCGAGCAACCGTTTCACCTGCGTCGCAATCGCCGCCGGATCATCGAGCCGCCCTTGCGTCGCGAGAGTGAGCAGGATGTCGTCCGGCATGCTTCCCCACAGGAAATAGGACAGCCTCGAAGCCAGTTCAAATTGCCGCGTTTCCGCACCGTTGCTGGCAACGGTGTGATACAGGAACTGTGGCGAGATCAGCACCATCGCCAGGGTTTCGCGCATGGCGCCTTCGAACGTGTCGAAATCCGCGGCGAACCCCTCGTAAATCTTCATGAACCGATCGACCTGGTCCGCCCTGACCGGCTGGCGGTAAGCGCGAGCCATGAAGCGATTGAGCACCTCGCGGACGTAGGCTTTAAGGTCGGTCTGGCGCAAAGGAGAATCAAACAGGATCCGTGTGTGGTGCGCCGGTGGCCAGACGTCGGCGACGGGTGCCTCGAACTCGATCGACTCCATGAGCACACGAGGCGCTTCGCGACCCCACGAGTCGTCAAAAGCACTCTTGCGATGGTCATTGAGTTCGCCGTTGTCGAAAAGATTCTGACAAGTGAGGAGGATGCTGGCGGGCTTGGTGCCTTTGGCGGTGACTGCGCCGGGCTCAACCGGGATGTTCTCGATTCGCCCGCGGAACTCGAACTCCCGCACCTGACTCGGATCGTTCCGCAGATGCACCGTGCCCACCGGCTCATACACGCCGAATCCACCGTCGTGTCTCAACGTGGTTCCCATCACAATGCGCAAGGGAACTTCAGTGCAGCCTGACGGCAGAATAGCGGCGGCCTTGAAACGAATCCTGAACTCGCCCGTCTTCGGCCAGTCCTTTAGGCCAAGAGCCCCAAGATCGCCAACACCCGGACCCTTATAAACGCCAATCTCGACTCCCTGTTCGCCCGGTGCAGCCGGAGCCTTCTTGCCCAGCGGGAAAGTTTGCGCGGTGCGGTGAATCTTCGGAGCGCCGGGATCGACAATAGCACTGGCCATCGCCCGCCGGGCGCACTCGAGGTAACGATCCATCTGCTCCGGTCCGATCAACATGAACTCCGCCGTGTTGTTAAAGCGATAAGGCTTCACCGGGTCTTCGGGCAAGCTGCTGACGAGCTTCAGCTCGAACCCGAGCAAATCGCGCATCGTGTTTTGATACTCGAAATTGGTGAGGCGGCGAGCCGTCGGTGCAGCTTCATTCGTAGCAGCGCTGCTGGCGAACTTTCGCAGGCTCGCTTCGATCCATTGGATCATCGCAGTTCGATCAGCGGCGCTTGGCTGCTTCTCGTCCTCGGGAGGCATTTCTCCGCTCTTGAGTTCCTTGAGGATTTTCTCCCAGCGCTCCAGATCATGACCTGCGGCCAAGTCGCCATTGAGCGTGTGCATCGTGATCTTGCCTTTGCTCTTCTCCGGCCCGTGACACTTGATGCAGTGGTCCTTGAAGAACGTCGCGTTACCCCCAGCCGACTCGCCGAAAGATGACCCTGCGAGGAACGCAAAGACCACACCTGCGAACTGCATGGCTCGCTTCCTCATCCCTCTTGCGGATGCCATTCCCACTAGCCGATGAGCTGTTTGATAGCGCCGGTCTGCGCGAATTTTTTGCGCGCCATTTCTTGATCGAGGTCGCCGTAGTGCTCAATGGGGGTTTCCGTGAGCGTTGAGCAGCGTGGTATACCAGTTGCCGAGGGTCTTGTGGCCCTCGTTACCGTGAAACGGCAGGCGGATATAGCGGCCTGAGATGTTCAGGTTGCATTTGTTGCCGGCCATGATCACGAAGGGGGATTCGATTCCGATGCCGTGGTGGGTTTCGCCGTTCTCGGGGAAATACATGATCATCGTGTTGTCGAACATCGTGCCGTTCCCCTCGGGCGTCTTC
>JAYUSJ010000326.1:0-12333 GCA_043755735.1 Verrucomicrobiaceae bacterium | reverse complement strand
TGCCGCAGGACAATATGTGTGGCTCGGGCTTCCTCGTTTACTGGCCGTTTATGCGGGATAAAGGAACGCACTTCGGGCTCATCCGGTGATCCCGGCGTTTCAAAAAGACGCTCCGCCTCGCCATTCATTGCGCCCCGCTCGTGAACGTGTCCCGGACGCCCTCGTCCGGCTCCCCGACCGGCGAAGCCGCAAACTGATGATCCGCGTGAATTGCGAAGTGAGCAGCCCCTCGGGATGGATGCGCCTGCTGCTGGTTCACTTTTCCATACGTCAAATTAGTGATGTTCTCCGTCTTCTGGATGATCTCCCCGTTTTGCGCCGGTGCCGCGACTCGCTGTGCGTAGTTTTCCACATCGCACAAACTCTCGCGAGGGATGAACACGTAACTCCCCGCGCCGATGTCATACGAATCGTCCACGCCGGAATTAAAACCGTTTGCGTTGACCGCCTCCGGCGGCAAGGGAGCCCAGCCGATGTGCGTCGCGCTCCACCGCCACGCCACCCATGCCGGTGCCCATTCCGTGCCTGGCACCCACACCCAGCCGCGCTGCACCAGCCGCAGCCAGCGCCCGTAGTGGAAGGTCGCCCAGCCAAATTGCTCGTTCGATTTCCACGCCCAGCCTTGATCCGTAAGCACCCACGAGCCTTCGGTGTAGAGACGCCACGCCCGATTGTGCTGCGCGATGTGCGGCTGGAAAACGTAGCCGTATTTCTCCAGCTCGACCCACGTCCCGAGCGGATCGAGCGCATCGTAAAGAAGGTCCAGCTTCCGCGTTGCTTCCGTGCCCGCCTCGGTAAACCGCATCTGTAGTTCGCGGGAGGCTCCCTCTCAACCTCTGAAATTCGACGTTTGGGTGGGTCGTGCCCACCGAAACGAAAAGTCCTTATCCGGTGGGAGGCGACCCGCTGCTCAGCCAAAACCTCCGCTTCCTTTGACCGCCCAACAGCGCAGCCCTCGACGTGGCGAATGCCGGAAAAACAAAGAACCGTGGCAAGCTGAAGAGAATGCTCCCAGTCGTCCGAAGCTCCTCTATTTTACTGCGCCGTCAAGAACGTGAAACAGATTTGCGCGCGTTAAATGCCGGAGGCTACCCAAGCGAAAGTCTGGGCCGCGGCTGGGAGAGGTTGCTGAGTTCTTTCAACGAAAGCCGCTGCAAAGAAGCGCGATGGTTTTCTGCTGGCGTGGGCGGTGGCCGGAATGACTTTGCCTCGCACCGCGGGGCTAGTCTCCGTGAGACGGCAGCATTAATGACACAAAACCGCCCGGCGGATTGCTCCACCGGGCGGTTTATTGCGCTATTTTTCGCGACTATTGCGGCAATATCTCAAAGAGGCCCGAGCCGACGAGCGGGTTATGATACGCGGTGCCTATACCCTTGTTGACGGGGCCTTGGATGAGCACCCCGCCGACTGTGAAATGGACGCCAAACGTAGAAGCAGGAGCGCTGGAACCATTTCCGCTGAAAAATCCAGTCTTCTTGTTATATTTGATCCCCAGTTTCAGCCCCGGCGAGAACATGGTCGGAGAGAAACTTCCCGTGGGGAAGGTGCCCGGCGAGAGCATTGTTGGGCTTAAGGTGAAGTGGGTGAATGACGGCGCAACGTCGAATTCAAACACTGAAGGCCCCGGAATCACGTTGTTGGTGAAATCAAGCGGGAGCTGGCCTGGCGCAGGCACGGTGTAGAGTTCGCCTTCTGCTAACATGACGACGTTACTGAGTGCCGTGAGTGGGATTCCGTTTGCTGATTGCGGTGGCTTTGACCAGATGAGGGTTCCGGTGAGCTGCGTGCCCGTTTGCGGGATGTTGAACTGTCCCAAGATGCTGCCTTTTGCGGTGGTAGGCAGCGCGTTATTATACACCACGTTCGGTGTGTAAAAGAGCGCGGAGCTATTGTTCGTCACGACTCCATTGGCGGTGAATTTCTTCCCATCAGACAGCCCGCCGACGACGGTGAATGTGCCATTTGCCTTCACAGTCAGCCCGCCGTAGCCGCGTCCGCGCAAGGCAGGGGCGGCGGTGCCGGGAGGGTCAATGGTGAAGGTGTAGTAGCCGGGCGTTTGGTTGGTTGTCGCGACGTCGAGCAGCCCTGTGGACTGCCTGCTTCCGTCATCCACGGTCGCATTCAGTGTTCCATCACTGAGGTCGAGCGTGATCGTCAGCGGCGATAATTCACCGCCTCGTTTGATGGTAACGGGCTCGTACCTGTTAGTCACCCATTTCGCCTTGAAGCGGTAAGTCTGCCCTTCCCAAGTCGCCTCGCCGGTAGCATCGCCAGTCGCCGAAGCGTCCAGTCTTACCAGTTCCCGTGCGCCGCTGATCGGGTTAAATACTTCCCCAACCCATATAACTTTCACCCTCGCCCGGATGAATACTCGCGCCGAGCTAGTACCGCCAAAGCCGTCGCTCACCGTGTAAATGAAATTTTCCTGCCCGGAGAATCCGTTGTTGCAGGTGAAACGGAGACGATTCCCCACTGTATCAAGCACCACCGTGCCAGTGAGCGGCTGGATGAAGCTGATGATCTTCAAACGGGCCTTATCAAACGGTGTGTCCTGATCGTTCTTCCACGCTTCCACATCGATTACCGTATTCGCCGTGTACCCGAATCGCGTGATGTAGTCGTTCACCGCAGTCGGTGCTGTGTTGTCAAAATGCACAGTCGCGACCGCCCACGAGCTGCACGACCCATTGCTCACTTCATACCAGACGCTCGCTGTGCCGTTAAAGTTCGCACCGGGGGTGAATTGGAGACTCAAGCCGTTTTGGGAGATGGTCGCGAGTTCAGGCGGAAAGACGTTCACGATTGTAATCGGGAGTGAGCCCGGGTCCGTGTCGTTCGCGAGCACGTTGAGTTGGAGAGGAAAAGTGGGGCGCTCCAGTCCGAGGTTAAACGCGTCATTATTCGCATCTGGCGGCGTGCAGCAGCAGCAGGCTGCACATTCGCTTTCGAGGCCAAACTTCGCCGTAAGCCAGTCCTGTCCGGTCGCCGTCTCCTGCGTGTAGCCCGCGACGGCGACACTCGTGGTCGAGAATGTAGCCACGGATACACCGCGATCGTTGCCCGCCGCCGTGCCGTCAAAAACTGGCGGGGACCAAGTCACCAAGCCGCTCGCCGGGTCCACTTGGTGGAGGAAAATGTCGTAGCCCGCCGCAACTGTGAGTTTCGATTCGCCGGTGACGAACGGGATACCAACGCTGTTCACTGCAACACTGAGGGCGCGATTGCGAAGCGTAGTTCCCGCCTCGCTAAGTCCCGCAGTAGTCAGAGTGGTAACCACGCCCTGTGTATATTCTAGCGTAGCTGCTGGGACTTTCACGAAGAGAGCATCCGTATTTCCGCCTGTGCCATTGCCCGTGTTGGCCTTCAACGCGGCGCCGACGACAAAAACATCACTCCCATGCAGAACAACTGAGCTGAAAACGCTGCCGCCTGGGTAGTCCAAAAGGTTGGCGAGTATTTGTTCGGTTAAGGTGCTTCCGTTTGTGGAAATCTTTCTCACCACTCCTCGCGTATCTTCATTGTTATCAACCTCCGCGTGTCCTACTGCGAAAATTTCGTCCGTCGCGCTGATCGTCATATTCTGCCAGAGGTTATCTCTGTTTGATCCTGGGTTTGGTTTCAGGTTCGGCCAGCCAGATGGGATGCTCCCGTTCGATGCATTGAAGCGAAATACTGCGGCGTCGCGCTCATTTCCGGCGCTCTTGATATTTCCGCAGACATAAGCGTTGCCCGCCGCATCCGTGACAATCGCCGTCGGCGTCGCACGGGTATTATTGATTTTTTCCGACCAAACATCACCCCCGGACGTGCTCCCGGTGAGATTGGATAAGAATTTGGCTATAATCCACGTCCGTCCGGTTTCACCCGTGGTCCCCGCACCACCGCCACCGGCGATGAGGGGATCTCCCGCCGGGTCAAGGGTGAGGCAGTTGATGAATTCATCAGTCTGCCCGGTAAATACAAACGCGCTCTCTTCGAGATAGCGCTCCCAGAGAATCGCGCCGGAAACCCCGTTTAGCTTTGCAATATATGCCTCGCGATCTGCGCCAGAGGTCACGTAGCCAGCGACGAAAACATTCCCCGCTGAATCGACCTTCACCACCGCGTTCTCTGCGCTACCATCGGTCAGCACCGTGTTCACCTGTGTCCAAAGAACTTCGCCCGTGCAGGCGTCCACTTTTTGCGTGACTGCTCTCGTGGCAGTGCCGCCTTGTTGGAAGCCTGAGCCGACGGTGATTACTGCGCCAGACGCGTCGAATGTGACTGCGCGTGCCGTGTCGAGGGTCGAGGTTCCGCTGCCAGAATTGTAGGAGTGGCGCCAAAGCTCTGTGAACGTTTGGGCAGATGCAGTGTCGGCGGAGAGAAGAATCGCGCAGGTGCCGACGATGGCTGCGAGATATTGTTGGTTGGTTTTGCGTGTTTTCATGCACCCATCCTTTCACGCGAGGGACGCCGTTTTTGAGCGTCGTGTGATTTTTTAAAAAAAAACTTACCGCTGCGTTTCGACGCGTGTTTTCCCTCGGGGATCGAGCGGGGTTTTTACGCTGCCTTTTGTGGGGATGATTTTGCCGTTGATTTGCAGTGTGCCGATTTCCTGCGCCATGAATGCGTTGCCGCTTCCGTCGAGGATTTGCGCGGGTTTCATTTTGCCGCTGCCGGTGGCGACTCGCCCGTGGATGATGATTTCGTCGATGCGCGATGGCTTGGCGGTGTCTGCTTTTCCGACGAACTTATCGGCAGATGTGCCGAAGCGGCGCGTTGTGGATTCGCCGGTGCTTTGGGTGCTCGCGACGATGCTGCTGCCGAGGCAGTTTCCGCCGATTTCCACGCGGCCGATTTGTCCATCGGGCGATTTTCTTCCACCGCCGACGATTTGGATATTATCCACGTCGCCGCCGATGCTCACGCTGCCGATGTGCTTGCCGCTCGGCGCGTCTTCGAGCGGTGCGCTCGCTAAGAGCGTCCACGGGTAATCCGGGTGCCCGCGCACGTTTCCAGCGATGCGAACCGACTCCACACTTCCGCAGGAAATGCTTTCCCCGTCGTAATATGGCGAGCCGGAGACTGAGCCGAGGATTTCGATGGAGCCGATTTTGCGCGCGGAGATGCCGCAGCTATTCTTCGCAGCTCCCGCGACGATGTCGCCTTCGATGCGGATGGAGCCGATGGTGAGTTTTGACCAGATGATCGCGGTCTTTTCCCCGGTGCCACCCACGACGGAGCCGTGCACCACGAGCCGTTTCAGATTTCCGTCCGTCATAAAAATTCCGCTGCCACCCGCTCCGGCCCGTCCTTCGATTCGGCCGACTTCCACGGTGTCGGCATCCGAGCTGAGGATGACCTGGCCAGTCGCGCCCGGCTGATCTCCGCCGATCAGCGCTCCGCGGACAACGATGGAGCGGGTTTTGCCGTTCGTTTGCACGAGCCCGGAGCCCTTCATCGCGCCGCCGCGGACGTCGCCGTGGATGAGAATCTCCCCGGCTTCACCCTTGCCGACGGAAACAGCACCGCTTCCCGATCTGGAACTCGCCTGGTCCGTTCCGATGACGGAGCCGAGCACTTCTATTTTCGCCGCTGCGCGAAAGTCGAGGATTCCGCTGAGGTAGCCGGTGCCGCCTATGATATCGCCCGCGATAATTGCACGCTCGACGTTTCCAGCGGACAGCACACGAGCGCTGTGGTCGTCGTTTCCGCCGATGAGCGAGCCGCTGCCGGAAACTTTCGGGTCGCCGATTTGGAAGAGCTTCACGTTGCCGCCGCTGCCATTCACGGCATCGAAACCAATCCGCGTCCCATACACCGAACCACGAACGATGAATGCGCCGGTCACGTCTCCCCGAATTTCCACGTAATGCTGATGAAGACCCGCGCCGTCGAGCCACTCGGGCACATGCGTCCAGATGAATCCCAGCGTGCGTGCCTCGAAGTGCTCGATGCCCAGCGCACCGTCCTGCGGGTCGCCGCACAGCAATCGCGAGAGGTCGCCCTCAACAACGACGCGGCGCAAATCGCTGATCGTTTGAATCGCACCGACCTCGACGCTTCCATTGCCTCTCCCTCCGGACGAGCCTACGACCGTGATACTCACATCCTGCGGGACATCGCTGGCCGCCGAGCCGGAAAGTTCGACCCGTTGGAGAAAATGGCCCGCGCCTCCGGGACGCGTGATGAACTGCTCCTTCGACGGAGCGCCGCCTTCATCGCCATCCCAGTGTCCATGCGAAATCGCGACGCGCACACCGTCGCCGTCCTGATCCGTGAACTCGACGATGCGCCGTTCGGTGCCCGGCACAATCGTGGGCGCGGAGAAAAGTGCCACAGCCGCCCCTGCCGTGGGCGCAGTGGTTGTCGCGAGCGGCGCAGGCGCAGGCGCGGCGCGAACCACGTCCGGGATGGCCGTTCGGCTTTCCTGCCAGTCGAGTTTCACCGTGCGCAAAATCTCGCGCAGTTTCGCGATCTTGAATACATGCACCATCTCACGACCGTGCAAAACCAACGAACCATCGGGCCTGAACAGCAATCCGGTGGCGGTCTCTCCGTCAGGAATGGTCAGCGTTGCGAGCGCTTCGCCGGAGGCTGCGTCGTACAAATTCGCAGCGTTTGGGAAATCGAGCACCGCCAGGGTTTTTCCATCCCTCGGAAACGCAGTCCGCGCAGCCGCGCCGTCGCGATACAGACGATCAAATGCCCGGACCCGCTCGAACGGCTGGCTGTTCCAGACTTCGATATTCTGGCTGCCGGCGAGGACGAGTTGTGCGCCATCCGGGCTAAACGCGGACGTCATCGCGCGATAGCCGAGGTTGCGCACGACTTTCAGATCCAGAGTATCGAGAATGCAATCGCCGTAACTCGTCTCATTGGTCAATGCTACGCGCTTCCCGTCCGGCTGCCAGCTCGCGTGCGAATAGTTTTCTTCCGTAATTAGTTCGCGCGGAGCGGATGTCGCATTGAGGGAAAGCACCACGACCTTCTGCGTTTTCGATTCCACGCCTGAGACGCTCACCACGAGCGTTTTTCCATCCGGACTGAGCGTGGCGAATTTCACATTCAGGTCGCTCTTCCAAATCCACTCTGGCTGAGCCGCCAGCGTGCCCTCATCCGACACGGCCCACCGCATCGCTCCGCCGATGCCGCCGCAAATCAATGAGCGACCATCTGGCGCAAAATCGAGGGAAATGAGGCGCGGGGCGGATATTGCCGTGCTGATTGCGCGATGGGCAGCCTTGCCGTCGCCGAATTTCCAAATCCGAAGGGCGCTTCCTTCTTCGTCGAGCGATGCCAGCCAGCGGCTGTCGCGGCTGAGCGAGACTTTCGCAAAAGCATGGGCACCGGGCGGACTCACGATCACCGCATACCGATCCTCCGGAACAAAAAACGACGCGTGATCAAACCCGCGGCTGTGTTTTGTTGAAATCGCCTTCTGGCCGTCCGGCGAGAATCCGAGCGCAAAGCCGGTGATATTTGTGGCAATCGGCAGTGAGCCCGCGTGAGCCCGCCAGAACTTGTTGTCGTTCACTGATGCGCTCGTGACGATGAATCGCCCGTCCGCAGAAAACGCCAGCGCCACCGGCGCGGTGGAGTGCGCCTGCCGGGTGAGACGTGTGCCGGCCTCGGTATCAAAGACGACGAGCAACCCCGCGCGATCCAGCGTGGCAAAGGTGAGTGCATCGGGGCTCCATGCCATCGCAACAGGCGTGTCGCCGTCCCAGCGAAAGAGTTCTTCACTGCGTTCGAAATCGCGGACGGTTCCGCCGACCTTCGTCGCGATTGCGATGCGCGGCAACGAGGGATGTATCGCCGTGATTCCCACGCTGTCCGGCACGTCGAATTTTTGCACCGCGGTACCGTCCGCAGCGCGTATCTCCACACCGCCATTCACAGCCACAGAGAAGCGCCTTCCGTCGCCCGAGAAACCGGCAGTGCAGTCCCATGCTCTTGCGTTTGCGGGCGTGGCCGCCTCGAAGACGATTCGGTTTTCCCGCCAGCGCCAGATTCGTGTGGAATCGTTTGAGGTCACCGCGAGTAATTCGCCATCCGGGCTGAATTCCGTTCCCCGAATTCCGGCACGATTGACACCCACTTCGCCGAGCTTCGCGCCAGTCTTCGCGTCATGGATTGCCATCGTTCGCCGGTAGTCATCGTCAGACCTCGAAGGCGGCGCAAATGCCACAAACCTGCCATCCCGGCTGATTCTCTCGCGTAGGGGATTCGTTCCGAAACGATTGTCGCCATACGGCGAAATGTGTGAGTCGCTCGGCGTGGAGACCGCAGCAAGAACGGTCGCAGCGAGGAGCTCGTTTCGGGCTGCCAGCGAAGGGCGCGACTCGGCAGCCTCGACCGCCCAACGCTCGGCCATCCCACGGCGGCGGGGCTCCGAAGAGTCGCGCAACCAACGCGCCTGGGCCAGTCGGGCATCGATCAGCCGCTCCCCGGCCCGCCGCGCCTGCTCGGTGGCGTTACGCTCTTTTTCCTCGGCGCGTGCAGCATTCGCATCCGCCCGCGCATTCGCCTGCCGGGCCGAAAAATAGCCCACTCCCGCGAATACCGCGACGACCGCTGCTGCCGCACCAAACCATTTCAGCGCGCGCATCCGGCGCTCGTTCTCGCGCACACGGCGAATGGAGTGTCCGCTTTGCAGCAGCAGCAGTTCCTCGCGCAGTGCAGCCGCGCTTTGGTAGCGGTCGTCGGCGCGGTGGGCGCAGGCGCGGTTGATGATCAGGTTTAGCTCGCGGGCGAGGTCGCCGTCATTTTCATCCAGCCCGAATGATGACGGGATGTCCGGAAACTGCCGCTGCGAAAAGCCTGTGCTGATTTCATAAAGCACCCGCCCGAGGCTGAAGATATCCGCACGCGAACTGCCGGGCCCCTCCACCGGCACGTAGCCCTCCGTGCCGACAAACGACACATCCACCGCCGCCTCCGCGACAAGCCCGATATCGGCGAGCTTTGCGCGGCCGTGGATGAAAATGATGTTCGACGGCTTGATGTCGCGATGGATGAGCCCGTGCGCGTGCAGATGATCGAGCGCTGTCGCGAGCGCGAGTGCAGTCTCCAGGCAAAGCCGCGCGGGCAGGCGATTCTTCGCCTGAAGCTCGCTCGCAAGCGTGCGCGGAACGTAAGTCGCGGGATCGATCTGCTGCCCGGAGAGGACATCGTCGCCCAGCTCCATGACGTAGTAAAAAAGCCCCGCCTCGTCGTCGCGCCCGACGTGCAGAATATCCACCTGCGTATCGTGCGCCCGCGACACCGGCTCAAACTTCCGGATGCCCTCAAACTCCCGCTCATAAGGACGCTCGCTGGTGAAGCTCTCCCGCCGCACGATCTTCACCGCCCGCCATGTGCCCATTACATTCTTCGCCAGCCACACCTCGCCGTACGCTCCACGCCCGATTATGCGGATGAGCGTGTGATCGGGAATGTGACATGGCAAATTGGGTGCAGGTTTTCCGGGCATGGGTGATTTCAAATCTTCAATCCGGACAAGAGCCAAGCTCAGAGTTTGAAACGGCATTGCACGGCCCACGACTCCCCGATTGCGAAGGAGCCCTCCCGCCGTCAATTTCGACAGACTGCACCGTAGGATGAGTTGCAGGGCTTGATCGATAATCTGCCATGAGCTCGGGAATCGCGCCGATACTCCCGCGACATTAACGCTGTTCTTGGTTCCTCGGAACTGATTCTCTCCGATCATGTTCCGCTGCATATCATTACTTTCCTTCGCTCTAATGGCTTCATTCCCACACAAGCTTTCTGCGGCACCGTTATATTCACTCGACCCGGTGGGGCCCCTGTATGAAGGCGTTACGACGGACCTTTTCGATATTGCGAACGGCAACCGCGTGATATTTTCGACCGCCCAACATCCAGGTGCGGGTGTGTCTGATCCGAGATCGCTCTTCGGATATACGAGCGGCTTCATCGAAAACACACACACCATTTTTGCCGATGGGATTTCACCCGGATACGTCGAGTTTATCGAGTGGCAGACTCCGTCGTGGATCGACCTTTCGAGTTTTGAACTCCGGCTTTCGGACGACGGCAGCACACTTCGCAGCGTGCTGGATTACAAACTTTTGGGCAGTCGGGATGGCCTGAATTTCTCGCAGCTTTCGACCGGGATATTGCCGCGCAATGCCAGCAATGGATATTCACCCACCCAGATGATTATCAGTGACACGGCACTGACGGGAATTGCGACGGGACTACGTTCATTTCGGATCGAGCTGACACGAACTGACCCGACCGGAGCCCGCCTCATCGAACTCGACGGGTTCGGGAGTTTGGGGGCGCAGACCACTCCCTATTTGGATCGTATTGCTTTTAACGCCGCCAGCAATTCCCTCACAGGTCGCAGTGGCTTTCAGTTCGACGACGAAGGCCCGGGGCTGGTCAATCCCGCGACCATCGCTGCCAGCAGTAGGATCTTCGGCTCGGATACGGTGGAGGATGCATTCGGCAACAACAATGGGGCTATTGAGGATTCGACATTCCTTTTTGAAGACGGTGGCACCCCAGATAACGGTGACTCGATTTTCGGAAACTTTGGAGAGACGGTTGATTTCCTCGAGTGGCACACGAATCAACCGCTGACACTCGTCGGCTTTCACATCGGACTTGCCGGCGAGGGTGTCGCAAACGGCAATAACCGCGGGGCAGAGCTCGTGCGATTTTTCGTGGAAGGCGTGGAGGTGGGGATTTTTGACGCGAACGGTATCAACGACGCAGTTTCCCATTTTTTCAACGGCGGCACGGTGACGGGAGATGATTTTCGAGTGGAATTCACCCGCAGTTCCACGGCCGGTGTCCGGGTAAGGGAAATCGACGCGATCCTCGCAGTGCCTGAGCCGACGGCATTATCCTCGTTTGTGATCGGAGCCGCGTTGCTAACGATTCGGCGGCGCAGAATCGTCTGACAGATTTCGCGAAATCGAAGGCTAGAAACTATCCGCCTCCGAGATCGCCTTTTTCATCATCCGCCCGATGCGGTATTTCGCCCAATAGACTTCCATGAGCTTGATGCCGAGCCGCCGCGCGGTCTCGCCAGCGGCGATGCCTTTTACGACGTGGAGTTGGAATGCCTGAAACTGCACGGGCTCGACCACATGCTTCACATGATCTTCGGCGACGCGCAACGCGTGCTGCCGCCATTCCTCGTCCCATAGTTTTTCAAAGTCGGAATCCTCCTCCGACCCTGCCTCGATTTGCGCGGGGTCGGTGAGTTGCTCGCGGGCGACGCGCTCGTCGCCGTGCTTGTATTTTTTTGCGCGCCACACGTTGGCAATCCGCCGCCGCACGATAGTTAGTAGCCAGCCTTTGAATCGCCCGCGCGCACGGTCGTAGCGGAAGGCGGGCATCTCCTTCGCCACTTCTATGATGGTCTCCTGCACGACATCCTGGGCTTCCGGATCGCGCAGTCCGGAGCGCAGGGCGACGGCCAGCAGCATCGGGCGATAGATGGAGTGAAAGTGCTGCCAGCTCGCGTGGTCGCGCATGTCGCGTAGCGCGCTAAGGAGCGTGACACTCGTCAAAAACGAACCTTGGTGATCGGTCGTGGAAGCAGGCATGAGGAGAGCATACTCGATTACAGTCGTATGGATTGCCCGTTGTAAATTTCGGTTTATTCCACGCTGAAACTCAAAAACACGCATTTTCGGGTGAATGAGCTGTTTCGCTGGCAGATTCCATTTCTTGCCGTTGCGGTGGGTTCCCCTCCAGTGTTCGGACATGACAGAAATTATCGTCGGTATTGACCTCGGCACTACGAACTCGCTCATCGGCGCGATGGAGGCGGGGTTTCCTATTTTGCTCGCGGATGCGGCGGGCGAACGGCTTGTGCCGTCGGTTGTGTACTTTCCGAAAAGCGGGGTGCCTCTCGTCGGGCGGGCGGCGCTGCGGATGCGGGCGGTGGAGCCGGAGAGCACGGTGTATTCGGTGAAGCGGTTCATGGGTCGGCGCATCGGCGAGGAGGCGGATGATGTCGCGTATCGCCTCGCGGGGAAGCCGGGCGAGCCTGCACGCATCGCGGTTCGCGAGCGGGAGCTTGCGCCGGAGGAAGTCGCGGCGCTCATCCTCGCTGCGTTGAAAGCGGAGGCGGAGCGCGTGCTGGAGCAGCCGATTTCGCGGGCGGTGATTACGGTGCCTGCGTACTTCAACGACGCGCAGCGCAACGCGACGAAAAAGGCGGGCGAACTCGCGGGGCTGACCGTCGAGCGCATCGTGAACGAGCCCACTGCGGCGGCGCTGGCTTACGGGCTGGACCGGCTGAAGGACCGCAGCAAGATCGCCGTGTATGACTTTGGCGGCGGCACGTTTGACATCTCGATCTTGGAG
>JAYUSJ010000325.1:0-3909 GCA_043755735.1 Verrucomicrobiaceae bacterium | reverse complement strand
ACCCCACTTGGAAACGGGAGATCCAATGGGACTGCATGACGATCCCGCCCACACCCGCGCTCGACATCGCGGATAACATATCCATCTCAGCATGGGTCAATTTTAAGAGCATCGCTGGGACATGGGGCTCGCAGATCGCCTGGCACGGCGACGACCAATTTGGCCGCGACCCATGGACCCTGCGCGTTTTACCGGGAGGCCATGTCGAAATGCGCTCCGACCGCTCCGTGACAGGCGCGCCCAAGTTCACAGTATTCGAGGATGAAATCCACCTGTCGCCCAAGGGAAAACCGATGTTAAACCAACACGTCCGGGCTGTCTCCGACCGCGTCCTCTCGCCAAACACCTGGTACTTCATCACCGGAACCATCGGTAAAGTTTCAGCCCGCCGCCACGCCATCCGCCTGTTCATCAACGGCGAACTCGTCTCCGATGTCGATACCGATGAAACCGTGAATTACCCCACAGAAAAAATGTACACCACCATCGGCGCAGTGGACCGAGGGGGATGGCAAAACTTCGACGGCATGATCGACGAAGTCCGCATCTACAACCGCTCGCTCACCCCCGCAGAAGTGCAGAGCCTCTACCTCCAGCCGCGCCGATAGGTCAACGTCGCTGGCCTCCGCGCCTGGGTCGGAGAGCTACGAGTGGACGTGGGCGGCAAAGATGCGGTTGGCTTCTTCGAGGGTCTCCTTGCTCCCCACGTCGAACCATGTGCCGGGGACACTCCATGTGGCGACTTGCGTGCGGGGGTAGAGCCATTGCACGAAGCGGCCGGGCTGGTCGGGATTGTTGCCCTCTTCGAGGTATTGGCGGATGCTGGGGACGATGTGCGATGGGTAATAGTAGAGCGCGATGCCGATGAGCGTGCTCGGCGGCTCGGCGGGCTTTTCGACGAACTGTGAGATGATGCCGTCGCTATCCACGGCGACTACGCCGTATTTTTTCGCCTCTTCGAGCGAGCCCACGTCGTACACGCCGAGCACGGGGATGTTCTTCTCCCGCGCGAATGTGCCGTAGCCTTCGAGGCTCTCGGAAAAGAGGTTGTCGCCGGCGACGACGAGGAGTTCCTCGTTTTCGATCCCGTATTTTTGGACGACGTAGTTGATGTCGCCGATCGCTCCGAGCTTGTCGGAGTCGCCGGTGGAGTTGTCGTTCACGATTTCAACGGAAAGCTTTGGCTGTGTCTTGCTGTATTCGTCGGCCCATACTTGAAAGTCGGCGGCGAACTTGTTGTTGGTGACGACGAAGACTTTGCTGATGCCGGAGATGGGGGCGAGGTTGTCGATGACCCACTCCATCATCGGCTTGCCCGCTACGTTGAGCAACGGCTTCGCCTTGGTAAGCGTGAGCGGATAGAGACGGGTGGCGTAGCCGGCGGCGAGAATCAGGATATTCATGTTGTGCCGCCTCAATAGTCGGAGCCGGACGCAAATGCAAATGCCACTGCGGGGGCGGTGCGAGATACCTTCCCGCGTCGTCACAAGATTGTTGAAAAACAGCGGCTCGCCGAAACACCAACGTCTTGTGTAAGGTTCAATTGCAATGATGACGTTTACAAATGAACACTTTCTGAGCCGGGAGATAAGCTGGCTGGAATTCAACCAACGTGTACTGGAGGAGGCGATGAGTCCGGCGAATCCGTTGCTGGAGCGCGTGAAGTTCTTTTGCATCGTGAATTCCAACCTCGATGAGTTTTTTGAGGTCCGCGTGGCGGGCATCAAGCAGCAGGTGGAAAGCGAGATTGTCGAGCGCAGCATCGACGGACGAACAGCCACGGAAGCGGCACGGAGCATCACCAAACGCGTGCGCCGCATGGTGGAGGATCAGTACCGCCTGTGGCGCGGCGAACTCCAGCCCGCACTGGAAAAGGCGCACATCCGGTTTCTGGACTACCCGCAACTCGGTGAAAGCGACCGGGCATTTCTCAGCAAGTATTACGAGATGCAGGTGCGTCCGGTGCTCACGCCGCTCGCCGTGGATCCCGCCCATCCCTTCCCGCACATTGGGAACAAGTCGCTCAATTTTGTCGTCTCGCTCAGCATCGAGGAGGAGGGCGGCACGCGTTCCCGCCTCGCCGTGGTGCAAATTCCGCGGGTGCTGCCCCGGCTCGTCCGACTGCCTCGCGAGGACGATGCCCTCGACTTCATTTATCTCGGGCAACTCATCGGGCACTATTTGAGCGATGTGTTTCCCGGCACGACGATCCACGGGCATTGGAAATTTCGCGTCACCCGCAACAGCGAGCTTTATGTGGCGGAAGATGACACAGACAACCTGCTGCAGGCAGTGGAGGAAGAGCTGCGCAACCGGCGCAAGGGCGAGGCGGTGCGCCTCGAAGTAGATTCTGATTGCCCCGAGGCGATCTGGAAATTGCTGCTCGAGACGCTGAGTCTCACGGAAGACGATCTTTACATCATCGACGGTCCCATCAACCCCACGCGCCTGATGGCGATCTATGAAGGCGACCATTCCCCCGAGCTGCGCGACCCGCCGTTCCTCGCACCCATCGCGGCCAGCGTCCGGGACCGCTCATCGCTGTTCGCCACGATTCGCCGGCGGGATATTCTCATTCACCATCCGTATGAGAGCTTCAATACCGTCGTCGATTTCCTCGACCAGGCGGCGCGGGATCCGAACGTCCTGGCGATAAAGCAGACTCTCTACCGGACCGGCGGCGACCCTCGCATCATCGGTGCCCTCATGCTCGCTTCGGAGAACGGCAAGCACGTCACCGCAGTCACCGAGCTCAAGGCGCGCTTCGACGAAGCGAACAACATCGAATGGGCGAAGCGGCTGGAGGAAGCCGGAGTGAACGTCGTGTACGGACTCGTCGGCAAAAAGGTGCACGGCAAAATGACTCTCGTCGTCCGCAAAGATGAAGACGGACTCCGCCGCTACCTTCACCTCGGCACCGGCAATTACAACCCGACGACCTCCCGTATTTACACGGACCTCAGCCTTTTCACCGCGAATGTGGATTTCGCGGAAGACGCGACGAACCTCTTCAACCTCCTGACCGGAATCGCCCGATTCCAGACGCCTCGCAAACTGCTCGTGGCCCCGTGGCAACTCCAGCAGCGCATCCTTACGCTCATCCACCGCGAAGCCGACCACGCGCTGAAAAAACGCCCCGCGAGAATCGTGGCCAAGATGAACACGCTTTCCGACCCGGAGACGATCCGTGCTCTCTACCGGGCCTCTCAAGCCGGGGTGAAAATCGACCTCATCATCCGCGGCTCATGCTGCTTGCGCCCTGGAATTCCCGGCGTGAGCGAGAACATCGAGGTCCGTAGTATCGTGGGCCGATTCCTCGAACACTCGCGCGTCTTCCACTTTGAGAATGGCGGGAAACACGAGATCTATGTCGGCAGCGCAGACTGGATGTCGCGGAATTTTTTCCGGCGTGTCGAGTTTGTCTTCCCCATCGAGGACTCTGCGATTCGGGAACGCGTCCGCCAGATACTGCTCCGCCAGCTTGCCGACAATACGAAAGCGTGGCGACTGGAGAGCGACGGCAGCTATACCCCGGTCATTCGCGGAAACCACGAGCCCAAGTGCGACAGCCAGTCCGAGTTTATGGCCCTCGCACTCGGCGAGGCGAAGCCAAGCCGGTTCAAGACCCGGAAAGTCCGGCCAAAACCCGCAGCGAAGGTGAAGGGAAAGAAGAGTGCCACGGTGCCGCACTAAACCCGGCCTAGTGCTCTGTCAGCCGTGATGTGACGGTAACTGCTTGAATAATCCGGCGGTGACTTGTGACTGGTGAGAAGTGACTGGTCGCAAGCGAAAAAATCGCGCCCTAACGCATTGCGGTGCGGGTTCAGGACATAGGTAACACAAGTGGTTCAGGACATGGGTAACACATTGGTCCCGAAAAACCTTCCGAAATGGGAGGATGAAGGGATG
>JAYUSJ010000324.1:0-12478 GCA_043755735.1 Verrucomicrobiaceae bacterium | reverse complement strand
CAGCCAAAGGCGCGGAGAAGATTCGCGCGGCGTTTCCTTCGTGGAAGGTCAGCAGTATCGGCAAAGTGGAATCGGTCGCCCGCGCAATCATGCTGCGGGCGTTCGACGTTTCTGCCGACGTCATTTTTATCGGCTCGCACAGTCGCTCCGCAGTCGGGCGATTCTTCCTTGGCAGCGTGTCACACAAGGTCGCGGCCGAGGCAAAATGCGCCGTCCATATCTGCCGTCCGCACGCGCCTTTCGCTGCGACATCAAGGGTCGTCGTGGCGGTGGACGGTTCGGCGGCTTCGACCATCGCAGTCAATGCGATCATCGACCGCGAGTGGCCGGCGGACACGCTGGTTGCTGTAGTCAGTGTCATTGAGAGCCCCTTCGGAGGTACGGATTTCTCCGGCGAATTCTCAGACCCGTGGCTACGACTCCGGCTGGGTGAGCCCACGACGGAGCGGGACAAGCGTCTCGCAGAGCTCGAGAAAGTGGCCGAGGCAGCGCACCAAAAGCTCCGCCTCGCCGGGATTAACGCCGAGGCTCACACGCTGGTAGGCCCGCCGAAACAGACGCTGCTCGAATGGGCCGAGAGCTGGAAAGCCGACTGTATCTTCGTCGGCGCGTCCGGCACACAACATCCTGGGAAAGAAGCATTCGGCACGGTCGCCTCTGCGATCTCAGTACGGGCGCATTGCTCGGTGGAAATCGCCCGCAACCGCCCCGCCGAAATCATCGCAGACGGTCCGGCCCTGTAAAAAGACGCGGTTCGGCGGGACGCCTGCTTATTTCAAAGACTTCGTGATCGGTATCCAGTTCATTGAGTGTCAGTGCCGGTGACGTTCTTCCGGGCCAACCCGTCCTCCAGCGCGATTTGGCGACGACCCCATCATGCGAAATCCTGCTGCAAAGCGAAACACAAGCAGCCGGCTCGTGAGGAAATCGCGACCCGCCCGCCCGCAGCCGGCAATCCTGTGGCAACTTTGGGGTAGCATTGACCGATCGCAGCGTCGCCAGAGGAACCCGTTTCGCGGAGACTTCGCCGATGCCTAGCGAATAACAGCCTTCCGAAACGAAATTTCATCCCTCCGATTTTTCGGAGGCGAGCGAGACGGCATTCTGCCATGCCCTGAAGCTCGCCCTCCCCTCCCGTTGCTCCGCCCGCCCACCCTTTTCCTCGGTGCCCTCTGGCGCATCCTCGTCACCGGCAAACCCGCACCGTGGTATCTGGAAAAAGTCGGCGGGCTATAAAGGCAAGGATCGTGCGGACCATGCGGGCGAAAATGACGATCCCAACGGCGCGTGGCGATAGATTTTACGCCTCGCGGGTGTGTCTTTTCTTGCCGCCGTGCGGGATTATCGGGATGGAAATCATGCAATACCTCGCCACCGAAAGCGATCGGCTCACCGGCCTGCTGGAGCGATTCGACCGCAGCGCCGAGGCGATTCGCAGTGAACTCGAAAGGAAACAAAGCCCCCCGCCCCAAACGGTGGATAGAGCGTAGCAAACCAACCGCGTCCCTATTTTTTCACGCCATGAGCCGCGCGTTTCACATTGGTCCGTTTCACCGCGCTATTCTGTGGTTTAGGAATTATTGAGCGAATGGATCGCGTCCCGCCCGGCCACGGCGATTCGAGCCGTCCCAAGATATTGATGACTACGTGCTTGAAGCCACCATCGAGAACTGAAATCCAGTTGTCGCCTGGCTGCATGTTGAGAAGCGCCCAAGCAAATGCCTGCGGTGATACTATTCCGATGTCGCCCCAAATCGTATGCTGCTTTGTGTCATCGGCGCGAACGGCCTGAAAATCAGGCTGATCAGCGAACGAAAGGCGATAATGTGGAAAATGGACATGGAACCAGTTCCAAAATAACCGTCCGATCCGGGGGTGATCCCCAGAGTGGGACCAGCCACACCACTTTGGATGCGGCGGCGCCTTGTCAAACTCGGGGACTTCGTAAACGGAGAAGTCAGCACCGTCTTCTAAGAGCGAAAAAAAGAACTCAAGGGCCGCTTCTTTCGTTTTCCAGTAGGAGTGCAACCGCCTAAAGTCGATAATCTTCAAGCGTTCGAGGACTGTAGCCGTCCCAAACCTTGAATCGCCGACAAGAGGAAGCGCTTGGCGCTTGAGTCGTTTGCCATTCATCGACCATTCCCGTCTGCGCGGCCTCCCCGCCAAGGCATTCCGGGAGAACCATACACATCTTTCCAATACTCATTTCTTTTGCGTTGAGCATCCGCCTCCGGAATACACGAACTGTAGTCTTTCTCTAATACTCGTAGATACGCATCCATCTTTTCGATGAAGAGCAAAAAGGACAGCGTGAAATGGTCTGATTTAAACTGATCCGGCTCTTCAGCTTTATATCGAACCCAAAATCCGACCTTTTCTTCCAGTGCGTCGTAAGCCTCCACAAACTTCAAAGGAGAACGCTTTTTCCGACGCCACTTTTCCGCCAAAATTTCATGCAGTCGAGTTATGTCCCAAGTGTCCTCCTCGTAGTGATTTTTGCAATCGCCCATACGATATATCATTAAAAACAAGAAAGGGAAAGAGCGCCCCCTCCAATTTCACCCCCGCGAACGCCGCTTCCGCTTTTGTCAGGCAGATTGAATGAAGGGAAGAACCGGTGCAGAAGGCGGATTTCGACGTGCATCAAACTCTCGCAATGCGGTGAGAGCGTTTGGCATGTTTCCAACAGCAGGGTTGTTATTAATTGCAGCAATGATGTCTAGGAGGATGCTCCGTGTGACGAAGTCTGGTTCGATATACCAAAGGGGAAAACCGTCTTTGTTGGGAAAACTTACGGAATCCTCCGCACCGTTGTATCTCACACCGAGACACCGCTGGAGATTACCGAAATAGCTGCACCAAACGGCTGACGTATAACCATCATCGAAAAGGTCGATGGGATTGGAGATCTTACTGTATCGCACGCTGGAACCTGGAATTGCCATAGAATGAGTGGTGGATTTTGATTTCTGATGTCAAGACTTGGAATGGTCTCGGTATTAGCTCGCGAATGCGATTTCCTCGGTGGTCACCCAGACGTTCGTGGGTTCGCCGTCCCAGAAGCAGAGGCGGTAGCGGCGTTTTTCGGCGGTTTTGCCGGCGGCGACGGGGCGGGCGTCGTTGTAGGGGCTGTTGGTGTCGATGGTGACGAACAGCCATGGGCCGCCGTCGATGCTGCACTCGATATACACGCCCATGTGGCCGTCCTTGACGAATGGGATGATGCCTTCGCCGCCGCGGAGGACGATCTTGCCGAGGCGCGGGACGGCATCCAAGTCTTCGGTCACTTCCTCGCCGATGACGCCGAGGTCTTCACCGATAGCGATCGTGTAGCCGGTGCGGAGTTTCATCGATTTGATGAATGCGAAGAGGCGACGGAGGGCGCCGGGCGACGCTTGGGTAGGGATAGGCGTCGGAAGGGCAAAGGCTGGAAACGGAATCGGGCTGCCTGCTACTGGTTGGCTATAGAGGTTTGTCTTGATTGCCGCCGTCATGCCTTGCGCATAAGTTTTTGCGGCGGGGTTCACTCTTTGGATGCAGTAAAGCGCCCAGTTGCAGTCGATGATGATCGAAACGAGGTCGGCCGGGGCGTAGCCCATTTCGGCGGCACGGAGCGGGAGCTTGGTGACGTAGTTTGAGAGCCAGGGCATCTGCTCGGGCATGCCGGGCGGGAAGTATGTGTTGTGCGAGGCCATAGTATGTTTTGTTCGTTAATTGTTCTTCTTGTGGTGTTTACTGACTAAATATCCGGGCTCACCCAACGGGTGGGTGAGCTCACCCAGCGGCTGGGTGAGCACCCCAACGAGTGGGTGAGCACCCCCAGCCGGTGGGTGAGCGCCCCCAGCCAGTGGGTGAGCGCACCCAGTGGAGAGGTGAGGCTACCCACGCGTGGGGTGAGCAAACCTGCCGAATGGGTGTGCTCACCCAAATGCCGGCTGTATGCACCTACGCCATGGGTGATCTCACCCAGCGAGCGGTTGGGCGCGGGAAAGCGATGGGTGAGGTCACCTTTGCAATGCAGATTCATCCCGACTGCGGACAAAGAGGGCTGGCTTGTTTCCAGCGTGGCCCGCGTCATTCGACTTAGCGCCGCTCCACGGCAAGGCCCGTTCGGTGCATTGTGTCGTGACTGGTAGAGAATTGGGCTCACGGGCACGATGCCTATTCAAAAGGTATGTCTGTGTAAAGGGATTTTTGAAAAATCTTAATCAACCAGAGCGACAGCGGCACAGGCAGTGGGAGGTTCTTCCGACAGGGCGATCTCGGACGCACAGTCCTGAATGAGCAACTCGGACGTTTACGGGGCGCGGCCGACGGTTATCTGCATGGCGTCGTGGGCTTCTTTGTCGCCAGTGATCCGTCCGCTTTTCTCCGCTCTCGTTTCGCCGGGGACGAGATGCTTCGCGGGAGACGGGGGTCGTGGGAGACGGGGGGCAGGCGACAAAATGAATCAGAATCCTGCTTTCAACTCCGCCAAGAACCCATGAATTGAAGCTGCGCAGAATGCTGCGCACTTTCCGCGCATGAGGACAGTTGCAGAAATCGAAGAGGCAATTGAGACACTTCCCGATGCGGAAGTGGAGACGCTGGCGGCATGGCTGGAGCGCCGCCGCGCTCTGCGGGTGGGGTGGCATCCCGAGCATTCCCGCGTGCGGCTCGTCCGCGCATTGCCGGAGCATGGGCTGAAGGCAGGAGCGGAGGGCGCAGTCGTTCACGTTTACGGAGGTGGGAAGGGCTACGAAGTCGAGTTCCTGATCGGCGAGAAATCTCCCGCAGTCCTCACGCTAAAGCCAGCGGACATCGAACGCGGAACCGGGGCCCCTCTCTTTTGTGCCCGTTTTATTCAAAATGGGAGCGGCTTCGCAGTTGGTACTGCGAAGCCGCTTCATTTACGGAGGATCCGCGATGATACGTGAGTCGCGACTTACTGGTGACCGGAGATTGCAGAGAGCGCCCAGCCGTTGCCGTTTCTACCGGCTGAGGGCACGGGAATTGTGCCGGTAATCATCCCAGTGGCAGTGGTGGTGTATCCGAAGTCGTCATAGCGGATCACGAGTTTATCGCCGGGATTCAATACGGTCCCCGGCCGCATCCGGGCGAGCGTGAAAGCGTTTGGTATCGGGGGCGTCCTCAGCGTGGCATTTGCTGCGCCGGTGGGGCTCAGGAAAGGCAGGCCGGGATGCTGTAGATTGAAGCTAGCGCGCAACGTGGCGGGAACCGATTGATGGACGAATGTCGAAATACGATTGCCGTTGAGATAGACCGAACACGATTCGATGAGCACGGGGTTACCTGCCGGGGTGGTAAATTTCGCGTACGAAAGATTCTCCACTTCGACAAAATCGAGCGTCATCGGGAGTCCGTTGATTGGCGAGTACCGGAATTCAACTTCGTCGGATCCAAGGAACGGGAAGGCCGGTTGGCGGGTGGGGAATGCGATGACGTTCGGAATGAGGCCGGTTGTGTAAGCAGGCGTCAACACACCTCCTCCGTTCGGGCTGTCATTATGGAACGGAATCGCGCCGGGATATGTCACGCCCCCCGCCAGCGGATGATACGCGTGTGCCGGGCCTGTGCCAAGGCCGGTCCATCTGACGGGCATGCTGCCGGGCAGATTCGCGGCTGGAGGGATGGGGCCGCCAGCGGTATTCCAGCACATGCCCAAGTCCGTTGTCAGCGTGCGGGCAGCGGCCATGTAATCGTAGGTGCTGACCCCGCTCGGAATCAGGATGACCTGCGGATCCATCGGACGGGCAAGCAGGCGTGGGAATGCCCATGGAGCCACGCTTCCTAGCGAACTTGATGGAGTAGGCAAGTGAGCGAGCATCGGTTTGACCGAGCCTGCGACGTTGGTGAGCATGCCGGGACCGTCGATTGTTCCAGCCAATGCGGTCGATGCAACCGCGAGCGATGTGATGATGTATGTTTTCATTTTGTTGTGTGTTGTTTTGTTTGTTGTGAGATTGCAGTTGCACTTGGCGCAATGCGGAGGAAAAGCGATTGAGCTGCTTGTGTCTGTGGAGAGATGCACGGCCTCCGCGCGAAGGTTGCAGCCGGGCGGGAAGTTTTTTACGGGGCTATTTCAAATGGGCACGACCTCGTTCCTGCAGAGCACGAGCACGAGGGTGCTGCCGGCAGACGTGGCGCTATGGGGACTTGGCCGCGTGACGACGAGGGTCGATGGTTTGGCGGCTTCGACCATCGCAGGGATTGCAATCATTGATCGCGAGTGGCCGTCTGATGCGCTCGTCGCTGCGGTCAGCGTCATCGAAAGCCCCTTTGAGGGCACGGACTTCTCCGGAGAGTTTTCAGACCCGTGGCTGCGACTCCGGCTGGGTGAGCCCACGACCGAGCGCGACAAGCGGCTTGCAGATTTGTAGAAAGTAGCGGAAGTCGCACACAGCAAACTCCACCTCGCTGGAATAATCTCCGAGGCGCATACGCTGATCGGTCCGCCCAAACAAACGCTGCTCGAGTGGTCCGATAACTGGAAAGCCGATTGCATTTTTATCGGCGCCTCAGGCACGCACCATCCGGGGACCGATGCATTCGGCACCGTCGCGTCTGCAATCGCGGTGCGCGCACATTGCTCGGTCGAAATCGCCCGCAACCGTCCTGCCGAAGTCATCGCAGACGGTCCGGCCCTGTAAAAGGACAGGGTTGGGGGTGACTAAAAATGGAACAGAAGCGGGCGGGGCGAGATTGCGAAATTAGGACAGGCTTCCAACGGATCTGTGCGGCCTTCTTACCAATGACGATGGAGTGGATGCTTCCGAATAACTAGAGGCTCGTTGATTAGTCGTTCGAGGTGGCTGCGGCTTTGACTTGGGACAAGCGGCGGCGCGCAAAGAATTTCCGGATCTCCTCCGTCCACAGCACGCTGCTGGCGACAGCGCCAATGAGAAGGACGTGGGTAAGATCGATCGGCGTGGTGTGGAAGAGCTTGTTCATCGGCGCGAGGTAAACCACGGAAAGCTGGAGCAGAATCGCCAGAACGAGACCACCGAGCAGCCAGCGGTTTTTGAGCAACCCGAGGCGCAGCGAAGAACGCGTGGGACTTTCGCAGTTGAGCACATTGAACCACTGGCACACGGCAAGCAGCGTGAATGTCTCCGTCTGCACCACGATGAACGGCGCGCCTGTGGAGAGCCGCCAGATGAAGTAGCCAAGCGTTGCCGTGACGGAAGTCGGCACCATGACAGCCATACGGCGCAGCATGGTTCTGCTGATGAGCGGCTCGCTGGTGAGGACGGGCTTGCGTTGCATCTCGTCACCCTCGGGACCTTCCATCACCAGATTCAGCGTGAGCGTGCCTTCCGTGACGAGGTTGATCCAAAGAATCTGCACGGCGGCCAGTGGCAACGGATAGCCCAGCAGCAGGGCTCCGAGCAGGATGATCACTTCATCAATGGAAGTGGCAAAAAGAAAGAGGATGAGCTTTTGGATGTTCCCATAGACCAGCCGGCCTTGCTCCACGGCTTTCACGATGGTTGCGAAATTATCGTCCGTGATGACAATTTTTGCCGCGCCCTTCGCGACTTCCGTGCCGGTGATTCCCATCGCAACGCCGACATCCGCACGGGCGAGCGCGGGTGCATCATTCACTCCATCGCCAGTCATCGCGACGACATTTCCCTGCGACTGAAGCGCCTCGACGATGCGAAGCTTTTGCGCGGGATGAACGCGCGCGAAAACAGCGATGCGGTCGATGTCGGCAACAAGGGCTTCTGCGGACATCGCCTCCAACTCGCGGCCATCCACGGCGAGGTCGCCATCGCGCGCCATGCCCAACATACGGGCTATCGCGAGCCCCGTGGCCTTGTGGTCACCCGTCACCATCATGGGCCGGATACCCGCCGCCCGGCACTCCGCGACGGCAATTTTCACCTCATCACGCGGAGGGTCCATCTGGCCCACAAGACCGAGAAATACGGCACGTCCCTCGAATTGCTCAAATCCCGCGTCTTCGTCGATCTCCGCTTCGTCCACCATCGCGACGGCCAGCACCCGCAATGCCTGAAGAGCCATCTGCTCCGCAGCGTCGAGGCTCTTCTGGCGCGCATCGGCTTCGAACGCCTGCACCGAATCGCCGTGCCGCGCGTGACCGCAAAGCGGGAGCAACATCTCCGGCGCCCCTTTGATGAAAACGCGATTGGGCCGATGCGTGTGACCATGTTGCGTGGCCATGAGTTTCGTCGTCGCATCGAACGGAATCTCCGCGCGCCGCGGCCATTCGTGACCAATGTGCGCATGCTCGATGCAGCCCTTGAGTGCCACCGTGAGCAGCGCGGATTCGGTCGGATCGCCCAGCGCACGCCAGCGTGATTCCTCGGCGGTCGGCGGTACCAGTTGCGAATCGTTGCACAACGCGACGGCCTCCAGAACGAGGCGCAGAGCTGGATCGCTCACAGGCGCAAGCTCACGTCCATCGCACGAGAGCGTGCCTTCCGGCGCGTATCCGGAGCCCGAAACTCCCACCTTGCGACCATCGGGCAGCCACAATTCGGTGACGGTCATTTCGTTCTTTGTGAGCGTGCCGGTCTTGTCCGAGCAAATGATGTTCGTGGAGCCCAGCGTCTCCACGGCCGCGAGCCGTCGCACGATCGCACCCCGTCCCGCCATGCGCTGCATGCCTACGGCCAATGCGATCGTCAGCGCTACCGGCAATCCTTCAGGCACGAGCGAAACCATCTGGCTGATCGCCACCATCACGATATCCGCAAGCGGCATGCCGCGCAGCAATCCGACTGCGATCACGACCGCGACGAGCACGAGGGACGCTACGACCAATTGACGCCCGAACTGCTCCATGCGGATCTCCAACGGCGTCTTCGGCTCCTCGGCTCCGGTCGTCATTCTGGCAATATTTCCCACCTCGGTGGACTGGCCGGTGGCCACGACCACCGCGCGGCCCCGCCCGGCGGTGATGTGGGTGCCGGAGAAAACCATATTCACCCGATCCGCGAGCATGGTGTCCTGCGGCAGCGACTCGATGTTTTTCGCGACGGGCAAAGATTCACCGGTGAGTGCCGCCTCCGCCGCCTCCAATGCTGCGGCCTCGACCAGCCGTGCATCCGCGCCCACAGCATCTCCGGCGGCGAGCAGCATGACATCGCCCGGCACGAGATTCCCGGCTTCGATCTTCTCCTCTTTTCCATCGCGGACCACGCGCACATGGAGCGAGGACAACTTGCGAAGTGACGCCATCGAGCGCTCCGCCCGTCCTTCCTGAAACGTGCCGATGATCGCATTGACCAGCACAACGATGAGAATGACGAGCGAGTCCTCATGCTTGCCGAGCACAAAGGCGAGAGCCGCAGCGGCGAACAGAATGTAAATGAGCGGACTCGCGAACTGCCGCACGAACATGCGCCACAAGGGCTTCGACTCTTCTTCGGGAAGTGTGTTCGGCCCGTACTCGGAAATGCGGCGCGCGGCTTCCTCCTGCGACAGTCCGTGCCCTGCGGCGGTGCCGAGTTGAGCGCAGACCTCCGCAACGGGCATCTTGTGCCAGGGCTGGGCTGTCAGATTTTCCATTGTGTTGAACAGTCGTTACTTCACTCAAGGTGACAGCTTCACACGGCGCAATCGCAAGGCGTTGCTGATCACCGAGACGGAGCTCAGGCTCATCGCCGCACCGGCGATGATCGGGCTGAGGAGTACGCCGAAAATCGGATAGAGCACGCCCGCCGCGATTGGGATTCCGAGCGCGTTGTAGAGAAATGCGAAGACAAGATTTTGCCGGATGTTGCTCATCGTTGCGCGGCTCAGGCGGATGGCCTGGGCGATTCCACGGAGGTCGCCTTTTACTAAAGTGATACCCGCACTTTGCATCGCGACATCCGTGCCCGTGCCCATGGCGATGCCCACTTCGGCTTCGCTGAGCGCGGGTGCGTCGTTGATTCCGTCGCCGGCCATCGCGACGTGTTTGCCTTCGCCCCGCAGTTTTTTGACATGCGCGACTTTCCCTGCAGGTTCGATCTCGGCTTCCACGGAATCGAGCCCGAGCTGCTCCGCCACTGCGGCTGCGGTGCGACGGTTGTCGCCGGTGAGCATGACGAGTTTCAGGCCGAGCTTGTGAAGATGCTCGATTGCCTCGGCGGTGGTGGATTTGATTGGGTCCGCGACTGCGAGAATGCCCGCCGGCTTGCCGTCGATGGCGACAAACATCGCCGTCTTTCCCGCTTCCTGGAGTTTCATCGCGGATGCTTCGAGGGAGTCGATGCCGCTGATTGTTTCACTTCGGAGAAAGTCGGGTTTGCCAACCATCACCGCGCGACCGGCGATCGTTCCGACGACACCGCCCGCGGTCACAGACCGAAAGTTCGTCACCGATTCCAGCGCGATGGCTTGGTCCTTTGCACCGCGCACGATCGCGGCGGCGAGCGGATGTTCGCTGCTCTGCTCCAGCGATGCGGCGAGGCGGAGGAATTCCTTCGCGTCGAACCCATCGACGGGCAGGATGTCTATCAGCTTTGGCTTGCCCTCGGTGAGTGTGCCGGTCTTGTCCACGACGAGGGTGTCCACTTTTTCCAATCGCTCCAGCGCCTCGGCATTTTTCACGAGCACACCTTCCTGCGCACCACGGCCGACGCCGACCATGATCGACATCGGCGTGGCCAGGCCCAGCGCGCACGGACACGCGATGATGAGCACGGCCACAGCGTTCACGATGGCATACGCGAGCTTCGGCTCCGGCCCGAGCCACATCCAGACGGCGAATGTGAGCACTGACACCGCGAGCACCACGGGCACAAAAATGCCCGCGACCTTGTCCGCGAGACCCTGAATCGGCGCGCGACTGCGTTGGGCCTCCGCCACCATTCTCACGATCTGTCCGAGCAGTGTGTCGCTCCCGACCCGCTCGGCCCGCATCACGAAACTGCCGGGGCCATTCACCGTTCCGCCGGTCACTTTGTCGCCGACGGTTTTCTCCACCGGGAGCGGCTCGCCGGTGATCATCGATTCCTCCACGTTCGAGTGCCCTTCGAGCACCACGCCATCCACGGGCACTTTGTCGCCGGGCACCACACGCAGTGTGTCGCCGACTTTCACTTGATCGAGCGGCACGACTTGATCTCCGCCGGGCGCGACCTGCCGCGCGGTGGGCGGTGCGAGATTGAGCAACGCCTTAATTGCGCTGCCTGTTCGACTGCGGGCACGGAGTTCCAACACCTGACCGAGCACCACCAGCACGATGATCACGGCGGCGGCCTCAAAGTAGATCGCGACCTTGCCATGGTGTTGCATCGAGTGTGGGAAAAGGCCCGGAGCAAGCATCGCCACCGCGCTGAAAATGAACGCTGCACCCACGCCGATGGCGATCAGCGTGAACATGTTCCAATGCCGCGAGAGGAGCGAGCGCCAGCCGCGCCGGAAAAACGGCCACCCAGCCCACCCGACGACCGGAGCCGTGAGCGCAAACTGAATCCACCGCGACGCGTGACTGTCTGCCCACGCTTGATTCGCGAGCGCCGGGACCAAGTGCGACATCGCGAGAACGAACACGGGAAGCGTCAGCGCCGCACCGATCCAAAAGCGGCGGGTCATATCGCGAAGCTCCGCGTTTTCGTCATCGTCGCCACTCGCCGCGATCGGTTCGAGAGCCATGCCGCACTTCGGGCAATCGCCGGGGTGATCCTGCTGCACCTCGGGGTGCATCGGGCACGTATAAATGGCCTTTCCCGCCACCCATGCGGGATTCCGCTCCAGCGCCATGCCGCATTTCGGACAATCCCCCGGCTTATCCGACTCCACTCCCGGGCACATCGGGCAAAAGTATTTCGAGGCAGCCGAAGGCTTCACCTTCGCGTCACCGTGGCCGTGGTCCTTGTGTCCACCACAACAACTGCCGCCCGTTTTCGCAGGCGCAGTTTGGGAGAGAAACGTCTTCCGGCAGTGCTCGCTGCAAAAATAGAACGTCTTCCCATCGCGCTCGGCGTGCAGCGCGGTGGCCTCATCCACGGTCATGTCGCAAATCGGGTCTTTGGTCATATCAAGTTACCTTCCAGACCCGAATGCTATTCACGGTTTCGATTTACTCCGAGTGATCTTTTGAATGGCGAGCTTCTCGGGACCGACCGCTTTCTCCTCGCGGTCACTCAGGATCAGCAGCTCTTTGGTCTTGGCGGGAAGTTTTTCAAACTCCTTGGAATCTTTACCAGCATCCGTGGTCGGTTTTTGCGCTTTTCGTTTCATGGTGTGTATGGGCGATAGGTTATCGTGGCGCAAGCATACTCCGGTCGTCTGATGCCGGAAAAACCGAGAGGATCCATAGCTTTGATTCCACGATCCGCCGCCTGGGTCGCCGCCCCCATGAAACGGTTGTGATTAAAAGTGGAACAGAGTGCGATACTTCGTGCCCATGCGGAAAGACTGGCGCGGGGATCGGGTCGCCCTGACGGGGTTGCACCCGTCAGGGCTCCCACACCACCGGACGTGCGGTTTTCCGCATCCGGCGGTTGGAACCAAGGGAACT
>JAYUSJ010000323.1:0-38389 GCA_043755735.1 Verrucomicrobiaceae bacterium | reverse complement strand
CGCTGCGCCCGCTATAGCGAAACCTTCACCACCGACCCCCTGCGAGCACCGCGACTGATAAGGACGCCGCGTTTTTTTGAGAGTTTGGACACCGTTGGAGGGAGACGGCGGGGACAGACCGACTATTCCTTTCCCGGCCGTCACGCCTTTTTGATGTGCGCTTCGCGTTTGCAGGTCGGCGAGTAAATTCGCCGCTCCTTTACGCGGGTTCGCTGAGTCGCGGGATGTCTGATGCGGGCGGCATTCCGGAGCTCCCGAACGGACGGGTGGAGCGGCGGGGCGTTTTATTTGGCCAAGATTCGCGGCGGGTGAGAGATTGCCTGGCATGACTCCACAACAGGAACGCGCGGCTTATCTCACGCGCCGGCAGTTTTTCTCGAAGAGTGCCGTGGGCATCGGCACGGCGGCGCTGGCTTCGCTGCTGGAGCCGCACGCTGATGCGGCGGGCGGGCTGCCGGGGATTCCGCATTTTGCGCCGAAGGCGAAGCGCGTGATCTATCTGCTCCAGAACGGCGGGCCGCCGCATGTGGATATGTTCGATTTCAAGCCGGAGCTGGAGAAGTGGCGCGGGAAGGAAATCCCGGAGAGCATCCACAAGAACCAGCGTCAATCCACGATGACGCAGGGCGCGAAGAAGCTGGTGCTGCCGCCGTTTGTGAAGTTTGCGCAGCATGGGAAGGCGGGGGCGTGGGCGAGCGAGTATATGCCGCACACGGCGTCGATCGTGGACGATATCGCGTTTGTGAAATCGATGCACACGGGGGCGGTGAACCACGCGCCGGCGATCTCGTTTTTCCTGACGGGCTCGGAGATGCCGGGGCGTCCGAGCATGGGGGCGTGGACGACTTACGGGCTGGGGAGCGAGACGCAGGATCTGCCGTCGTTTGTGGTGATGACTTCGCGGGACAAGGAGGCGACGTGCGGGCAGATCTTCTACGACTTTTATTGGGCCAGCGGGTTTTTGCCGTCGAAGTTTCAGGGCACACGATTCCGCGGCGGCGGGGACCCGGTGCTGTATCTATCGAACCCGGACGGGATGTCGCGCGAGGTGCGGCGGGGGCTGCTGGATGACATGGCGAAGCTGAACGAGAAGCACTATGCGGAGTTTGCCGACCCGGAAATCGCGACGCGCATTTCGCAATACGAGATGGCTTACCGGATGCAGGCCAGCGTGCCGGAGCTGACGGATTTCTCGAAAGAGCCGAAGTCGGTGATGGAGAGCTACGGCCCGGATGTGAACCGGCAGGGCTCGTTCGCGAACAACTGTCTGATGGCGCGGCGTCTGGTGGAGCGCGGTGTGCGCTTTGTGCAGATGTTTCACGCCGGATGGGATCATCACCGGAATCTTTCCACGCAGTTTGAGATCCAATGCCGCGATACGGACCAGCCGGCGGCGGCGCTGGTGAAGGATTTGAAGCAGCGCGGATTACTGGACGATACGCTGGTGATTTGGGCGGGCGAATTTGGGCGCACGCCGTTCATCCAGGGCGACATCGCGGACCGCAAGCAGTGGGGCCGCGACCATCATCCGTATGGTTTCACGATTTGGATGGCGGGCGGTGGAATCAAGCCGGGCATCACGTACGGAGCGACGGACGATTTCGCCTACAACGCGGTGGAGAATCCGGTACACGTCCACGATTTCCAGGCGACGGTGATGCACTTGCTCGGCATCGACCACGAGCGTCTGACGTTCCGCTTCCAAGGCCGCCAATACCGGCTGACGGACGTGCACGGGAGCGTGGTGAAAGGGATTCTGGCGTAATCACACGCCGCGCTGGAGCGGCGGCCAGATGAATTTGTGCATCTGGAGCTGGAAGCGGACGGGCAGTTTGTCGGCGACAATCCAGTCCACGATTTCGCGAGGCTCGATCTTGCCGAAGATGGGCGAGAAGAGCACGCAGCAGCAGCGCTCGTTGAGGCGATGGATGCGGACTTGTTCACGGGACCATTCGTAGTCTTCGCGGCTGCCGATGACGAACTTCACTTCGTCCCGCTTTTCGAGGTGCTCGATGTTGCTCCACAAATTGCGCGCACATTCGCCGGAGGACGGCGTCTTGAGGTCCATGATGCGGTGGACCCGCGAATCAATCTTGCTGATGTCGTGCGCGCCGCTGGTCTCGATGAGCACGGTCTTCCCCGCATCGCAGAGCTGCGTCATGAGCGGGAGGACGTTCTTTTGAAGGAGCGGCTCGCCGCCGGTGACCTCGACCATCGGGCAATCGAGCGCGAGAACTTCCGCGAGGATTTCGGAGACGAGGCGCTTCTTGCCGTCGTAGAACGCATACTCGGTGTCGCAATACGTGCAGCGGAGATCGCACGCTGTAAGCCGGATGAAGACGCATGGCCAGCCGGCCCACGAGCTTTCGCCCTGGATGGACTGGTAGATTTCGTTGATCTTGAGCGTGGCGCTCAAGGGCTACTTCCGATCGGCGATCGGGATCACCTTTTTGCCAACGGCCGGCCCGACGTATTCGCTCAGCGGACGGTAGAGGCGATTGTCGGCAAGCTGCTCCAGCACATGCGCCGTCCAGCCCGCGGTGCGCGAGATGGCGAAGATCGGCGTGAACATGTCGGTGGGGATGCCGAGGCTGTAATAGACCGTGGCGCTGTAGAAATCGACGTTCGCATTGAGCGCCTTGCGCTCCCGCATGATCGTTGCGATGCGCTCGGACATGCGAATCCACTTCTGCTCGCCGAGTTGCTCGGTGAGTTTCACGGCCATGTTGCGGAGGTGCGGCGCACGCGGGTCGAGCACTTTGTAAACACGGTGCCCGATGCCCATGATTTTCTTTTTCTGCGCAAGGGCGTCCTCGACCCACGCATCGACGTTGGCCTCGGTGCCGATCTCTTCGAGCATGTGGATGACGCCTTCGTTCGCGCCGCCGTGAAGCGGTCCTTTGAGCGTGCCGATAGCGCTGGTGATTGCGGAAAACATGTCGCTGAGCGTGGCCACGGTGACGCGGGCGCTGAAGGTGCTGGCGTTCATCCCGTGGTCGGCGTGCAGGACGTATGCGACGTCGAGCGTGTCGGCGGCTTCTTTCGTCGGAGCCTCGCCATTCAGCAAATAGAGGAAGTGAGCAGCCTCGCCGAGATCCTTGCGGATGGGCGGGAGATCCTTGCCCTGCCGGGCGCGGTGGTAGTAGCCGGCCATGACTCCGATCCTGGCAGTGATGCTCACGGCGCGCTCGCGATTGCGATCCACGGAAGTGTCATCGCGATGGGCGTCGTAGAGCCCAAGCATGGAGACCGCGGTGCGGATGACATCCATCGGGTTTGCGGATGACGGGGCGGACTTCAGGAAATCGATGATGCCTTGCGGTAGCTCGCGGGCGTTGCGGAGATGGCTGGTGAGGACTTCGAGTTGATAGGCGTTCGGCAGTTCGCCGAACCAAAGGAGATGGACGATTTCTTCGAACGAGACTTTTCCGGCCAGCTCATTGATGTCGTAGCCGGCGTAGATTAGTTGACCGATGTCGCCGAGCACGTCTGAGAGGCGGGTGGAGTTGGCAATGATTCCTTCGAGTCCTTTGGCAGTGATTGGCATTGAAATGAGATGGTAAAAGTAGTGACCGGTATCGGGTGAATGAAGCGCGCAGATTTCCGCATTCCCGCCCCGTAGAGCAAGCGATAACGTGAAAGTTCTTCTCACCAGCGTTGGAATCCGGCAAATCCGCTCAATGCAGACACGTCGCACGTTCATCACCACACTCGCCGCAGCCACCGCATCACCGCTCTTTGCGCAGAGCGCAAAGCCGAAGATCAAAGTCGGCTACGATAATTTCGCAGTGCGGGCGATGGGCTGGAAAGCACCGGCATTGCTTGATTTCGCGGCAACGATGAAGTGCGACACGCTCTTCATCAGCGACCTCGACAGCTACGACTCGCTCGAAGACGCCGCGCTTCGCGAAGTGAAGAAGAAGGCCGACGACATGGGCATCGAACTCTACGCCGGCGGCTGGAGCATTTGTCCGACGAGCAAGTCGTTCAGAAACAACCACGGCACTGCGGAGGAGCATCTGCGACTCGGCATCCGGGTGGCTAAAGCGATCGGCTCTCCCGTTTATCGCGTAGTCCTCGGCGCGGCAAACGATCGCCAGACGGAAGGCGGCATCCGCGCGCGCATCGCCGACACCGTCAAAGTGCTGAAAGCATGCAAGAGCGCTGCGACCGATGCGGGGGTCAAGGTGGCCATCGAGAACCACGCCGGCGATATGCACTCATGGGAACTGCGCGACCTCATCGAAGAAGCCGGACGCGATTTCGTCGGCGCGAACTTCGACTCCGGGAACGCCGCATGGACGCTCGAAGATCCGCATGAAGCCTTTGAAGTGCTCGGGCCTGTCACCATTTGTTCCAGTCTCCGCGACAATATGATTTGGGAAACCCCCGAGGGGCAAAGCGTCGCATGGACCGCATGCGGCGAAGGCCTCATGGACTGGAAACGCCTCGCCACGCGCTGGACGGAACTGTGCCCGGCCGTGCCGATCCAAATCGAGACCATCTCCGGCTTTTCCCGCGGCTTCCCGACGAAGAAAGACGACTTCTGGAAGAACTACGACAAGCGCCCGGAGTCGTTCGCCAAGTTCGAGGCGATGGCCAAGCGCGGCAAATCAATTCCCGGATTCAAAGCACCGGAAGGCAGCGACAAGAAAGTCGCGGAGCAAGCCTACCAAAAAGGCGAGATCGAGCGCTCAATTCAGTATCTCCGCGAAGTCGTCGGGCTCGGCATCAAAGCATAGGCCGTCCGGCCCGAACTCAGCGTCCGCGCCAGGTCTGGAACTGCACCATCGCCCACTGCCAGAATCCCCAGAACAGTGCTAGAATCAGGATCAATGCGACAATCCGCCAGCCGGGATGCATCCCCTTGCGCTCAGACGTCCGCTTTTGCCGAAACTTCGGGCGCGCCACTTTCTGCTCGTCGTCCTCGTAGGCGTAGTCGGGCAAATCCAGTCCGTCATAACTGATTTCGTTCCAGCCGCTCTCATGGCAAGCCCCGCAGTCGATGCAGGCCTTTGCATTGCGCGGCACATCCGCTCCACAGACGGGACAGGTTTCGGGATTGGGTTTCTGACGTTGGAGCATATTGAACCGGTTCGTAGCCCGAGGGCCTCGTTTTGAAAAGCCCGGATCCGACGAGGCGAGATTGAAGCCCTGCCCGCCGGCCTCCCTCGCTACATCGCCAGAAAATTCCCGAGCAACCGCTTCCCTTCCAAAGTCAGGATGCTCTCCGGGTGGAATTGCACGCCGTGAATCGGCAGCTCGCGGTGGCGCAGGCCCATGATTTCGCCTTCTTTCGTCTCCGCCGTGATCTCCAGACACGCGGGGAATGTGTCCCTTTTCACGATGAGCGAGTGATAGCGCGTTGCTTCAAACGGCGACGGCAATCCGGCAAAAATGCCCTGTCCATTGTGGATGATGGGCGACGTTTTTCCATGCATCAGCCGGTCTGCGCGAACGACGTCGCCGCCGTAAACGTATCCGATGCTTTGATGCCCCAGACAGACTCCGAGCAGCGGAGTCGATGGCCCGAAGCGGCGAATCACATCGCACGAGATTCCCGCTTCGTTCGGCGTGCAGGGTCCGGGCGAGATGCAAATGCGCTCGGGCTTGAGCGCTGCGATTTCATCCAGCGTGATTTCGTCGTTCCGTTTTACGAGCAGCTCGGCGCCGAGCTCGCCGAAGTATTGGACGAGATTGTAGGTGAAAGAATCGTAGTTATCGATGACGAGCAGCATGGCGTGATGAAATGCGATACTCGCGAAGCGGCTCGCGAGCTACTTTTTTATATTAGTTCCCGCAAAGTGATGCAGGGCATCCGTCGTGGTGCCGTCGGGACGCTCCCACCGGAGGAAGCCGCCGATGGCCGCAGAAACAAAGCGTTTTGCCCGCGCCACGGCCTCCACAAGCCCGAGTCCTGCGCCGAGTCCGGACGCCACCGCGGCGCTGTAGGTGCATCCGGTCCCGTGTGTATTCACGCCGGGGACGAATGGCGCGCTGAACTCCTCGACCGCTCCGTCCGCAGTCACGAGCAAGTCGCGGGCGACGGCCTCCCGGAGATGTCCGCCTTTCATCAAAAATGCGCATCCGTATTCCCGCACGAGCTCCAGTCCGGCGGCTCGCATTTCGTCGATGCTGGAAATGTCGCGCCCTGTGAGCACGCGCGCCTCGTCGAGATTCGGAGTCACGAGCGTCGCCATCGGAAAGAGCACGTCTTTGTAGTAAGATACGCCGTCTCCTTTCAGCAGCGAATCGCCACTGGTCGCCACCATGACCGGATCCACGACGAGCGCCGGGAGCTGCGGCTGGCGGAGGAGCTCTTTCACGACGCTCTCCATGATTTCGCGCGAATAAAGCATCCCGGTTTTCATCGCCGCGATCGGATACGCGCCAAAGAGCAGCCGCACCTGTTCCGCCACAATCCCGGGCTCGATCGCCTGAATCGCACTCACCTTCCCCGGCACCTCCGCAACGACACATGTAATCGCCGTAACGCCATACACGCCGAGGGCGCACATGGTCTTCAAGTCTGCCTGCGCGCCTGCTCCGGCGCTGTTGTCCGAGCCCGCGATGGTCATTACGACTGGTAGTTGCATAGGGCGCAGAAGTGTCGGATCGCAGCGCGGAGGGAAAGCGCGAAATGGTTGTGCTCTTGCCACAACTGCGGGCCGCCCGCATAAGCAGCCATGCCTGCTTCGTTTGCTGAACTCGATGGACTCTCCGTGACCGTGGACCGCGTTGCGTTCATGCCGCATCTCGATGCGCCATCGGACAAACCGTTCCCGTTTGCCTACTTCATCACCATTCACAACCAGTCCGCGGAAACCATCACGATCCGCGGCAGGAAATGGGTCGTCACCGATGCGGTAGGCGAGACCATCGTAGTGGAGGGCGACGGCGTCGTCGGGCAAACGCCGCGGCTCGAGCCGGGGCAGAATTTCTCATACAACAGCTACCACGTCATTTCGAGCGACAGCGTCGCGGAGGGCGCGTTCATCGGCCTCACGGAAGAAGGCCAGCCCGTGGTGGTGCGGATTCCGAAGTTCACGATGCAGTCCCCCGAGTCCGATTCCGAATAACTGGAAAATCTTTTGCCAAGCGCAGATACGGCTCATACCTTGAATTCATTATATGGCTAGACGCGCCAGCTCTTCCACAAATCCAATTTGGTTCATCATCGTCGCAGTGATCGCGGCGGGTGCGATCGCGGGCGGATTCATGCTTAAAGGCGGCGTGACCGACCCCTATCGCACGCTCACCGTGTTCCCCGTCGGCGACTACATGCAAAACTCCAATTCCCTCCGCGGCAACAGCTACAAAATGGAGGCCGTCGTCGGCGACCAGTTGCGCTTCGTGCAAAGCGCACGGCTCTTCACCGTCGAGGTCAATGGCGAGCCGGTGAGCCTTTTAATCCCTGCGGAGCTCCGCGATGTGAACATCCAGAAGGGCCAGCGTTTTCTTTTCAAAATCGAAGTCGGCGACAAGGGAATCCTTAAAGCCGTTGACGCCAAGAAAGTCTAAATCCCATGAACTCACATGCTCCACGCTTCATCGCCGCCCTGTTCGCGGCGAGTCTCGCCCATGCTCAAGTACCGGATGCCCCGGCACCCGCTCCAGCCGCTCCAGCCTCGCCCATAGGTCAGTCTGCACCGATCGGCCAGAGCGCTCCTGCTTCCAGCCCCAAGCCCGCGCAATCGCCGTTCGGGCAGGAAGTGCCCGTGCTCGACCCCGGCTCCGAAGTGATGACTTTCAATGGCAAGAACTGGAACGTCGCCAACAACCGCGTTTTCCAGGCCCGCTTCGAGAAATACCTGAATGCTCCGGAAGCCACCTCCAAAGAAGACACCGAGTATCGCGCCTACATCGACCGCGTGCTTTCGCTCCTCCAGCCCGGTCAGGCCAGCCCGCAAAATGTGGATGCTGCATTCAAGCTCCTGCCTTACGCCTCGCGCTACGACATCGACGCCAGGCTCTGCTCATCGCTCGCAGACGCCGTCTATTCCGTCTGGCAGGCCCAGCGCAACCAGACGCGGCTAATGATGGCCAATGAGACGCTCGATACGGAGCGAAAGCGCAACGAGTGGAATCTCCAAATGGCCGCTCGGGAGAAGGAACTCGAAAAGCAGCCCAAGAGCGCCAGGGCAGGAAGAGGAGCAGCGGGAGCGCCGGCACCGGCCAACAGCGCCGGGATCACGGACTCCGACGTTCGCATAACGTCCATCACCAAGCGCATCGTCGAGGGAGAAGCCGTCACCAAAGCCAACCAGATCAAGCGCGAGCTCTCCGAGCTTCAGGCCAAGGTCGAGTTTCAGGGGCTCATGGTGCAGTATTTTCTCCAGCGCCGCTTCCAGCATGTGCTCATGGCCTCGCGCTTCTACCGCGCGCTGTTTACCGATGGCGACACGAAGCTGAATCTCGGCAAAGACGCCATGGACCTATTCCAGAAAAGCACCGGCACCCCGCCGACGGTGAGCATCCTAGACTCCATGGCCAACGAAGCCATCCGCGACATTCGCGAGGGCTCCAAGTCTTTCGCTTTTCTCCTTGAGAAAGGCGAAATTTACAGCGCCACGAACCGGCTCCAGGAGTCATTCATCACCGGCGAATACATGCCCGAGATTCGTCTCATCCCCCGCGAGCAAAAGCGCAAGTGCCTCAGCTTCTCGCAAAAGGGATTCCAGCTCATCTCCGCGATCGACGTGCGTGACTACGAGCGCGCTGAAAAGCTCGTGAAGGAGATGAAGGAAGTCGCCTCCGACTTCGACGACTCCAAGCCCACCGCCCGCATCGAAGGCGCGAAAATCGAAGCCGGCGGAAAGCTCGCCCTCGCCCGCAAGGCCGCCCTCAACAACGACCAGGCCGCACTCGAAAAGAACCTCACCGAGGCTGCCATGATCTGGCCCGGCAACCCGGAATACAAAGAAGTCTTCGGCCAGCTCAACAAACAGGGCGACGTCATGCAGAAGACGCTCCTCGAGTTCGACCAGCTCGTGAGCCAGCGCAACCATCGGCAAATCTGGAACGACAAGCTCCGCTTCATCGCCGCCGTCGTCATCAATCCCGAGCGCAAAGTCACCCTCGAAAAGATCATGTCCGACATGGAAGCCATCGAGCGCTCCGTCCTCACGGCTGATGAAATGGCCCGCCAGGGCAACCACGCCGGCGCATGGGAAAGTCTTGAAAAAACGTGGGCCAAATACCCCGACGACTCCACCCTCAACCAGCGCCGCGCCGACATGACCACCCGCGCAAGCGACTTCGTCAAAACCATCCGCACCGCCGAGGAACTTGAAAAGAAGACCCAAGTCGGCTCCAGCCTTTCCCACTACCTCAAAGCACAAAAGCTCTACCCCGCCAGCGACTTCGCCCGCGAAGGCGTGGATCGGCTGGTGACGCAGGTTCTGCCGGAGTAGCCGTTCATCGGCAACCGGCCTCTTGCCTACCCTGCCCCAGACGCGCCTGTCTCCGGTGGCGGATATCCCCGTTTCTTAAAAGCGCAACGCGCCTGCGTTTCGTCATTCGTCATTCCACAATCCTCTCATCGAATCACGACCGACCAACCACTTTCCCGCCTACAGCCCGAGCATCTCGCGCTGCCACGGCATGAGGCGCGGGAGCGTTTCTTCGGGGCGAAATGCGAGACCTTCTAGCGTGGCTTTTGCAGAGATGAGCGAGGGATCGAGGTTGAGCTCGGCCGCGCGTGCGTCGCGGACTTTCTTGAGTTCGAGGAAGCGCTGGAATTGCTCCTGCGATGGCCGGTTGCGGGCGACGCGAATGACTTTCGGCCATTCGGCCTCGGGGCACACGATTCCTTTGTGCGCGGCGATGAAGAAGCGTTGCGCCCGCGGACCGCGGATGTGCTTGAACTCGACACGCTCGCCCGCGTGGATGCGCTCTGCGGCCTTGATGAGCATCTCGCTGTGAAGGATGTGAAAGGTCGGCTTGTCCACGCGTTTCGCCTCGTCTTCGCGCCAATGCCACAGCTCGCGGAATATCGCGGCTGCACGACCACGGAGCAGCCCGCTGCCGGAGATACGCCAGATTTGGTCGGGGTCGTGTTCGCGGTCCACTTCGGATGCACGGATGGCGCGCTCGCAGCATTGGTCGAACCATTCGCGACGCCCCATCCGATCGAGGTCTGCGCTCAAAAGGTCGCGGAGTGCTCCGAGATGACGCGTGTCATTCACCGCGTATTCCATCATCTGCGGAGACAGCGGGCGACGGGCCCAATTGGCCTTTTGCGAAGCCTTGGCGATGGGAATTCTGAAGAGCTTTTCCATCAGCGCCGCGTAGCTGAACTCCTGCACTCCTGTCAGGCGCGCGGCGAGCATCGTATCGAAAATGCGGGTCGGCGGCGGGCATCCAGCACGTCGCAAGAGCCGCAGATCGTAGTCGGCTCCGTGGAAAATGAGCTCTTTTCCCGCCCAGGAATTCCACAGCGGAGCCAGGTCCATCGGTGCAAGCGGGTCGATGAGAAAATCGAGCCCTGGAACCGTGATTTGGATGAGGCAGAGCTTTTCGAAATAGCAGTGCAGCGAGTCCGCTTCCGTATCGACCGCGATGCGTTCGTGCGGTTCAAAGTGTGGGAGCACTTCACCAAGGGCCTCACTCGTGTCAGTCAGCGGAACCTGAGGCCCGCCGCTCACTCCATTCTCGTGCTCCGGATCGTTCAGCCTCGCAACCCTCCCATCAAGAGTTGCGCGTTGGACTGGGTCGCCTTTAGGGCATGGATTAAAACTTCGGTCGCCTCAAGCGGCGGCAGCGCGGAAAGCTGACGGCGAAGAACGGTGATGCGGTTGAACTCATCCGGGTGGTAGAGCAACTCGTCACGCCGCGTCGCACTTTGCAAAAGGTCGATGGCCGGAAATACACGCCGGTCGCTGAGGAAGCGGTCAAGCTTCACCTCCATGTTGCCGGTGCCCTTGTATTCCTCGAAAATGATGTCGTCCGCCTTGCTGTGCGTTTCGACCAAAGCGGTGGCGAGAATCGTGAGACTTCCCGCCTCTTCGGTGTTGCGCGCACTGCCGAAGAATTTCTTCGGTTTTACCAGTGCCTTCGTGTCGAGGCCGCCTGTCATGATACGCCCGCCCCCCGGCCGCGCATTGTTGTAGCCGCGAGAGAGACGCGTGATGGAATCGAGGAAAATGAGGACGTGCTTCCCCTGCTCCACAAGCCGCTTTGCGCGATCCGCAAGGATTTCGCAGACTTGGATATGGCGCGTGCTGGGCTCGTCAAATGTCGAGGCATATACCTCGGCACCCTTCACACTGCGCTGAAGATCGGTGACTTCCTCTGGGCGCTCGTCCACGAGGAGGAGCATCACGTGCAATCCCGGATTGTTCGCCAGTGCAGCAATCGCGAGTTCCTTCAAAAGGATCGTCTTTCCTGCGCGCGGCGGCGCTACGAGCAGTCCACGCTGTCCGCGCCCGATGGGTGCAATCAAGTCCACAGCGCGAGCGGTGACGGACGTGCGGCCCGTGCCTTCGAGGCGGATGCGCGCATCCGGGAACCGCGGCGTGAGCGTCTCAAAATCGCGGGGAGTCACCCAGTCGGCGAACGGAATCCCCTCGATGGTGACGACCTCCTCGATCATGAAATACTTCTCCTTCTGCTCCGCCGGACGAAAGCGAATCTGCACGAGGTGACCACCTCGCATATTCAGCTTCTTGGCGTGCTGCATGGTGAAGAACGCATCCTGCGGACAAGGCCGGAAGCTGTAGCGCGGAAAGCGCACAAAGCCGCAACCATCGTTCGTGATGAATTCGGTGATCCCCTCCGCCATCAGCTTGTAGCCGAGCTTATGGTAAGCGCGAAGAAGGTCGCACACAAGGTAGTGCCGGGATTTCTCCGGGTTCGGCCGCATGTTGAGCTGAGTGAATCGATCGTGCAGTTCATGCACGGTCAACGAATGGAGCTCATCGATCCAGATATCGCGCGCCGCGAGTTCGGGGACGACCGCACGCGGGTCCCCGTATTCATTGAGAAGTTCCTCCTCTGCGGCGGGCGCCGGTTTAGGTTTATCGGGTTCCGGTGCGCCCGCCGTTACCGGGAGCGCTACAGGGACGTAAATCGGCAGGACTTCGTCCCCCGCAGTTTGAAGTGTTGGGTTCATATGAGACGTTCCTTCATCCGTAGTGCTGCTTGAGCCAAGCAGCGAGGAATTGGGACTGTCCGTCGAGATTGGAGACGGTGCTGTCATTCCAGATAACATGATCGGCTTGCTGGGTTTTTGTGCCGATGTCTAGCTGAGATGCCATTATCCTCGCCGCCAGCTCCAACGCAAGCCCTCGATCTAAATTTAATCGTTTTAATTGTGTTTCGGGCGGGCATCCGACCACGATTACGCGGTCGAACTCTTTTTGGACTCCTGTTTCGTAAAGGAGTGGAATGTCCACGACAAGCCACCCGGAGTCAGCTCGCGCCTCCGTTGCCTGCAATGTCCAAGCGGCCCGGACTGCAGGATGGAGGATGGATTCCAGCGTTTTCCGGCGACTTTCGTCGGCAAAAACAACGTCCCGCAACTTCAGACGACTGGGTCGAAAATTCTCGTCCATCACACCGGGACCAAACGCTTCGAAGATCGAATCCCGAATCGTATCGTCTCCAGCCAACAGATCGTGAACGCAGCGGTCGGAGTCAAAGTGCATCGCCCCCGGCAAACGACCGAGCAACAATGGGATAACCGTGGTTTTCCCCGTCGCGATACCGCCCGTCAAACCGAGAACTGGCACTTCGAACTACTTCCTGAAGCCCGACATTTCAGGCAATGCGCCCGGTGGTATGTCAGGAAGCGGCAACACTTCGACCTTCTCTTCGGTCTCATCCACTGAAGTGACCAGGTCACCAGCCGGATTTACCAACTTCGCGGTGACGAAGATAATCAGGTTCCGCTTGATGTGTTGGTCAACTTTCGAGCGGAAAAGGCGGCCCAAAATCGGCAAATCACCGATGATTGGAGTCTTGTCCTCAACGCTCTGCACGTCCTCGCGGACCAATCCGCCGAGAACGACCGTGGCTCCGTCAAACACAGTCACGTTCGTGGTGACTTTGCGCGTTGCGAAGATTGGCTGGTTGATCACGTTTGGCGTGATGACGTTCACTTGCGAAACACCGAGAGCATTCGTAGAAGTCGTCTGGATCGGGCTTCCGTAGTTGATGAATCCTTCGAATTCCACGACCTGCGGAGCAAGGTTCATGTCGATGGAGTATCCATCCGGGCCGATCTGAGGCTCAACCTGAAGCGTCACACCAGTGTTCTTGACTTCAAACGTGGTTGGCGTGGTTGGCGTCACCGGGAATGATCCGCCGCCGCCGCCGCCCAACAGACCACCTAGACCGCCGCCGCCGCCGTTGTTGTTGTTTCCGCCAAAGTTCTGCGGAATCTGCGGTTGCTCAAACTCCGTAGGATAACGGAACTCGCGAATGATCTCGATGACCGCTTGTTGACCGGGCTTTGTCGTCACACGCGGAGCCGAGAGAAGGTCCACACCTTTCTTCTGGTCCAAACCACGCATCACAACCTGAAACTGAGGATCCGTTCCGGCACCGACGAGCGAGAAGATTCCGGGCGCAATGGCCGAAGAACCCGCACCGCCGAAAAGCAGAGCGTCGATTGCATTGGCGCTGATAGCCAGTGATCCGCTGCGATTGCCGCCAGTAATCGGGTGCTGGCCAATCGGACTGCCGCCTTGCTGGAAAACAAAGTCGCCGGGATTCGTCGCGGGCAAGGTGCCACGTGTTCCACCTGAAGTGAAAACGTTGTAGTTCTTTCCGCCCGGCAAGTTCGACTGACCAAGCAACCAGTCGAAGCTGAGCTCCTTCAAATTGTTCTGGGTGATCTCGACGAACTTTGCCTGAATTTCCACTTGGGTGACACCCGTGGTGCTCTCAAGCGATTCTACGATCTTCTCGATCAAATCGAGGTTGTCGGAGCTGTTCTTCACCGTGAGCGTGCTGGTCGATTTCGAATAAATCGCGATTGAGCCCGGAGGGAACTGAACGCCGGCAGCAATGAGAGTGTCCTTTGCAGTCATCGCCGAACCAAGCGGCGCGACCCCTCCGGCCCCACCGGCATCCGGAGTGACAGCACCAAGACCACCACCGGCTCCGCCCGAATTCGGGATTCGAGTGAGGAAGTCCGGACGGACCTTCCACTCTTTCGTGTACATCTCGGTTATGTCCTGTCCGATCGGAACGACGGAAACGGCGAACGGTTCAATCTTATACTTTAGGTTCGCAAGTGTCGTGATGTATTTGAGTGCCTCCACGAGAGGAACATTGCTGAGGCTGAGCGTGATACGTGTATCGCCAGAGCCACCGACAATCGCCGGCGCAGAAGGGGCTGCCGGTGCCGCCGCATCAGGCAAACCGGGAATACCGCCGAGGTCTGGAGTAACCGGTGCCGGTGCTGGTGCCGAAAATCCGCCGCCGCCTTCGAGTTTGAGGACGATGTTGACTCCGACCCTATCTTCGTCGAGTTCCTTGCTCTTCTTTACGAGGAATTCGATGGTCTCACGCACAGTCGAGTCACGGAAGTCGATCTTCGGAACAATGATTCCATTCAGCTTCTTGGTGATTGCGACCGTATTCGGCGCGCTGCTCTTCGACTTCTCCGTGATCTCAATCGTGCGCTTGTCAAAACGACGATAAGGGCGCTGCCACTGACTGGTGACTTCCTGCATCGCCATAGAACGAGCACTGTTGTAAGCGACTTCGGCAAACTGGCTTTTCGCATCAGCAATATCAGCGCGACGCTTTTCAGCGGCGATGTTGTAAGGGTCTTTGTTCAGCACTTTTTGCGCGGCGATACTCGCGAGGTCATACCGGCCAAGGTCCTGGTATTGCTGTGCATCCAGATGATCCTGTTTCACTTCCTCAACCTTCGCACGGAAAGCGGGCGTCATCTTGTGGTTGAAAACGTCTGGAGCCTCAATGTTTGAGAGAAGCTTATGGACGGGGCGGGAGTCCGGGTTGTGGCGAAGAACTTCCTTCAGGAGTTCTACCGCGCTCACGAAGTATCCCTCGGTGATGCGCTGTTCTGCGAGTCGGAGACCGGCTTCGGTGAATCCGTTCACCGCAGTCTGGCGACTGGATTGAGTCGCAGGCGCATCAGCGATCGCTTCGCATGCATTCTTGTAATGCGCAAACGCGGCCTCGTAGTCCTTGGAGCGGAGGGCGGCGCGGCCCTTATCCGTCTGCTCGCGACCTTGGGTGTCGCGTTGCATACGGCGTTGAAGTTCGCGTTCAGCCGCTGACTCGATCCCCTGGCCGAAGCTGGCAAGAGGTTGAGCGATGGCGAATGCCGCTACGAGGAGCGATGTGATAGGCGTGGAGAGAGGGGGTCGTTTCATAGACATAGTGTAGTTGGTTGTGTAAATGGTTTGTTCTGCTTCAGTGATTCTCTGAAAATGTTATTTCGTTGCTCCCAAGATCACCGGAACTGCAGGCGGGTTTGGTGTTAGCATGTAGGTCTTGGTCGCGCCGGATGGGAGGAGGAGATCCACACTGGCGTCTTTTATTGCTACGACCTTGTAGGTCTTATCCGGCTCGGGGTCGAGCTTAAAAGTGTCGTCTTTTCTTTTCACGAAATCCTTGGTCGGCTGACCTCCGGGCGCAACCCAACGGTAAGAAAATACTGCGAACGATTCGGGAGAGTCTCCAATGGTGTTGAAGGTCAGTGGTAACTTCTGCCCCGTGTTCACATTGACCATGTTTGCTACAGACTGGTCCCTGTCGCCTTGGTCTTTCAATTGAAATGAATCAAACTTCCAATCCGTCCCAGGAACGACAGCACCTTCTTCTACGAACATCGTCCGGTTCCCTTTATCCAACGGGTTGATCTGAATGGTGAATTTCCTGGTTCGGGGATCTTGATCGTGCGCTTTGAAAATCAACCGGAATGGCACTTTGTGAATCCTCACCAAATAGAGACGTGCATGGTAATCCGGATGGGATTCGGCCTTCGTGGGGTCTGTGGAATCAGACTCCAACGCAGGCGGCATGGTCGATTGAATCCAATCCTTCCCTGCGTACTCCTCTAAAAGACTGAAACCATCCTTATCGGTGTCATCGGTCAGAACGGTCGATGAAGTGATATCGTAGCCGTGGTCGATGATGTAAGAATTGTGAACAGGAGGGTGAAGCGGCTCTCCATCACGCCCCGGATTCACGACCTTCCCATCCTTGACCAAATACTTCTTCGAAACAAATACCGACCCAGCTTTTGGTCCAGGCGTCCAAGCAGCAGGCTTCTCAAGCGCTTCCATTCTATCGGTAACAATCTTAATATCCGTCGGCGGAATTTTGTTATCCTCGGAAGGCGTTCGGTAGGCGTCCTGAAACTGCGCGGAGAAACCGCTCGAGTTCGAGTAGAGGAGGAAGGCTACGACCATCATCACCAAGGCGGCGATGGCCAGGCTGAGTTGTGCGGGATTCTTTTTGATCCAGTTCATGGTTACTTGGAGGTTTTTCCTTTTTGTTCCACTGCGGGAGTCGCATCGGCGAAGTCCACCATCTCCAGTTCCAGCTCAACCTCAAGCTTCTCTTCTCCTACAATCCAGTTAAATTTCGCGCCACCTTTTCCGGGTGCGAAAGCAGCGGCACCATCCGCCGGTGCGGCGGCGGGTGCGACTCCGTCGGTCGGGACCGCAGGGGTCGCCGGTGCCGCAGGGTCTGCAGGCGCGTTCGGATCAGGCGTCACGGGAGGTTCCGGCGGCGGGACATTGAACGCTGGATTATCCTTGAGTGGACCTTCCATCGCTTCGTTCTTAACGCTCACCCGACGAGGGATGATGAATGGCTGCTGTGCGCTGGTGATTCCATTGAGGACCTTAATGAATGCAGCCTGAGTGGAGACGAACTTGATCTCGAACTTGTGGGCTTTGACCGCCTTCACGGAATCGTCCTTCTTGGGCTTCCCATCACCCAGTCCGTCCGCCTTTTTGTCGTCTTTCTTTTTGTCGTCCGGCTTGTCTCCCTTTTCGCTTGGGAGAGGGCTGCGCTTCACTTCCAAGAGTTGGGAGACACCATTCGCGAGAAGTTGCTGGACTACGAAATCAATCACTTTGAGCTCGCGAGCAAGTTCCGATGAAGCTTCGTCCTGAGGCAATGTCTCAAGGTAGTTTTTCGTCCCATTGCTGAATCCGAGATTGAACGTAGGATCCGCGGCGACCGACGCTGCGTCGTCTTTCTTTTGACCGGGGAGGAGCATCTTCTTTGCGATGGAGTCCTGCTTAATACGGTCAATCGTCTTCTTCAGGAGATCCTGAAAGGCGTTGGGTCGCACATCTTCGAGTGGATACTGTGTAGTTACCAACTTCTGGCGCAGCTTGGAGACTTCCCCCTCGACTCGGGAAAGCTCAGCCTTGTAAGCCGCAACGCTCTTCACGTTTGGAAACGGCTTCCCATTCTGAAGCGAGGTGAGCCTGCTGAGTTTCTCGGAGAAGGCAGACTGGGCTGTCTCAAGGTCGCTTTTGGCGCCCAATACAAGCCAGCCGAGAACTCCGGATGCAACGAGGGTGATTCCACCAAAGACGGCGGTAAATTTGTTTTGCTGGAACCAACTCATTTGAGTGAAATAGGTGCTTTGAGTCGCAGTGGGAACGAGAACTTATCGGCCCAACGGTCGTTTTTTCCGGTTGGCCGGACGATTTCTTCGCTGTCTTTTGGCGGCGTGCCATACGGCGAATCGGCAAGATTCTTTAGGAAGTCATCGAAAACCTCTCCTGAACCACGCGGGTTCTCGAGAACCAGTCCGCTGATGATCACCTTAACGGTGGGTCCGGTCTCGACTTCTTTCTTTTTCGCACCGGGCCTGGTATCCGCCGGGGCCTTTGTCTTCGCCTTATCGAGGTCGGATGCGGTTGGCGGGCTGAATTCGGTGATCCAGATGAAGTTCTCCGGAAGGCGGCTGTTGATGTCGCTAATGACGCGCACCCAGTATTCCCGGTCATTGACAGCCTCCAGAAACGCTGCCGAGTCCTGAACCTTGCGGGTGATTTCGCTTCGAGCCCTGCCAATCTCACCATCCAACGGCTCCAGCCCCTTCACCTTGGTCTCCACTTTCGCAAGCTCTTCTCCGGCCACCGAAGCAGCCTTCCCGTAGTAGGCATACATTCCAGCCAGCGCGGCGACGATACTGACGCCGGTCGCGACGATGAACGGCTTTTGAGCAGCGCGACCTTCGGCGACCGTGACGCTCTGAGGACGAAGGCTGAGCTCCATCGGGCAGCTATTCGCGCTGCGAAGCGCGAGCCCGACTAGTTCGCCAATGGTGTGCGCTTTGCGCCCGATTTCCTCGGCGTCCAAATTTCCGCCCACTGAAACGTTCCGGAGCGGATTGAAGAAATCCACTTCCATCCCTGCGAATTTCTCCTGGAAAAACTCCCGCATATACGGGAACGAAGCCGTCCCGCCTGCGAGAAGCACGCGTGAAGGCTGTATGCCTCCGTGTTCACTGCGATAGAAAGTGATGCTGCGCGCGATGTCCTGATGGAGGCGCGTCATCTGGTTGCGAATGATCTTCGACACCCGAGCGAGGTCCGCATTATCCGGCTCGGCATAGCCGCCGCCGAGCGAGACAAATCCTTGCTCGACCTTCATCTGGTCGGCTTCGTTGAAAGGAAGATTCAAATCCTTTGCGATCGCAGTGGTGATGCTGCTGCCTCCAATGTTCAGCCGGCGTGGGAAAATCTTGCCCGGTTCGACAAAAATCAGATTCGTCGTGCGGGAGCCGATATCCACGAGAAGCGTGCATCCATCAGCGTCCGCGTAGTTATAGCGAAACGCGTTGTAAAGCGCGAGCGGACCGATTTCGATCACTCCGGCGCGAACACCGGAACTCTCCACCGCTTCGTTAATCTCATCAAGAAGGTCGCTCTTGATTGCTCCAAGAATGACTTCCACCGAGCCATCGGAACCGTCATCGAGAAGCTGCCAGTCCCACACGACCTGATTGATCGGATACGGGACGTTCTGCGCTGCTTCAAAGCCGACGATCTGCTCGACTTGCGCCTGATCTCCGACGCTCGGCAGCGTCACAGGGCGAATGAAAACGACATTGGAAGCAATGGCGTAGTTCACTTTCATCCCCTTGATACCAAATCCGTCCACGAGGGACTGGACTTCCATCTTCGACTGGGCCAGTCGGGTCGCGTCCACGGAGGGATCGCCAAGGATTTCTCCTTGCTGAAAGCGGGATAACACAATCCCCCCGGAGGGGTTTGTCTGAAACTCGGCCAGACTCATCGTCTGAGTTCCGAGATTTAAGGCGTAGATGCGATTCGGTGCAGCCATGAAAGTTTCTTAGTGTTCCGATTACCGCGCAGACGCCTTCACGGCCTCATAGCGATCCCACCACAACACTTGAAACGGAGTTTCGGATTTTTTCACCAGTTGATCGGGCATTTGCGGGAGATTCGGGAGCGGTGCCTTTTTCAGCGAAGTCTCGCCGAGGAGTTGCCCCGACTTGGAAACCTTTACCCAGATGTTGTCGATCATTCCCGCATTAAGCGGCTTGCCGCCGGTGATCCGGTCGAGCGAGCGCGGCGAGATATACATCACTGAATAGCGGCTGTTTCCCTTGGGAATGTTCACATGGGTCACTTCACCGGGGCAGAGTTTTCCATTGAGCAATACCGTGTACTGAAAAGTGAGCTCATCCACGAGTTCGATGTCCTTCACTTCAAACTCCACTTCAATTTCGAACCACTTGAGGGCTTCCGAACGCTTGTTTGCGATGCTCACATTGTATTCGGGCGTGGAGAGAACCGCTGGCGAAATCTTGGACAGCTTGATGTTCTTCACGGTGACCGGCGTCGCGAGCGTCTGGGCTGATGCTCCAGCGGCGAGAAGACCGAGTGCGGCGATGGTGGCGGCGATGTTTTTCATAAGGGGAGTGTTCATTATGGTTTTTGTTTGTTGGACCGTTGTAGGAAAGACGACGGTGTTTTTGTGAATGTCGCGACGTAATGGAAGGAAAATTTGCTGGATAACGAACATTTTTGATTTCGGGCTGCCGACGGCGCGGGTCGCTTTTGTCATTTCCGTCCCGTTCGTCCCTACCGATTTTCGCAGGACCGGAGTGATATAAACGACGCAAGTGACGCTGACAACTCTCCCGCGCTTGCACTCCGCGCCGCGCCATGCTCCATATCGCGCCTCTTTCACCAAAACACGAACCACTATGAGCAAAAAAGCACTCAACATCGGCATCGTCGGATACGGCTTCATGGGCCGCACCCACGCTAACGCATACCACAACGCGGCGAACTTCTTCGACCTCCCGCTCAAGCCCGTCCTCAAAGCCGCTTGCGGCCGCGACGCAGTCAAAGTCAAGGCCTACGCGGATAACTGGGGCATCGAGTCCACCGAGACCGATTGGCGCAAGCTGATCGACCGCGCCGACATCGACGCCATTGACATCGTCACGCCCAATGACAGCCACGCAGAAATTGCCATCGCCGCAGCAAAAGCCGGCAAGATGGTCCTTTGCGAAAAACCACTCTCGCTCGACGGACCGCAGGGCGAAGAAATGGTGAAAGTCATCGAAGCAGCAGGCGTCCCGAACACCGTCTGGTACAACTACCGCCGCGTCCCCGCCGTCACGCTCGCGAAGCAAATCATCGACTCCGGCAAGCTCGGCAAAATCTTCCACTACCGCGCGAATTTCCTGCAAGACTGGACCATTTCCGCAGACCTCCCGCAAGGCGGCGCAGGGCTCTGGCGCTTGGATGCCAAGGCCGCAGGCAGCGGCGTGACGGGCGATTTGCTCGCGCACTGCATCGACACCGCGCTCTGGCTCAACGGCCCGATGACCGACGTCACCGCGATGACCGAAACATTCATCAAACAACGCACGCACACCGGCACCGGCAAAGTCGAAGAAGTCACCATCGACGACGCCTGCACCTTCATGGGCCACTTCGCAAACGGCTCGCTCGCGCTGTTTGAAAGCACCCGCTACGCACGCGGCCACAAAGCGCTCTACACCCTCGAAATCAACGGTGAAAATGCGAGCATCCGCTGGGATCTCCACGACCTCCACCGCCTGCAATACTTCGACTACAAAGACGAAGGCATCGTCCGCGGATGGCGCTCCATCCACGTCACCGACGGCGACCAGCCGTACATGAAAAACTGGTGGGTCCCCGGCCTGCAAATCGGCTACGCAGAATCCTTCACGCATCAAGTCGCAGACTTCGTTCGCGCCGTCGGCGAAGGCAAGCCCTGCCACCCGACATTCCGCGACGCGCTCGAGACGCAATACGTCTGCGACGCCGTCCTGCAATCCGCGAAGAGCGGAGCTTGGGTGAAGCCAAAGCACGTCTAAACAACGCCGCAATTCTCACAAAAAACGCGCCTCGAAAGGGGCGCGTTTTTTTGTGCAGCGAAAAGCTCTGCTCGACTCCCGGCAGAGAGTGAATTCAACATCCCCCCATGGAACCCGACGACACCAACGAACACACACAACGCTTGGAAAAAGCCATGGAGCTTGCCGGCGAATCACCATCCATGTTCGCCATCATGTTTCGCGCGCTCTTGCGCGCACCGCTGTATTTCTTGATGCCAGCGAGCCCCGAAATGGTGGATGGCGAAGTCCAGATCCCCGTCAGCGAAACACCCCCATTCATCATGTTCAAAAACGTCGAGCACGACCGGCACGAAGTCGCGCTGTTCACCTCCATGGCGCGGTTCGAAGAATACCAGGCCACGAGAACAGTGCGAAAGAGCTACGCCGTGGCGTGCGGCGACGGGCGCACCATCCTCGCCCTCATCGCCAGGACCAACAAACCGATCGTTGTGAACCCCACGTCGCCCATTACAAAAAGTCTCTTCATGCCCGCCGCCCAAATCGTCGCACTACTCGATGGCACGATGCTCGCGCCCCTCCCGCTTTTCATCCCTCCCCACCCAAAACGAAAGCCCGGCGAAATTGCGCAAATTCAGCCATGCACGCTCGAAGATCTCCCCCCGCGGATTCTCGACCCCGTCATCGAATTCATCCAAAAGTCCCCCGAGATCACCACAGCCTGGCTGGTCAAAGAACTCCATCCCGACCAGCCCACAAAAGCCCGGCTTCTCATCGTCATCGAAACCAAAGGCGACGCCCAATTCGCAGAAGAAAACTTCGGCTTCGTCGTCCGATTCGCCACCCATGAACACCTCGACTGCGTCCCCTGCAAGCTCGACCCGAAGTCGCCAGACGGGAAGATGCTCATCGAAAAACAGCAGCCTTTTTACCCTATTCCAAAACGTCCCAAGGCGGCCAAAAGCACCACAAGAAAGCGATAAATCGCCACTCCGGCGGCCGGCGGGATCGCTACCCATTGCACGCCTTCCAGTCGCTATTGATCGGTTAGTTCGCTCATGTGCGCAGATATTGCCGCTCGGGGGCAAAACCGAACGGATTATTTTTCCCGTTCGCGAAGATTACCGCGCAAGCCCGGCCAGCGGCTCCACGCGGATGTTTTCTGCGAGCGCATAGCTCTTCGTTCCGGGATACAATACGGTGAGTGAATCCAGCTTCAGATCGTTCATCGCGATGTGCATCGAGGGCGTCAACTTCGGTGCGTCGGCGCGTTTGCATTCGATGCCAAATCGCCGCCCGTTTTTGAACATCATCAAGTCCAATTCCGCGCCGTCATGCGTGCTCCAGAAATACACTTCGTCCGGTTGATGGCGCTGGATCGCCTGCTCGATTGCGTAGCCTTCCCACGATGCGCCTAGCTTTGGGTGCGTGAGCAATTCAGCCTCCGTGCGGACGCCGAGCAGCGTGTGAAAGACTCCGCTGTCGCGAAAATAAATCCTCGGCGCACGCACCTGCCGTTTACCCAAGTTTTCAAGCCACGGCTGGAGTTGCCGCACCATGAAAGTGCCCGCAAGCAAATCCAAATATCGCCGCACAGTGCTCGTGCCGATGCCGAGCGAACCCGCGACTTCCGCAGCGTTCCACGTCTGCCCGTGATAATGTGCAAGCATCGTCCAAAAACGCAGCATTGCCGCTGGGGCGATCCCCGAGCCGAAACCCGCCATATCCTGCTCCGCAAAAGTACGCACAAAATTCCTCCGCCAAACGAAACTGTCGTCTTCCGACGCCGCGAGAAACGACAGGGGGAAGCCACCGCGCAACCAATGTTCGCGAAGGCTTTCATCACCAAGTTCCCTCAGCGAAAAGCCTGACAATTCCACTACTTCCAGACGACCGGCAAGGGATTCCGAGGATCGCTGAAGGAGCGATGGACTCGCGCTGCCGAGGATGAGAAATTTGGCTGCGCTATCCGCACGATCCGCCAAAACGCGGAGCAGCGGAAAAAGCTCTGGAGCCCGCTGGATTTGAAATCACGGGCCGATAATACCATGAAAATCCACCACGTCATGGTCGATTTTCATGGTGGAGGACTCGTTGCCGCCGAAACGAAATGGGACTCTTGATCGTGGACAGAAGTAGTGGTGCTGGCGACTCGCCTGCATCAGTCCTGACCGGCGGCTCGCCGGAAGTCCCGCAGGGACGCACATGCGGGCGACTCGACCCGCGCCACTAAGCCTCGTGGTTCTGCCCGTCGTCCTCTTTGAGCCGTGCGGGGATGTCCATGTTCTCGTGAAGAATGCTGATGACGCCGATAACGCCGTCTTTCAATTCGCGAAAAAAGACGTAGTGATGCTGAAAACGGACGAACGAAACTCCGCGCAGAGATTTGTGCGGCACCCGTCTCCAATGGCGACGCTGTTCAGGGATTTTCTGAGCCGCTTCGACGAGTGCATGGATATACGCATCGGCCTGCGCTTCGTTCCATTGCTCAAGCGTGTAATCCCAAATTTGGATCAGCCGTTCTTCGGCTGCCGGGAGAATCCTAGCCGCCATTCGCTTTGCGGCGCGCCTTGGCTTTTGCCAAGACTGTTTTCGCATTCAGCGGGACAAATTGCGATTCGTCAGCCTCGATTCCCTCCTTCAACTCATCGCGAAGCGCACTCCATTTCCGTTCCTCATCGCGCTCAAAATCCCGACGAACAAGATCGCGAATATACTCGCTCGCCGAGCTATACAGCCCAGACGACCCGACACGGTCTTGGATGAACTGCTGGAGCGCACCTGCAAAGCGGACATTGATACCTTCTGCCATAGTGGAAATGAACCTAGGCGTGTCCCACAGAATGTCAATATTGTGGGACGCGAATGATGGGAACGATCCCCAAAATTTGCATCACCGCACGTAAGGGAATGGCGAATCCATGTTCATCGAGCGATGCCAAGATTTCGCGGGGCGCTGGTGCCTTTACCACGAGCTTGCCGCTGGAACTCCGAGCGAATCGTCGCTCGCTCTTCCGGGGTGAATTGCTCAAATTTATCGCGCCAACGAATGTCCAGTATCCCCGGATCCGCAGCGCCAAAGCCCCCAAGGTGCGCAACGTTGCCGACATTTCTAGCGAGGCGCATTCCGGTCGCCCCATCGTAAACATCCATCACTGCGTAAATTCCTGCGCCCATTTTCCTGCCAAACGTGCCGGCCGATAGTGATGCGCCGCGAAGCCGCATACCGTAGTCTTCGAAGACCGTCGGCGTCCAGATGGCGACAGCGTCTAGCTTTCGTTGTGCTGCAATGTTCTTAATGCCCCCCTCTGCCCGCGAGAGATCGTAGGGCGCGCCGCCTGCGAGGATGCTCCGAGACTTTGCCGCGCTCTCCAGCGCGGCACGCTCCATCGGCAGCGCGACTCCGCCCGAGCCAATCGAGTGTGCGCTTTCCGTCTCGAGAATCTGGTCCAGCGCAAAATCCGGCACCGCCGCGTCGTAGTATTCGTTGTTGAAAACTGTGAGCCCGACGGAGCTGCCGCGAATGGAATCACCTACGAGCGACACGACACCAACTCGACGGATGCGCGCTTTGTCTGCAGGAGTGAGCGAACTGGCGCACCCGGAGAGAAAAAGCGTGGTAAAAAGAAGGAAGAGAAACAGCGGACTTTCATTTGTGAGCCTGACGCTACTCTGCGGAGGCCGTTTTTTTCAAGAATTCAAAATTACGCTCCCGTCGTAACTATTGAGAACTATTGGTCCGCCCCTTTGTACACTCGCTTTGTACACTCGCCGCGCTGCGACACTACGAGTCGCGACGGGGCCGAGACGGCCCCGCTACTCTCTCCCGTCCCTTTATTTGCGGAAGATTGTATGAGCCCGAACGCCGCGGTCGCTCTCTTTTCTCCCCAACTGGGGCGTTCGTTTTAATTCAATCCCGTCTCTTCCGGAGCTTCCGCGACGAGTTTGAACCACGGGCCGAAGGTGCTCGTCATTTCCCGCCAGATGCTTGGGGCGCGCTCGATTTGCAGGACTTCTTCGTGGTCGGCTTTGCGGACGAGCCAGGAGCGCTGGGCGAGTTCGCCTTCGATCTGTCCGCCGGTCCATCCGCTGTAGCCGACGAATGCGCGGACGGTGTGAAGCTGGGTGGCGGCGAGTTGTCCGGCCTCTTCCAGCGAGATGTGGTGCTTGCACTCGAAGAGCCGTTTATCCGGGTGCCAGCGAAATGCGGCGAGGAGCATTTTATCGGGCTCCACCGGGCCGCCGTGCAGGACGGGCACACGCGCGAGTTGCTGTCCGACTTCCTGATCCGCGAGCAATTCGCCGACGAGCTTTCCCGTCGGGCGGTTGAGCACGAGGCCGAAGCTGCCCTGCTTGTCGTCGTGGTCGGCAAGCATGATGACGGTGCGGCGGAACGTCGGCTCCATGAGGCTCGGGTGAGCGATCAAAAGGCTGCCTGCCAGACTCGATGAAGTGTTTACCGGTTCACGCACGCTGAGAGTTTAGCACGCCGTTGGCGCGCGTCCACTTTAACGCTTCGCGACGATGACGGAGATGACTTCCACTTCGTGCTCGCCAGTCTCGGTGGGGGCGGAGACGCGGTCACCGGGCTTTTTGCCGATGAGGGCCTGGGCCATTTGCGAGAGGTAGCTGATGATGTGCTTTTCCGGGTCGGTGTCCCATGCTCCGAGGACGGAGTAGGTTTCCTGCACGCCGTCTTTCATGCGCTTGATGACGACGGTGGTGCCGATCTCGACGACTTCAGCTTTCACGTCGCGGAAATCGGTGCCGCGGGCGCGGGCGAGGTCGCGCTCGAGTTCGATTTTCTGCCGGGTGAGCACGCGTTGCTGTTCCTTGGCGCTCTTGTATTCGAAGTTCTCGCGGAGGTCGCCGTAATCGCGGGCGATCTGGATGTCCTGCCGGTTCTGCGGGATCTTTTTGTTCACGAGCTCGTCGAGTTCGTTTTTGCGGCGTTCGAGGCTTTCCCACGAGACGACAAGTTCGGTCTTCGGCGCTTCTTCGCGACCGGTGATGACGTCTTCGAGCTCGGGATAAACGCGGACGATTCGGCCGAGGAGCGAGCGCTTGTTCAGCTCCTCGAAGATGGGCGTCATGATGAGCTTGCGCATCGCTTCACGGAGCTCGTCGGCCTCGGCGGATTCGATGAGGTCGAGGATGAGCTGCTTGTCGTTCATCAAAAGATCGTGCAGGCGGCGGTCGCGCTTCTCTTTGAATTGATCACGTTCCATGGCCCCGAGCGCGGCGCTGAGTGTGCGTGGTGTGAGGGCAACTTCTTTGAAGACTCCGTTGCGTTCTTCGCAGAGCCAGTGGACGCCTTCCGCGGTGATGCTCTGGTCGCGGATGGCGCGATCGAGGGCGACGCCGAATTCATCGACCTTGCCTTTTTCGACGAGCAATCGTGCGGCTTCGGGGACGACCTTGCTGTTGCCGCGCATGAAAATGCTGATGGCCTTGGGCGCCCAGTGTTCATCGAATGCCTCGGGCAGCGAGAGGATTGCTTTCTTGAGCTTCGAGACGGGGAGGTCGCCGAGAAGCGTGGAGAGCTTTGTTTCTTCATCTCGGAAGATTCCGGCGATGGTCAGGGATTCCGTTCCTTTAGCGAGCGACGGGAACTTCGAGACGATTTCATCGCGAACGACGATGAGCTGAACGGCCTCGGCTGTTTGCAGTTTCACCGCTTTCTTCGCCGATTCTTCGATGGCGTTGATGACGGGGACCAGCAACGACGGGTCGGTGAATGCGAGCAGTGCCTTCGTGAGGTTGTCGAGCGCGAGAATCTGATCTTTCAGCGTACGGGCATTGCGGAATCCGGTGAGCAGTTCGTCCGTCTGGGAGAGCGCTTCTTCGCGGAGGATAAAGTGTTCGGTTTTCTTCTGCGGGACGCCGACGAGCGGGTCGGCTTTGAGGGCGCGCTTGGCTGTCTCCCACCACTTTTTAAAAGCGGGCTCGGGGAAAACATCAGGAATGAGCTGCTGGGTGATCTGCTCCTGCGATGCGCGTCCGCCGATGCTGGCAAGAACGATTCGGACAACCTGGCTCGGGTCCGACTGCGCCAGCTTGCGGACGCCTTCCATATCGCGATATTTGCGGGCGGCGATGTGGTCCGGCGTGAGCGGCACAAGGCTCTCCGCGGCGTATTCGCTTTTCATCGGATGGCCCTTCTTGTTGCGGAAGTCGATGACAGTGGTGCCGAGCACGAAATCATGGGAGTTGATGACTCCGTATCCCCAGCTCTTGTGCTGCACATAAGTCCCTGGTGTGAGCAGAGCAAGCGCGGCGCCGGCGCTGTCTGACAATTTCCCTGCCTCAATGGCTTTCTTGATATCGTCGGTCATAGTCCATCAGTTGGTAGGACATGGAGAGGCTCGGGCCAAGAGGAATCGCGCACGAGTTGCCATGATTGGCCGAATCAGAAACGCGTTCCCCCGCCCTTCCTGCTCGTCCACCCTTTAGAATAGACCTTTCCCGCCCGCGAGCGCCGCGCCTGGAAATGAGGACGCTGTAATCCGTCCGCTCAGTATTTCGGGAAATTCGTGTCTATGCGCTCCGCCCACGCTTCAAAGCCGCGTTCCACGTTCCACGCCCGCGAGAAGCCCGCTTCGTGGAGCATTTTTACCGCATGGGCCGAACGCGCGCCGTTTTTGCAAATGAGGATCGTGTCCTCGGCGGAGTCGAGTTCGCTCATACGCGCCGGAAGTTGGGCGATCGGGATGAGCGTCGCGCCGGCGAGGCCGCAAATGTCGCGCTCATACGGCTCGCGCACGTCGATAAAGCGGAACTTTGCCCCGCCATCGAGCCGTGCTTTCAAGTCCTCCACGGTGATATGCGGGACATTGGCTTCCTCCTCCTGCTTCGCCCTCGCCTGCGGCAGGCCGCAGAATTGGTCGTAGTCGATGAGGTCGGTGACGGTTGGATTCGGGCCGCAAAGGGGGCACTTCGGGTCTTTGCGCAGCTTGAACTCGCGAAACTTCATCGCGAGAGCGTCAAAGTTCACGAGGCGTCCGATGAGCGGATCGCCGATTCCGCAAATGAGCTTCACGGCCTCGACCGCTTGCATGACGCCAATGATTCCCGGCAGCACGCCTAGCACGCCGCCCTCGGCGCAAGTCGGCACCTCGCCCGGTGGCGGTGGCTCGGGGAACATGCAGCGATAGCAAGGCCCGCCGAGCCGCGGCGCGAACACGGTACACTGCCCGTCGAAACGGAAAATGCTGCCATACACGTTCACTTTCCCGGTGAGGAAGCAGAGATCGTTCGTCAGGTAGCGCGTCTGGAAATTGTCCGTGCCGTCGATGATGATGTCATACGGCTCCGCGATTTTGCGGGCGTTCTCCGACGTGAAGAGCGTCTCGAACAAATCCACCTGCACATTCGGATTGATGTCACGGATGCGCTCGCGGGCCGATTTGCACTTGCTGCGCCCCACGTCCTTCGTGCCGTGGATGACCTGACGCTGGAGGTTCGAGAAGTCCACGACATCGCTGTCCACGATGCCGATCCGCCCGATGCCCGCAGCCGCGAGATACAGCAAAATAGGCGATCCCAGCCCGCCCGCACCGATGCACAAAATACTCGCCGCGCGCAGCTTCTTCTGACCGTCGAGCGTGACTTCCGGCATGATGAGATGGCGGGAATAACGGGCGATCTCGTCATTGCTAAACTCGATATTCGAGTAGCGCGATGGGTCCAGAATACTTGGATATGGCATGGTTCGTTTTACGGTAAAAATGGGGCGGGACTGTAGCGCGCCGCGCGTCCTCGGCAATTGCTTTAATGCGGGAAGGACAACGCGTGGCACAAACGCCCTCGTTCGTGTGCGTGTCCCGGACGCCCCGTCCGGCAACATCCTAAACGACGCAGTCGGATTTCCAATCCCCGCGACCCGCCAGTCAGCGGCTTCGCCGTTGTGCTTCGCCGGACGGGGCGTCCGGGGCACGATCACGAACGCGGCGTTCGTGCCACAGCGGCATCACGCCAGCAATTTCTGCAAATGGTGCGCGAGTCCGGCACCGAGGGCTTTTACCCGCACCTGCTGTTTCGCGTCGCGGAATGAGCCGTCTTCAGCGAACACTTCGTAGGCTTTCGGGATGGCCATTTGGTCGGGAAGCATGGTGATGCCGATGTTCCCGAGGATGGACCGCAGGTGAACGAGGCCGCGGATGCCGCCGAGCCCGCCGGGCGATGCGCTGAGGATCGTGGCGGTTTTGCCGCTGAGCGCGGAGAGCGCGGACTCGTCTTCGGTGGTTGTGCGAGAAACCCAATCGACCGCGTTTTTGAGCGCGGCGGTGATGCTGCTGTTGTACTCCGGCGAGGCGATGATCAGCCCGTCGTGTTCGGCGAAAAGGGCTTTCAGTTTCTTCGCGGATTCGGGCATTCCCGATTCGGCTTCGAGGTCTTCGTCGAAGACCGGCAGCGGATAATCGCGCAGGGAAATGAGCGCGACTTCCGCGCCTGCCTCACGGGCTCCGGCGGCGGCGATGGCTGCGAGTTTTTGGTTGTAGGATTCGCGGCGGAGACTTCCTCCGAATGCAAGGATGCGTGGTGTTTTCATGGTTGTTTATTTGTCGGTGTAGCAGCCGAGAAGACGGCCAAAGGCTTTGCGCTCCGTCCACAAGACGAAAGCTGCGAGGACGGTGACGATGACGACCGGCGGATCAAAAAGCCCGGCGCTTTTGGTGAGGAAGATTTGATACGCAAGGATGTTCACGATGATCGGGCCGAGGATGAGCAGGCCGGCATTTCGCGTCCGCGGAATGATGACGAGCAGCCCGCCGAGCAGCTCCAGCACTTTGACAAACGTCAGGTACCCTGTCGGATAAAGCGCGCCCATGAACAACGCAGGCGGCGAGCCCGCCGCCGGCCCCGGAGGCATCGGGATAAAGTTCAGGAAGAAGTTCGCTCCGAAGACGATGAACAAGAGGCCGAGAAGCCCGGCGGCGATATTGGGTATGTGTTTCATAATGAAATGGCTGGATTATTTGAGATCGAAAAGGAGCGCTTCCGCAGCCTCGGTCGCGCTGATGTTCAGCGTGCCGGGTTCCTCCGTGCTCGCAGCATCGCCGGTCGCGAGGGCGGTGTCGCCTACTTTCACGGAGCCGCGCATCACTTGCAGCCACGCGCCGCGGCCCGCAGCGAGTTCGTGCGTGACGCTTTCGCCCGGCCGGCGCATGCGCCACACCGCCGCGTCCTGGTGAATGACGGCGGAATTGTCGCGTCCGTTCGGCGAGATGATGAGCACTTTCGCCGCAGAGTCGTGCTCGGGCTGCGGGTGCCATTCCGTGTAGCTGGGCGTGAGGTTGCGCTCGCGCGGATAAATCCAGATTTGCAGAAAATGCCCCGCTTCCGTGCGGCTCGGGTTGAATTCGCTGTGCGTCACGCCGCTCCCCGCGCTCATTAGTTGCACCTGCCCGGGCCGCAGGATGCTGCCGTTCCCCATGCTGTCCTTGTGCTCCAGCCCGCCTTCCAGCACGTAGCTGAAAATCTCCATGTCGCGATGTGGATGCGTGCCGAAGCCCATGCCCGGCGCGATGCGGTCTTCATTGATGACGCGCAGCGTGCGAAAGCCCATGTGCGCTGAATCATGGTAGTCGGCAAAACTAAAAGTGTGCAGCGATTTCAGCCAGCCGTGGTCGGCGTGCCCGCGGTCATTGGATTTGCGAATGGTCATTTTCATGCACTGCTTATCGTGCATCGCGGCGAAAAGCGGAAATACCATGTTGCTTGGCTTGCGATACCTTTCGGGTATGCTCGCCGCCGCATGGAACTCCGTCATCTTCGCTACTTCGTCGCCGTCGCAGAGACACAGAACATAACGCGCGCCGCGGCCCGTTTGAATGTATCGCAGCCCCCGCTCAGCCGCCAAATCCGCGATTTGGAGGACGAACTCGGAGTCCCGCTGTTCGATCGGAGCGCAAAATCCGTGCGTCTCACAGAAGCCGGCCGCGTCTTTTACATCGAAGCACAAGCGGTCATCCAGCGCGCCGCCGAAGCCGTGCAGACCGTCCGCGCCGTCGCCGACGGAAAAGGCGGCGAACTCCACGTCGGCTACGCGCCATCGCTCACCGTGGAGATTCTGCCGAATACGCTGCGGCGATTTCAGGAGACCGTGCCCGGCGTGCAAGTCGTGCTCCACGATCTCTCCTCCGGCGAAATGATGGTGAGCCTTCGCGAGCGGCGCGTGAGCATCGCTCTCTCGGTAGAACCGGGTGCGACGAAGGCAAAAGGGCTCACTTTCACCCAGCTCCGCAGCTACGCGGTATGCGTCGCGGTTTCCCCCACGCATCCATTGGCAAAAGCCCGGCATGTCCGAATCGAGCAAGCCGCCGTCGAGAGGCTCATCGCGTACAGTCGCGCCGACTATCCCGAGTATCACGACTGGCTCGCGCAGCTCTTCGCCCCGATGAAAACAAAGCCGCGCATCGTCGAAGAATACGACAGCGTCACCAGCCTCATCGCGGCCGTGGAAGCCGGGCGCGGCATCGCGCTCATCCCCGAAAGCCTCGCCTGCCTCGCCGGCCCGCGCCTCGTCTTCAAGAAACTCCGCCCCGCCCTCCCGCCCATGCAAGTCGGCATCGTCCACCGCCGCGAAAAACTCCCCGCCGCCGAAGCCGGCTTCATCGCCGCAGCAAAGGCCGTGTGCGGGTAAGGCGGTCGGCTTGGTTGCCTCACGACTATCTGACAGGCGGATAGTCGCGCCCGGGAAGTTCTTCGTGCGACTGCAGGTGGTGAAGTGATCCGTCGTAGCTCGACTTTCCACGGTCGAGTCTGGACCTGTCAAACAACCCAAATTCAACACTTGGAAGCCAATATGCGTTGCCATACCCTAATTGTGCGGTTTCCAAGACGACGTCGCCCTTTATGAAATCTTACCAATGTATTGCCATCGTCGGCGCAATGATTGCGCTCTCCGAACAATCCAGCGCACTTTTCTACTATCCTCCCAAGGAACCAGTCCCGATTGTTTCGCTTTTGGAGAAGACGCAAGCGCGAATCAAGGCTGCCCCAGAAGACAGCAAAGCTCACTACACACTCGGACGAATTCACTATCTGGCATTCGTTTCGAAGGGCCAAAATATCGAAATACCAAAAGGCGCTCTGAAGAACGATCTGCCTGATGTTTCGGATGTTCGCATCAGATCTATTTCCGAGCCAATCGTTCCGTTCGAGGAAGCAAAGCGCCGGGCTCTTGCGGAACTCGGAAGAGATAGCGAGGTCGGGGTAAAGCGCGATGTTTTCGTCCGCAGGAGAATGGAGATCTTCAATGAACTGACCGAGTCCGGATGGGCTCCCACGCCGACCTCTGCCACGGATGCCGAGCTGGCCAAGCACCTCACGTCGGCGGTCGCGAGTTTCGAGAAAGCGATGGAATTGGCGCCTTCGTCATCCCTTTACCAACTCGGATACGCTTCACTACTCGAGGAAGCCAACCTGTGGTGCAAACGCCACCCAAAAGTCGCGACGCCCACGGTTTTCGGCACGATAACCAAACAGGGAATTCGCTCCGAGTATTTGAAAGCATGGAGACTTTCTCAATCCGCCCCTTCTCCGGAATCTGAGTTGAATCACATTGGCGGGGACGAAGCGGCCAATGCATTCATGCGGCTTGCGGCGGAACCGATGAGCGAATCGAGCGACGAAGAATTGCGCGCGGTCGCAGAGATAAAGGAGAAATTCAGAAAACGGGCGGCGGCGGCGGCGGAACAGTCACCAGACAACGGGACGAGGATCGTCACACCGATCATATTTCCCCTCCGCAAGGTTGCTGGTATCGATGCACTGCTCGCGCCCGAGAAGCGTGTATCCTTCCCGTTGAGGGGTTGGGGGCCGAACTGCTCCTGGAGTTGGGTAAAGCCGGAGACGGGCATTCTCGTTTGGAATCCCACCGCAGATGGACAAATCCGCAGCGGAGCACAGCTTTTCGGCAGCTACACTTGGGGTATTTTCTGGGATAATGGCTATCAACCGCTCGCGGTGCTCGATCTCGATGGCGATACCATCCTCCGGGGCGCGGAACTTTCAGGAATCCGAGTCTGGTTCGACAGGAATGGAAACGGAGTATCGGATGGAGGCGAAGTTCTTTCTCTGACCGACGTTGGCATCACCTGGATCTCGGCTTCACAGAATGGCTCCGAAGGCATCCATCCGATGAATTCAATTGGCGTCGGATTGGGTAATGGCCGCACTTTTCCCACTTGGGATTGGATGACCACCCCAATCAAACCGCCAAAGGAATAATCTGAACGCTCGTCTCGTCACCGACACGAAGACGCCCGATACACAAGGGGATGACGAAAACGTGGATGCAAGTCACGGAAACCGGCACCGACCTCGCTGCGTTGAACAACTCGCGTCAATCGTTGTCAAAGTCCACTAATCCAAGACATGGGAACTACCACTCGCATCAAGAGACCATTGACGGTTTCGGCGAAGCAAATCTACTTTGCGCTGCTCATCGTTGCGATCCTTCCGGTAACCGCATTCCTCGCGGCTGCAAGGGGCAATGATGCGAAAGCCCGGTCAAGGTCTGGGCGATTTGAGATAGCCGTAGAAAAATCTACGTTGCGTCTCACAACAATCCCGTTCCTCGCGCAGGATCCACAGAATCGAGACCGGATATTCCTCACAAACGTCGAGAGGAAAGACTTGCAGGCATTCCTTTCGTGGCTCCGGGAGGATTGCAGTCTTTACCCTTCGGAGCGCTTTCAGGTTTACGCAACAGTCCGCGCCGGAAAGGAATTACGGGAACCGGACAATCCAGCGAGGTCTCCGCTCATTTTCCAGGCAGACGGAAAGGGATTTATAGGATTCGAGCCGTGCATGAACCCGCAATTGATTGTGCCGCGGTGAACGGAAACAGGTGAATAGCTATTCCGATATCCAGACGTTCCGGGAATCTGACGAGGCAATCGTCTTTTCCCAAGGCTGGCTCGCGGCTCAACGGCGCGGCGATGTTACAAGCAACTACCACATGAATCTTCTCGCTTGGAGTTCCAGTTCGCCGTTTCACGTCCTCGGGATCATTTTGAACCTCATTGATTCTGTCGGCGACGACGATTCGACTGCTGAGCAGATCGCGCTCGGCCCCGTTCACTTTCTATTCAAAAACGCGCCGGGCTCCTTTGCTTCGGTCCTACAAGATGCAAAATCCAATCATGCCGGATTTGCTCTCTACACGTCTGGCTGGGACCGTTGGGAGAAGCCACACGCATAAAAGCCGCCTCTCTCAATCTAGTAGAATAGCCCCTCAACCCTCGCCTACGCGAGCTTCGGCCCTCGCGGCTTGCAGAAGCGAAAGACCGATGCGTCTTTCGGCATCGAGAGTTGGCTCATCACGGATTTGATGATCTCAACGCTCTTGCTGCCATCAAAAATCAACACGTCGATGTAGCCGCCGTTTGGGCCGAGCGAGCCACCCACCACCGTGCCGCTTTGTGCCGACTTTAATGCCTTGTCGAAAGCCTCCTCGATTTCGAAGCGGGCATCGACCTCGCCACCGCGCGGCAGCATTTCCTTCGGGATCGTGACAAACAGAAACTCTGCGCCACTACCCTTCAAAAGATCCGCAGGTTTTCCTTTGGTATCGAACAATTCGTGGAGGAGGCTCGGGACGGTGGTCGTCCACGTCAGAACATCACCGCGAGGGAATTCATCCGCCTCATCGAATCGAAACAGCGACACGCGATCGCCGGGAGGGATCAGCTTCCACTCTCTCTTCGAGGTCTCCGCGTTGACGAAGTCGCGGAGCTCGGCAATCGGCATGGACTCAGCGAGGCGGTCATCGGCCATTTTGATTTCACCCAGCCAGCGCTGAGTGCCGAACTCGCCGAACAACTCGTCGAGGACAATGAACAGAATCCGGAACTGATCGTCCTTCGGCAGTTTCGAAAAAAGCGGATGCCAAACGGTGATGTCGAACTTCTCTTCCTGTTCATCGACGAACACCGAGCACCAAAATGCGGACGGCTTAAACGTTTCGCCGTCCATCTCAATCTCCCACGTCGGCTGCTCCAAAGAACCCTGCCTTGAGCTGTAGAAGCACCATCCCGGCAACTTCGGTGCCCGAGACTCCCAATACTGCGCAAGGATCTGGCGCTCCACCACACCTTCACCCGTCAGCGTAAATGAATGCCGTGCGCCGCCCTCTCCAGGACCGAAAACCCAGCCAAAGCCTCCACCTAATTGATCGACATTCCGACTGACAGCTTCGGCAATATCGCCACAGCGTTTTTCGTCAATCGCCGCGAGCATTTGCTCCGACTCAGAGGCGAACCAACTCCAAAACCGCTCGACGCAAACTTTGAAGGTGTTTTCGGCAGCGGGCTTTTTGCGTCGGAGAAAATCGAACATCCCGCGCTCGTAGCACGGCGCTTTGCCCAATTCAATCTTCACGTCCGCCCGCCATACAGAAGTTCGCCGCCAGCGTTACTCCGCCGCTTCCAGACTCGCCTATTTGACAGACTGGTAGTCGCGGATGTTCATCATCAGCTTATCAACGTCTCCGCCTTTAATTCACTTTTTCCACGGAATAAGTTGCAAGCCGCGCTTGTGGGCGCTAATCCGGCGAACGTGCTTGCAGGATACGAAACAACAACGGGGTTTTTCGACGAGATGGCCGCAACGCGTGAGCTGACTCGTCCGCATTTTTCGAAATTTCGCGATTTGCTCAGCGGGGTGTCGGCGGAGGATTTCGACCTCCGGCGTCGTGCTGTGGATTTGGCATTTTTGCGTCAGGGCATCACTTTTAATGTGTATGGCGATGCGCAGGGTACGGAGCGAATTTTCCCGTTCGACCTGATTCCGCGCATCATCCCGGCGAAGGAATGGGAACACATCGAGGCGGGGCTGGCGCAGCGCATCACGGCGCTGAATATGTTCCTCCACGACATTTATCACGACCAGAAGATCCTGAAGGACGGGATTATCCCGCCGTTCTATGTGCTCTCGGGGAAACACTTCCGACGCGAGTTCAAGGGGTTCAATGTGCCGAAGGATATTTACATCCACATTTGCGGGTCGGATTTGATTCGCGATGCAGACGGCAATTATCTCGTTCTGGAAGACAATGGCCGCTGCCCGTCGGGCGTGAGCTACGTGCTGGAAAATCGCCGCGCGATGAAGCGGACGTTCCCCGGCATATTCGAGGGAATCGGCGTGCGGCCTGTGGAGCATTATCCGCAGGAATTGCTGAAGATGCTGCAGTATATCGCGCCGCAGGGAATCGCCGATCCGACGGTCGTTCTGTTGACGCCCGGCGCTTACAATTCCGCGTATTTCGAGCACACGTATCTTGCCCGGCAAATGGGCATCGAGATTGTGGAAGGCCGTGATCTTTTGGTGCGCGATTCGCGTGTGTTCATGCGCACGACGAAAGGGCTCCAGCCGGTGCATGTCATCTACCGGCGGCTGGACGACGATTTCCTCGACCCAACGGTCTTCCGTCGCGACTCGCAACTCGGCGTGCCGGGGCTCATCAATGCGTATCGCTCGGGCAATGTGTCGCTCGCAAACTCTCTGGGCACGGGCATCGCGGACGACAAGGTGATTTATCACTTCGTCCCCAAGATGATCAAATACTACCTCGATCAGGAACCCATCCTGCCGAACGTCCCGACGTACCTCGCGAGCGAAGACGCCGACCGGCAATACATCGTGGAGAACCTCGACAAGCTCGTCGTGAAAGCCGCGAACGAAAGCGGCGGCTACGGGATGCTCATGGGCCCTCGTGCTTCGCAAAAAGAGCGCGACGAATTCAAGGCCGCGATCCTCGCCGACCCGCGCAATTACATCGCGCAGCCGATGATTTCGCTGAGCACGCACCCGACGCGCCAGGACGACGGCACATTCGAGGGGCGTCATATCGACCTTCGTCCGTTCGTCCTTTACGGCGAAAAAATCACCATCGTCCCCGGCGGTCTCACGCGCGTCGCACTGCGCAAAGGCTCGCTGGTTGTGAACAGCTCGCAAGGCGGCGGGAGCAAGGACACATGGGTTCTTTACGGCGATGAATAGTGCAGTAGTCAGTAGCCAGTGGTCAGTGGTCAGTAGTCAGTCGCAAGCGCACTTCGGCGCAAACAGCCGACTGCCAACTGACTACTGCTTACTGAACACTGGCCACTTCTCACTGACCTCCACGTCAGCCCGCCCCGCCACATTACTTTCCTTCCTGCATGGCCACCTACATCAAACCAAAACTACATTGCCATGCTCAGCCGCGTCGCCAACTGCCTATTCTGGATGAGTCGTCACATCGAGCGCTCGGAAAACACCGCGCGCATCGTTGATACGAATCTTCAACTACTACTCGATTTCCGAAACTTAGACGACTCTACGCTCGCCGAACACTGGATGCCCATCGTCCAGTCTACCGGCGACGAAGAGGACTTCCTCGCGAAGTATTCCCGCGCCACAGGTCAGGCTGTGACGGAGTTCCTCGTCTTTGATGCGAGCAATCCGAACAGCATCGTGAGCTCGGTCGCCCAGGCTCGTGAAAATGCGCGCATGGTCCGGGATCAAATCACCGTGGAGCTCTGGGAGGAACTCAACCGCATCTACCTGTGGCTCCGCTCACCGGATGCCCGCCAGCTTTGGGCGCACAGTCCGGCGGAGTTTTTCTCCCACATCAAAAACGGAAGCCTTTTGCTGCTCGGGCTCATCTACGCGACGTTCGTCCACGATGAAGGCTGGCAGTTTATGCAGGCGGGAAAGTTCATCGAGCGGGCAGACAAAATCACGCGAATTATTGACGTGCGCCACTCGACATTTCCCGAAAAAGGCGCGCCGGTAAATGTCACACAACGCGACGCTCTCGACTGGAGCGCAGTGCTTCGGTCGTGCTCCGCATGGGACGCCTACAAGGCCGCCTACGGCGCGGAAGTCCGGCCCGAGTGGGCGGTGGAGTTTTTGCTCTTCAGTGCGGAGTTTCCGCGCAGCGTCCGGTTTTGCATCGAGAAGTTCGACGACGCGCTTCGTGCGATTTCCGGAGTTCGCGACCGGCGCTTTAGTAATGAAGCGGAGAAGCTCAGCGGACGCCTGCTTGCGGAACTGGAGTATGGCTCCATCGACGATGTGCTCGCGCACGGAGTG
>JAYUSJ010000322.1:0-3933 GCA_043755735.1 Verrucomicrobiaceae bacterium | reverse complement strand
TCGAGTTTGCAAGGAACCTCCTGCCACTGCTCGGCAGCTCGCGCGGCAAGCATCGGCTTTACGCCGATAAACCACGTCGCCACCCCACCGATGAGCGCAAAGAGGGAGCCAAAAATACGAGGGCCCAACGTGCTGTTGTTCGGGTTGGATCTCCACCCGCGATGACGCTCGGAGGCAGGCTGAAGATGCGCGGGCTTGGCTCGGATGACGCCAATCACTCCGCCGACACCGACGAGCAAAAAGACGCCCGGCAGTAAAAGGAACCACGCATAGCCGAGGCTACGGTGCTCTAGCACAGCCTCGTCCGGCTTTGCGGGGTTCACGTAGCACGTCACCTTGGTCCCGGCAGGCATATTGCGGAGCCGCCGCCCGCTATCGGAGCTTTTCCCATTCACCGACATGGTGCCCTTGAGCGTCACTGTGTCCTGCGTGTAGGTGTGGCCTTCGTAGGTGTATCGAAATGGCACGGGCTCGCGGGAGCTATCGCGCTCCTTCTCCAACTTCGGCGATACGCCGAGCAAAACAGCCGGCGTCGCCACCCAGCTCCGCGTCTCCCAGTCCTCGAGCATGGACCGCCCCATCATCCCGATAAAGAACACGCCAAACATCGCGAAGACACTGAAAAACAGCGCTCCGCAGCCTTTTCCCAATGTGGTTCCAGTGGTCTTGTTCATTTAGATCATCGCAGATTCTACGAGCGCGCGGGCGTTCTCTTCGTAGGTGATAAATGGGTCACTCATCGGCAAAATATGCAAGTCCGCAGCGGCGATAGAATCCCAGTTCACGATATACGGCATCTGCGTCTCCATGAACCGCTCCACCGCGATTCCCCTCCCCTTCGCCCGCGTATCCTGCGGAGGCTCACGCAGCGCACTCTCCCGGCGAATTCGTAGATTAAACTCGGCGATTTCCGGCACCGCAGGCAGCGCATAAAAGAGGCCGCGCGACGGGTTGATGTTGTGGTATTCGAGGTCGAGGCTTTGAAGCCACGGATCGTCCCATGCCAGCCCTTGCTCGGCGCGGAATGTCTCCAGTAGCCACTTCTTTGATGCCCAATCCACTGCGCCAATCAGCATCTCCAAATCATTCGCCCGCAGTCCATCGAGCACAAAAGCCCACTGCTCCAGCACCCAATCCGTCTCCTCATCCCGCCCCGCAAGCGCTTCCACCGCAGCAGCATGGAACTTTTCCTGAATCCCAAGCGCCGTCTCCGCCCGCCCATCGTAGAGAATCACCGGCGCATCCGCACGCCCCGCCCGCGACACCGAGCGCGTGGCGAATACGGCGTCTTGCAGCAGCACATTACTCGGCAGACGCCCCTCCTCCAGCAGCGTGAGCACGAGGTGCGTCGTGCCGACTTTCAGCGCAGTGGCAAAGGGCGACATATTCGAGTCGCCGATGAGCAAGTGCAGCCGCCGATACTTGCGATAGTCCGCCAAAGGCTGATCGCGCGCATTGATGATTGCTCGGTTGAATTGCACCCACTGGTACACGTCGTTCATGATGTGATCAGCCCGTTGGCTGAGTTGAAAATCTACGCGCTCAAAGGGCGGCAGTGGCTCGATCTCATGCGTCGTCAAGTCCGCCTGCCCGACGCGACCCGCGCCGGTAAAAATCTGCCGCGTCGCCAAGAACGAGAGCAGCGAACCAAGCGCCTCGGGCGTGAACTCCGTCTCCCGGCGCATCAGATAGTTCTCATGGCACCCAAACGTCGCGCCCGTGTGATGGTCCACGTTGTTCTTCAAAAAGGACACCTCGTCCGCAACTCCGAGCGCATCCAGTGAAGCCTGGATCATCGCATCGCCCGCCAGGTCAAACGCCACCACATCGCGCACCGTGCGACACTCTGGCGTCGCGTATTCGAGGTGCCCCATATCGAGGTAGAAGCGCCCACCGTTCAGCAAAAAGCCGCCATTTCCCGCAGGCTCCTCATAGTCGCGGTGATGCCGATCCAGCGCACCCACACGCGCCTTTTTGAACAGGTGATTCTTAATGCGAGCCGGCCATGACTCTGTGCCGCGCTCCTCCTGGCGCGTCACGAGGCAACCAAACTCCGTTTCCAATCCAACGATGCGATTCACGTAAATGCAGGAAGCCGTATAAACAAAACGAAGGCAAGCCTCACGGCTTGCCTTCGTTTGTGAAAAAGACTGTCTCTTCGCTCAGATTAGCTCTGGCGGCGACGGCGCATCATCAACCCCGCTGCACCAGCGGCGATGAGGAATACGGAAGTCGGTTCTGGTACTGCTTGCAATTGAACTGCGGAGCTTGGGACACCGTTAAAGGATGCTCCGCCCGCAGAAACGGGAACAAAGCTTCCAGCCAAAACAACAGCGCCGGACCTTAGAGCACCTCCCGGCGCACCAATGTCACTGGTATCGGGCCCAACTGGGAAGGCTAGATCGGATGCTGGAACCGCCCAGTCGGCATCAATTGTCTTGTTCCGATACACAATTGCTTGCTCGAATCCTGTCGAAATACTAAGGGGAGAACTGCCGTCGCTTGTGGATTTGAGGAACCACATAAACAATTGACTTCCTGCGCCCGGCGCGAAGGTATTAAGCAAACGAGACGCAGACTTTTCGAAAGCTCCAGGAGCGTTTCCACTTCCGACTCCGATTCGGGAAGAATCCCACTCCACGAAATTAGCGTCCAGAGTGGCAATGTTGCCAGACGTAGGAGTTGCTAAAGCAGTGATTTGAAGATCGGTCAAATTGAAGAAGCCAATCCGAACGAAGGAATTCAGCCTTAATGCTGCCCCTGCCGAGTCTTGAATAAAACTATCTTCAAATTTAGTGGAACCCCAATTGATTGTTGCAGAATGAGCAACACCAAGAGTGAGTGTAGCTACCAAACTTACGCATAGAATTTTTTTCATACTATTGTTGTTATTGTTGTTATTGTTGTTAAATTAAATCGAAGCAGGATGCTGAGGAAGAACCCAATTGAACGGTGCACCTGCTCTCTGTATTACGACGTTTGAGTTGATTGGAATTGGAGTGCTTCCGACATCAGTAATGTTGTCACCAACCTTGCGCCATCCAGAAACAGCAGCGCGCCAAAAATATGAATCATAACCAGTTCCGTTCCATATCAACAACTTATCCGCCGTCGCAGCAGTCCCGCCAAGAAGACCTGTCGATGAGTTGCCGGTGTAAATACCACAACTAGCGAGGGTCATGGGTGCAGCGAATGGATTAGCAACGAAGGTATTCCCTGAGAGAACCGGGAACGACGACTGCCCCACTTTCACTGCCCCCATCAATGTCACGTTCACAAGAGTAGCGGCGTTCCGCTTGATGGTAATTCCGTCATCAGGGTAAAGAACTACACCACCGCGATCCGTAATATTATCCCCGACAAGACGCCATGCAGATACCGCCGCCCGAAAGAAGTAACTTTCGTATCCCGTTCCATTGAAAATCAAAATTTGGTCTGCGGTCGCAGCCGTGCCGGCCAAGAGACCTGCTTCATTCGCAGCGCCGAAAACACTGGAGATCGTCCAATGTTGCCGAATCTTGAAGGTTGCGCCCGCAGCGACTCCGCTCGCCAAAGGCTGCGCCAATGTTAAGGTCTTCGTAGAAGCAGTGGTAGCGGTGATGTCGTAAGTAGTCCCAGCGGCGGAGCCAGAAGTAATTTCAACATAATGCGTTATCGCCGCGGATGCCCCGTTGTATAGATTATCCGTCCAAGTGGCCTCGTTATCAACGAGTGAGGTGGTCGCCGCTGTCGCAGTTTCCGCCGCCCCTTGATACGCGACTGGCCGTGTGATGCCAATACCACCAAACGTGTAGGAAGGATTCGAGCCGGACGCCGCAGCGATAGCGAGCGTCGTATACCCCACCGGGTCCGTCGTAGCCGTCGTCTGCGCGAAGGCAGGTGCTACGAGCAGCGCGATGGATGCTGTAAGAGCGAATTTTTTGAGTCCGTGGG
>JAYUSJ010000321.1:0-38462 GCA_043755735.1 Verrucomicrobiaceae bacterium | reverse complement strand
CGACGGAAATCCCGTGCCCGGCGAAATAGAACAGCGCGACTTCCGCGCCGCTGAGTTTCGAGCGAAACTTGAGCATCGCGGCGAGCAACTCATCGCGGGTGACGTTGTGTTCTTCGATGACGGTGAAGCCGAGGGTTCTAAGGGTCTTCGCCATCGCTTTCGCATCGTTCGTCGTATTGCGAAGCGGGCCGACTGCGGTTTCATAACGGGCGTTGCCGATGACCAGTGCGATGCGCGGGCGCTTTGCCTCCTCGGCGGCGCGGGCGGAAGGCAGAGCGCAAAGGAGAAAGAACAGAAAGCGAATACAGATGTTGATTTGCACGGAAGCGAGAGCGGGCTAGAACGCCGGAAAGCGACTCCCATTGCAAGCCACCATGATTTCTCTGCGCACACTCAGTCTGCTCGCCGCCGCCGTATTTTTGACCGGATGCTCCACGCCGCCGCCAGCACTTGCCCCCGGCGATTCTTCCGCACCGTCGCAGGTCACACCCGCGGAATCTATGGCCATCGCCCGGCAGCTCGCCAGTCATTCGTGGCGGCCGTTTTCCAAAAATATCCTGCATGGAAAGGACAAGAGCGGCGTGCTGGTGGATACGCCGGATGCAGGGTTCAACGAACAGCCCGGTCGTCCCGGCTGGTGGCTCCCGGGAGAGGTGAATACGGGCATTCCATACAAATGGGGCGGCTTCGACGACACGGCGGCATTTGATTCTGCCATCGGGAACGGACTCGCTGCGGGGGATGTTTCGTCGCCAGCCAAGCGTCGCGCGGACAACACCGCCGTGAGTGCGCAGGCGGCGGGTGTCGATTGCTCGGGCTTTGTGTCGCGTTGCCTCAAGCTCCCCTCTGTTCACGACACCACGCAGCTCCCGTCGGTCTGCAACCCGCTGGCAGACGCTGCGGACCTGCGGCCCGGCGATGTCCTGAATATTCCGCATCGTCACGTCCTTCTTTGCGCCGGCTGGGCGACGCCGGATCGGGAGTGGATCTACTATTACGAAACCGGCGGAGCGCCCGACCACTGGCGTCCGGGACTAAAACAGGCACCGCTTGCGGCGCTTCTCGCACTCGGCTACCAGCCGCTCCGCTACTGCGGAATGGCCACCGAGTCGCGCACGGACGGCAAACAAATCCTCACACGCGCCGCGCTCACGTCGGCGACGGTCGTTGCAAAACCAGAGATCGGCGAACCGTAGCTGGCTCCCGATCACGAAATTCGGGCAGGCTGCGCTTGCGGACACGGCGCGCAGCGCGTAATCGCCAGGCGTGATTTCCATCGGCGGCGGTACTGTATCTGATTTTCCCGAGCGAATCCGGCGCATTTTTTCGCCGGAAGGCTTGCTCGGGCAGGCTGCCAATTTCGAGCAACGCAACGAGCAGCAGGAGATGGCGGTCGCCGTGGCCTTGGCGCTGGTGGACGAAAAACACCTCGTCGTGGAAGCGGGCACGGGCGTTGGGAAATCGCTCGCTTACCTCATCCCGGCGGTCTTGTGGGCGAAGGAAAAAGGCAAGAAAGCCATCATCTCCACGCAGACAATCAATCTGCAGGAGCAGCTCGTTTACAAAGACATCCCCATCGTTCGCAAAGTGCTGGCGGACCTCATCGGCGAGGATGGCTTCACCGCGATGCTGTGGAAAGGACGCGCAAACTACGTCTGCCCGACCCGCCTCGAACGAGCGATGCAGCAGAGCGGAGAGCTTTTCTCCGGGCCGGAAATCGAGGAGCTGAAGCGCATCTGGGAATGGGCGCAGACGACTCAGGATGGCTCGCTCTCAGACCTCGCTGTGGAGCCCGATTCCGCAGTCTGGGCGCAGGTGTGCAGCGAGCCCCACATCTGCACGACGAAGAGCTGCGGCACAAATCCGAAGTGTCACTATCAGCGCGTGCGCAAGGCACTCATTTCGGCGGACGTTGTGGTGCTGAACCACACACTCTTTTTCCTCTCGCTCGGCAGCGCCGCCGAGGCCGAGGAGGATGCGAGCGGATACTTGTTCGCGAATGATTTCGTGATCTTCGACGAGGCTCACACGATCGAGAGTGTTGCGTCGAAAATGATCGGCCTCAACGTCTCTCAATACGGCCTGCGCTACGCGCTCCAGCGGCTCTATAACCCGAAGACGAAAAAGGGACTTTTCCAAATTTTACGGAACTCGGAGGGCGTTCGTGCCGTTACGGATACGATGGATAAAGCGGACACTTTCTTTGACAAAGTCGGCACCACTGCCGACTTCAAAAAGGGGAAGGAGTTTCGTGTGCGGAACCCGGACTTTGTACCGGACACGCTCAGCGCCGAACTCACCAAGCTGCAAACCATCGTCGTCCAGACGCTCAAAGCCGTTGACGACGATATCACGAAAGCCGAGTTGCAAGACCTCGGGCGCAAGATTCGCGATGCCCGCAGCAGCCTCGCCACGTTCCTGAAACAGGACGCGGAGGAATACGTCTATTGGGTCGAGCAGACCGGAAAGACGGGCAATTTTCACAATCTTCACGCTGCGCCCATTGATGTCGCCGCGCATCTCCGCGCGTTGCTTTTTCGCGATGCACATACGGCCATTCTTACGAGCGCGACGCTCAGTATCGGCGGGGAAAATCTCGACTACTTTCGCAAACGCATCGGGGCTGAGGACGCTGTGGGCAAGCAGGTCGGCTCGCCATTTGACTATGAGCGGCAGATGCGGCTCTACGTCACCAAAAAGATGCCCGACCCGCGCGACGAGGGCTATGAGGAGGCGCTCGCACGGCGTATCGAAGAGTTCATCCAGCTCACCGACGGACGCGCCTTTGTCCTCTTCACGAGTTACCGCACGATGACCAATATCGCCGCGCTTTGCCGCGAGGCGTTCGACGAAAAGCACGACTGGAAGCTGCTCGTGCAGGGCGAAGGACTTTCCCGCACGCGGCTCATCGCCGAGTTTAAGCGCGACCAAAAACACGTCCTCTTCGGCACCAAGAGCTTTTGGAGCGGTGTCGATGTGCCCGGCGATGCGCTGAGCAATGTCATCATCACTCGACTGCCGTTTGCAGTCCCGGATACGCCTCTCGTCGAAGCCCGGCTCGAGGCCATCGAGGCCGCCGGTGGAAACTCATTTGGCGACTACTCGCTCCCTGAGGCGATCCTCGAACTCCGCCAGGGCGTCGGGCGGCTCATTCGCACGAAGAGCGATAAAGGAATCGTCGTGATTCTCGATCCTCGCATCCTGACAAAGAGCTACGGGCAGAAGTTCCTGAACGCGCTGCCAAAGTGTCCGGTGGAGATTGTTTGAGCGACGAATGACGAAGCGGTAAAGTCGTGATTCTGCATTGCGTTCGACGCGGGGTTGTCTATCGATTTGCGCATCAACTACACATGACACTTCCTTCCATCTCGAGACGCTCCGCTTTCACCCTCATGGAAATGCTCGTCGTTGCCGCAATCATCATCATCATCGCCGTAATCGGCTCGACCGTTTGGCAGGCCACCAAGAGCAAAGCCAATCGCGCTGCGGCGCTTCAAAAGTGCAACCAACTGGGCAACGGCCTGACCCAGTATATCAACGCGCACGAAAACATGCTGCCGAAGGAAGAGCCGGACAGCGGTGACTCGGGCTGGGATGCAGCCGCGCAACCCGATGCCGACGATGCATGGTTCAACGCCATCCCGCGTGCGGTGGGAGTAAAGGGCACGGGCGACTACGTAAAGGAAGGCAACTTCACGGGCTTTTACGCGAAGGAAAGTCTCCTTTCTTTCGTGGGGGTTCACTACCCGAAGACCCACATGCGCAAGCCCCACTACCCGATCGCATACAACACAAAACTCCACCGCAAGGAACCAAAGGATCCAGCCGCCAAGGACGCTCCATCGAAAGAAAAGCCGCGGGTAAAAATGGGCCAGCTCTCGAACCCATCGCGCACCGTCGTGCTCCTCGAACGAGGCATAAAAGGCGAAAATCGCCCCATCGAAGGAATGAAATCGTACGACGGCGACGACTGCAAAGCCAGCGCCAAGCAGTTCGTAACCCGTTGGAACGATAGCGGGATGCTCGTTTTTGCAGACGGTCACGTGGAGCCGGTCAAAGCGGCGCAGGTTCTCGACAATAGCGCAGGTCTCCGAATCAAATGGGCTTCCGGGGATGCCGGAAACATCCTCTGGTGCGCTTCCGATAAAGAGGACCCGAACTGAGTCGCCCGGCGGCGAACTTGCACCTTGTCGGATTCCCCTGCCGACGCTCTCATCCCTCGGAATGATTCACGGGCTCACACCCATCTTCGCTGCGATATTCGCACTTCCCGCTGGCGCTTCCGGCTGGAAGATCGGGTTTGTACTGGCGTTGCTCGCCCTCGCGATCATCCTCTTCACGATGGAAAAGGTGACCGTGGACATCATCACCTTTTGCATCCTCATTCCGCTCGTTTGCAGCGGTATCCTGTCGCCGGAGCAGGCATACAGCGGATTTAGCAGCGAAGCCGTCATCTCCCTCGCCGCCATATTTGTCATCTCCGGAGCGCTCACGGCCACCGGTGTGCTCGATCTTGTCGGCGGTCGCATCATGAAACTCGGGAGCGGCAGCGAGGCCCGCACCATATTCATGCTCATGCTCATCGCGTGCAGCGTTTCTGCGGTGATGAACAATACCACCGTCACTGCCATGTTTGCCCCGGCGACCGTGGTTCTCGCCAGGCGTTCCGGCATCAACCCGTCGAAAATCCTCATGCCGCTCGCCTTTGCCAGCATCCTTGGCGGCACGACGACACTCATCGGAACGTCCACCAACATCGCGGTGAATCAGTATTTCAAGGACCACAAAATGACCGAGCTGCGCATGTTCGAAATCACGCCCATCGGTCTTGTGATCTGCTTTGTGGGAATCCTCTACATGATGTTCATCGGGCGAAAACAGCTCGTTGCCCGCGCGGACGACAGCCTCACAGCAAACTATGGAATCCGCGAGTATCTCAGCGAGATCATCATCATGCCCAACTCCCCGCTCATCGGGCAGCGGAGCTACGATTGCGACCTGAGCATTCTCGAGTTCCGCATTTTGAAAGTCATCCGAGGGACGGAACAATTGCTCCCCGACTCCCGGGTCGTGTTGGAGCAAGGCGACGTCCTCCTCGTGGAGGGGAAAGTGGAGAACCTGATGAAGGTGAAACGCATCGAAGGCATCGAGATCAAAGCCGAATCCCAGCTCGGCGACCTCGCCTTAAAAGGTGCAAAGTTTCGCATCGCGGAAATGCTCGTCACCCTTCAAAGCGAAGTGAACGGACGCACACTGCGTGAAGCCGACTTTCGCGCGAAATACGGCATCACCGTCCTCGCTATCTACCGTCACGGCACATCGCTCGTGGAGAGTATCGGCGAAGTTCCTCTGCGGTCGGGCGACGTGCTCCTCATCCAGGGCCCGGAAGAGGCTGTCACCAACGCACGGGAAAAGTTCGGCCTGTCGCTTCTCGATGAAGTGAAGCCGACGACCTACAATCCGAAGCTCGGTCTCCGCACTGTTGCGATCTTCGCCGCCGCCATCGCGGCCAGCACGCTTCCAATATTCCCCGGCGCGAAGGGCTGGGGGCCGCTGCCAGTCAGCGTCGCGTTCTTGATCGCCGCAGTGATCACGGTTTCGATCCGCGCGATCTCCGTGGAAAAGGCATACGAATTCGTCGATTGGAAACTCATTGTTCTCATCGGCGGAATGACCGCGTTTGGAAAGGCAATGACGGCCACGCAAACCGCAGATTTCCTCGCAAACGGAGTCATCAGCCTCACCGGATGGATGGGGCCGTGGTTCGTGATGGCCGGTTTTTTTGCGCTCACCGTTCTTCTCACGCAGCCGATGTCGAACGCCGCCGCTGCGCTGGTCGTCCTTCCAGTCGCGATCAAGGCCGCCGAGCAACTCGGGGCGAATCAACACAGCTTCGCGATGGCCGTGATGCTTGCGGCGTCAGTTTCCTTCATCACGCCGTTTGAGCCGTCCTGTTTGCTCGTCTATGCGCCGGGCAAATATCGATTCCGCGATTTCGTGAAGGTCGGCAGCGGGCTCACCGCGGTGCTCAGCATCGTGATGCTGATCCTGATTCCCATCATCTGGCCGCTCACCAATAAATAGCCTTAAGGAGCCGGTGAAAAGCGCACGCCGCCGCCGGGGATTCCGTCGAGGTAGTAGCCGGTCGCGAAGCCTGCTTTGCGCAGAATCACGCCGGAGAATTTCACCGCCTTGCCGGTGGTGGGAGAGGCAAATGAGCCGCTCCATTTTCCCGACGATGCGGAAGCGCCGACCTTAAGCTTGTCGGTGGCGGGAGTGATGACGACGACTTTGTTTTTCGCATCCACGTTGACGGCTTTGATGCCGAGCGTTGCGTCGCTGAGGTCCACGGCGGCATTGCCGTCTGCGTCGCCGGCGGTCAACGCAGGGAAAAGCGGCGTGGCTTTCGGGAGCAGCTTTGCGCCGAGAAGATCGACGGCGATGCCCGCGGGCCAGCCGTCGTGGAGTGGTTTTGCGATGGACGGGCGGGACCAAAAGAATCCGCTGCCATCGATATCAGAGGTCGATTGCGAGCGCGCTGTCGCCACGCCTGAGAGCGAGCCTTTCCCGCCGTAAAGCGGCACGTAGAGCGGAATCGTGTCGCCCGCGAGGAGGGACGAAGCCATCGAGAACGAACTGCCATCGGCGAGTTTGCCTTTCATCTTTACGTCGCCTTTTTTGGAAATCACGAGTTCGCCGATGCCGTCGCCCTGCGGGAACTGCACGGCGCTGAGGCCCTGGTTCGGAGCGGCGAGCGCAAGGAATGCAGCGGTGTGTTTGCCCTTGTCCGTGAGAGGGTCGAGCAGTGTCGCCGGGACAGGTGCGGTCTTGCCGTCGTAGATGGACCGCGTGGCGGTGAAGCCTGCGTAGGACGAAACGCCGGCCGGTTTGATCGTCGCTTTGAAAGACGGCACCTCGCCGATCTGGATGCTCAGCCCGAGGATGAGGTCGGCGCCGACTTTGCGGTCGAGCACGATCGAGCTGTTGCCGGTGCTCGAAAAGGTGATCACGCCCGTGTCGGTCGTCTTTCCTTTGAGCGGGAACTTCTGGCCGCCCATGACAATCGCTCCGGAGAATGCACCGCCTTTGGCGAGGGTGATTTTTGTGAAGCCGGCGTTTTCATTAGTCCGCGCGTTTGTCCCTGCGGGCTCGACGAGCGCGTAGTAGTTTCCAATCGCCTCGAGCGCCGATGAAATGCGGACCGTCACCTGGATCGACGGGCTTTCATCCACGCCGCCGTCGTCCACACCGCCGTTATCCTTGGCCTTGATCGTGAAGACGGCGGTGCCGACGGTGGTGCCGGCCGTGAATGACAGCACGCCGCCGGGAAGCAGAGCGGGCGCGGAGGTAAAGAGGTCGGGCCGGCTGTTGGATAGCTGGAAGGAAACGCTCTGCGCCACTTCGTCAGGCGGCCCTGCGGAGATCGCCGACGTGAATTGCTGCCCGTACACCGTGCGCACGCCGACGGAAATCTGCGTGGAGACCGGCGTGAACGATGGAGGATCGTTCACGGCGCGCGTGGTGATCGTGAATTGCTTCGTCACGGTATCGACGCCGCCATCCAGCGTGCCGCCACTATCCTGAAGCGTGACCGTGACCGTCGCCGTGCCGCTGTTGACCGGATGGGGCGTGAACGCCAGTACGCCGCCCGGCGAAATCGACGGCTGCGTGGTGAACAGATTGTTCTGCGTGTTGGTGCAGCTAAACGAGACTGTCTGCGAACTCTCATCCGGCGGACCTGCGCTGATATCGGTAGCCCAGCCAAGGATGGATTGCGCGCCGACATTATGACGGACCGAGACATTTGGCCCGACGGTGAATGACGGCGCATTGTTTACGCCGACGATCGTGATTGTGAACGTTTGCACTGCACTGGAGTTCACCCCGCCGTTTTCAGTCCCGCCGTTGTCCATCGCTGAGACCGAGACGGTGGCGACTCCGCCCATTCCTGCTACGGTGTAAGTGAGCGTGCCGGTGCTGCTCACCGCGGGCTGCGTGGAGAAGAGCGCGTTGTTATCATTGGTTGCCGAGAAACTCACCGTCTGTCCGCTCTCACCCGCACCCGGCGAAATGACCGTGGCCCATCCGTTGACCGTCACCGCACCAATCGAATCGCCGGACGTGCGGTTTCCGCCTTTTACAAAAGACGGTGCCTTGTTCGTCTGAATCGTGATGCTGAAAAACTGCGGCGCGCTTGTGTCCGTGCCACCACCGGCAGTTCCGCCATTGTCCATTGCAGTGACAGTGACGTTTGCCGTGCCCGTGGCGTGCACTGCGGGCGTGAATGTGAGGCTCCCGTTGTTGGAAACCGCGGGCTGCACGCTGAACAGGGCGGTATTGTCGGAAGAAACGGCGAACGTGACGATCTGTCCGTTCTCGGAAGGCGGACCAGCACTGATCGCCGTGGCCCAGCCCGTGATTGTACGCGATCCACTGTCCATCGAAACGGACTGGTTCGCACCCTTGGTAAAACTCGGCGGGCCGTTCACCGCGACCGAGAGCACAAGGATCGCAGAGCCTGTGCCGCCGCCATTCGTGGCGGAGATGGTCACATTATAAATGCCCCCGGCGTTCGTTGATCCATCGATGATTCCCGTCGCCGTATTGATTTGAAAGCCGACCGGCAGGCCGCTCGCATCGTAGGAGGTCGGGCTATCCGTCGCAGTGATTTGGTACGAAAACGCACCGTTCAAACTCGCAGAAGCGGAGAGTGCGCTGGTGATGACGGGAGGCTCCTGAGTGCCCGGTGTGCCGAGCGGCACGCTGGAAAGCCGCCACGAATCCTTCTCGCTCCAATCGCGAGCCGCTGTCGTCGCAGGCGCCACGGAAACATAGCTGTGGTTGTTCGTCGCATCGACGAACCAGTCCGACTTGTAAGAGAAATTCAGCACATTGATGTTCCAAGGTGCAGCAGGCTGAAAAGCAACGGACTCGCCTGCATTATCCAGCGTTCCTGTGAATACGCCCGCCGCAAGCGGAACGCTGTTGCCGTACTGCGCGAGGAAAGCCGCGCGGTCTTTGCACACGACGATGTAGGCACCCGGCAGGAGCATCACACCGGAATCAAACGTGTAACCGATGCCCGCAGTGAACTGAACTCCCGAAAGGTCGAGCGTCGAACTGCCGGTGTTTTGTAGTTCGACAAACTCCAGTTCGTTCGGGCGGAAAAGCAACTCGGTGACGCGGAGTTTATTGATGACACTCAGCACGCCCGCAGGCGGTGCGATATTCGATGCGCCGGGCGTTGGAGGATTGGTCGGGAGCGAGAACTGCACAATCGTTGCCCCGCCATCCGGCGAGCGGCCCATGGACGTATCACGCGGCTGGCCGATGACGGGAACGTTGTCCACCGCCGTGCCGTTTGCCCCCAGAAACACGATGCTGCCGAAGGTCGAGTTCAAGGAAAACCCGAGCTCCGTCGCGTTGCTTACCGAAGCGGAGCCGCCCCGCGCATTGAGACGCAAAAAGCCATTCGCTGGGATAAAGCTCAATGTCGGGAAAACGTGGCGCGATGGGTAATTGATCGCTTCGTCCGTGACCCGCATCCCGCCAATCGGCACGGGTTGCGCGGATGGGTTATAGATTTCCACAAAGTCGCTGCTGAGTAGGTAATCGGGATTCGGCCCCCACTCGTTGATCTTCAGCAGCGCGGGAGATGCCAACGCTGCGACGGCAGTATTCGCGGCGCCGATCGTCGGCGTGCAAAGTGCCCAAGTATTCAGCGCGGCACCCGTGCGGCCGATGGAAAGATTGTCCGCCTGGACGCCAAATGCGACCGAGTCAACCAACGCCCCGCCATTCGCAACGCTGGCGTAGAGGAAGACGTCGTCGCCGTCTTGGTCGAGCTGAAAGCCCGCATGCAAGCCCGCCTCAGCGATGGCGGAGTCGGCGTGAACCACGAGAATCTGCCCGGCGGCAAGCGTCGTGCCATCGGGGATTGCGAACTTCGCGGGCACCGTCGGATCGTCAGACAACGTCATGCCGGAAATATCCACGGTCGTTGCGCCGAGGTTCCGCAATTCGATGACATCGGGATGCGTCGCGCCGTTCGTATAGGCGGTCGTATTTCTCGCGAGGACTTCGTGGATGACCACACCCGCACCGCTCGCCGCGAGGGTCGGCGTGGAGGTCGCCGTCGGCGGAGTAATCGCCGACGCTGCGTTGCCATCGACGACGCCATCCGGAAGGAGGTCCAGCAAGTGCGAGCGTCGCGTGCTCACGAACGCTTTCATGTTCGCTATTGTCTGCGCCGGGATCCAGTTGCCGAGGTGTTGGTCCACCATCGCATTGAAAGTCGTCGGCTCAAACACCGTGCCCAGCAACTCCCGCAGCGCGGTGTGATATTTCAGGCGAAACCCCGCATTGCCCGTGGAGATGCTGTTGCCGATGAGCGGGAGCAGCGTCTTGAAGACGGAGTTCTCCGCTGTCATGTCGTAAAGGCCTCGTGCATTGGACGCAAGAGGTTGGTCGCCAAGACCAAAAATCGTATCGAGATCGTGTGGCACGAGAAATAGTCTCCGCTGCCCCTGCGCACCAGGTGCAAAGTAGATCGAGTAGTCGTCGTCCTGCCCGTTGGAGATATTGGTTTCGTTATCCTGAAGGATTGTCATCGCTGCAAACCACCGCGCCCATTGGTCGAGATCCGCCACCGTCTCAAGCTGGGTGATTTGCCCGGCGTCGAACGCAGTGCCGCTCCAAGTCCCGCTATTCACATCTCCAGCCGTCGCTCCCGTAAAATGGGGAGCCGTCGCCGCCTGCACCACGGCGAAGAAGTTCGTCAAATCGCTCCAATCATTCGCAGCGGAATTGTTCTGTTTGCTCCACCCATCCAGCAGCCCGTCCGGCGTCGCGGGTACTGCCGCTCCCGTTCGCCAAAACTCATCCGGCCGGCCCTTTTTGTACAAATTGCCACCCGTCGCTTCCGGGAAGTGATTGCTGGCAAAGTCGCCGTTGAACTCCTCCACGCGGCACCATTTCCCGTGGTCAGGAGTTGCGCCATTGGAGGTCGAGAAATTCGCCAGCTCCACCCCATTGCGCCGAAGCTCCACCGGCAGCGTATCCGGCGCTTGCAGCCCGCATGCAAGCAACACTCGATTGCCGAAATACTGCGTGAATGAAGTGCGTGGATTGATCGCAAAATCCGTTAACCCATTCAGCGTGTCATCGTTCGGAATCGAGATTCGCAGCGGTTTGAAATAGACACCACCCACCGTGTAGCCGCGGCTGCTATTCCCTCGAAACCGCACCGAACTGCGGTAGCGAACCTGCGTCTCCCCGGCTCGGGAACTGATGAACGTGATATTAAATTGCCGGTCAATTTTGTTCCCCGCACTATCGCTCGCCTGAGTGCTGTTCAGCGTCGCGCTCTCCGCCCCCGTCAGCACGAGATCGTAGTAAGTGTCCGTCGCCGTGCGCACCTCGTTATTCACCTGGATATTGCAGTTGGCCACCTGCCCTTCGGCGCCGACAGCAGCAGGAAAAGTCCGTGTCCCCGTGCCATCGGTAGCCTCGATATAAAACTCGATGATGGTCAGGTTTGTCGCCTGAGCAGGCAGTGTGACTCCAAACTTTCCGCTCCCTTCATGGGCCATCACCGTCGTCGTAAAGGTGGGTGGATTTGTGGTGGTCGCATTCCGCCATTTGAGATTTGCAGTCAGGCTGGCGGGGGCCGTTTCGTCGTTCAATTCGCAAGTAATTCGGATAGGGTCCGTCGTCTTGGGCACCGCTGGAGAGTGCTTCACGGCCTTGATAATGGGCGCGATATTCGCAGTCGCAACGGAGTTAGCCGCGCCGGGTGTTGCGCCCGCACCGGCAGTGGATGGGGACCAATTCTGTCCGTTGTCGTTGCTCAGCGCTGCATTGCGAAGCTCGATGGAATTGCCGCCGGACGTTGCCGTGGAACTCCAGTCATATCCGTTGAACGTCGTTTCTCTAACCCGCGGCGCCCAGTCCCCTTCGCTGGCGTAGGTCACGTCATCAACTTTGTCGAATGAGCCCGGTGCCAAGCCTGGCTTTGAAAGGCGGACACGTTCGCCCCCATTCGAGAGGGCCGATCCCGCCAACCACGGCCCGAGAGCTCCGGCAACTCCATACCGTGCTTGAAGCGCCGCAGGATTCGCCGCGATCACCGCATAGCCATTCGCCGCAATGATCGTATTTGCGGGGATAGTATAGCTCACACCGAAGGTCAGCGCCCAGCCACCAATGTTCACCGATGCCGTGTCGGTATTGTAGAGCTCAATGAACTCCGTCGCCGTATTCTCCACGGTGAACGGAACCGTCGTCCCCGGACGGTACATGATTTCATTGATAACCACGCCGGCTTGAGCAGAGCTGGCGAGGATGACGGAAGTGACGATTGCGCGAAAAATACGGGGCATGAGAGCCCCGCAATATGCCCTAGCCAGCCCAAATGGCAACCGGCGCTATCCTTACAGTAGCGAAAGATTTCAGCGCCGCTTTGGGCGGTTCATCGAGAGGATGCTCGTGCCGCGCGTGATAAGACTCCCGCCGACGATGAGACGCCGGACTGGCTCGCCCGTCTTCGGGTCGTGCGTGAGCGCTGGATCGCTCATCTTATGCTCGATTTCAAACTGGCGCGGCTTTTGACCGGCCTTTTTCGGGATGGTTTCGTAAACGTATGTAGCCATGTGGAGTTGTTTACCCGGTTTCTGACCCGGTAATAGCACCAAAACTCACGGCACTTGGAGGTGCGCGCGGAAGAAGCGCTGCGCATCTGCGCTCGCCGGGATTGTATAAACGAACGTCTCCACACCGCCCGATGCCGTGCGGCTGAGCAGCGTTGCCGCCGACGGAGCAAACGGCACGGACAGACTGCTCGTTTCCTGAATGGTGTGAACCACGTCGTCGGCTGCGAGAGCGCGGCGGAGGGTGAAGGTGAACGTCCCATCCGGGTTGCGCACGGTAGTCGGGAGTTGCGCGAGCGAACCTGCCGTAGGCGATCCGCTCAGGGCGTATTCGAGCAACGCGGCAAGTCCGTCGCCGTCGCTGTCGTCGTTGTCGCTGGAAATGCCGTTTGCGGTTTTCCACGCGGCGTAGCCCGTGAAGTCGGTGCCGCCTGGTGTTACGCTTGCGCTCGCCCGCCAGCTTGCAGCGAGGCTGTGATTTGGATTTGTCGCGGGGTTTTTCAACACGAGCGATGGGCCGAAGCCGTCGGGCTCCGTCGGCCACGGCGCGATGACCGAGTAGCTGCAAACGCGGATGTCGGTTACCAGATCCGGTGCGCGAAGTGTGAGATTCTCGCCGCTGTTGCTGAGCCTGCCGGTGTAGATGCCGTAGGCCGCGCCGCCGTAGCGTTCGGTGTATTTCGCGCTGTTCCGAGCGAGCACCAGACGAGCGCCCGGAGCCAGAACGGTGGTCGGGAATGTGTAGTCGATGCCGGTCGCAAAATACGCACCGGTGAGGTTCACGCTGCTCGCGCTGACGTTCATGAGTTCGAGAAACTCAAACTCATCGCTGTCCGTCGTGTCGGGCGGCGCCGGGTTTGCGGGATGATAATGGATTTCGCTGAAGACGATGTTTGCGTTTGAAGCGGGAACGACGTCGGCGAAGAACGTCGCCTCGGTGAGTGCGGACCATTCGCCGCCTGCGCTGCGGGCGCGTGTTTTTACGGTGGTCGCGGGCTGCGTGAGGGCGACTGCGCCGCTGTAAGTCGTGCCAGCGACTGCGCCGCCGATGGCGCGAGGATCGGTGCCGTTTGTAGTGTAATAAATGGTGCCTGCCGGTGCGGTGATCGTGAGGCTGTAGCCGCCCGCGACGTTTCCGCCGTGCTGCGAAAATACCGGCGCGGTGGTCAGCGGGTAAAGCGGCGCGCTCGCGTCGGGATACGAGGTCGTGAGGTTGAATGCGCGGAGCTGGCTCACGATGGTCGTGTGTCGGTTCGTGAGATAATTGCGCGCACCGGTGACCGCGTTCTGCCAGTCAGTCGCGTTGTATGCAGGCGTCCGCGCGGTGTCGCCCCAGCGCATCGAGTGGCCGCGCACGGCGAGATTGATCTTCGCGGAGAGCGCGTCCATGCGGGCTTGCGCGACGGCGGGTGTCATCGCGCCGCCGTTGAATAGATGCTTGTGCGCGCGGTCTGCGACGCGCATCCGGAACTCGGGGCTGAACGCGAGGTCCTGGAAAATCCACTGCGGATTCGAATACGCGAAGTTCGTCTGGTTGCCCCCGTTGAATGGGCCGGTGCGGTCGTTCTGCGAGTTGCCGGTTCCGAGTGTGTGCTCGGCGTCGTGGTTGATGAAGAGGAAGCCGAGGTCGTTCGTCCGGCTGCGAATGGCGAACCAGTTGTTCGCGCGGTCATTTGCGAGGAACGACGAGAGCGGTGCATCGCCGTCGCCGGTGTAAAAAATGCACAGCATGTAGTCGATGAGGCTGTCCACATTCACCAGCACGGGCAGCGCAAGATTACGCGTTCCGTCGGCATTACGACCGAGCATGTTGTAGTAGGCGGCGAGGTCAGGGTTGCCGCTCTGCGTCACGCCGGGCGCGGTGGCGAATGCGCGGTGTTTGTTCCACAATTCCCGCCACGGCGCGTTCATCGTTCCGCCTGCGGGATTCGGCATTTGGTCAAAGTATCCGTCGGTCGCCTCGGTGGTGAATCCTGCGACGTGATTGCCGGTTTTCACGATGTCCCAGTCGTCTTTGCTGCCTCCGAAGTAAGCCTCGCCGTAGCCCGCGCTCGGGCGCTCATCAAACCAATACAGGCCCCAGTAAATGCCGTTGAGGTAGAGGTGAAAATACTTCGTCCGCGAGCCGGGTGAGCCGCAGTCGATGAGCGTTTGCCGCGCAAACGGGTCGCGAATCATCGTGTCGTTTCCGTCGCCCAGCACCCACGAATAATTCTGGCTGCTCGCGAGGTCGATCACGTCGTGCTCGCTCGTTCCGGCGTCGCCAAAAATCGGGTAGTCGAGCTTCCCGACGCTGTAGCTGTCGCGGAAGTAGATGCGGAAACTGTGTTTCGCATACTGTGCGTTGCGGCTGTATCCGCCGCGAATGCGCAGGCCGCAGTCGTGCTGAAACTCGCCCTGGAATCCAGCGGGCTTCGTGGAGTCCAGCCACTCGATGCTCGCGGCCCGCTCCCAATCCTCGCCGTGGCCGTAGGCGTTTGCGTAAATGCCCGTCGTCGGGTGAGTGAGATTCGCCTGGTCGGTAACGATCGAGATAGTCGGAATCTGCGTGAGCGCCGAAAGCATTCCGGCGTCGCCGTAGAGCGATCGGACGTTTTGGTCCATGCCGTAAACCATCACTTGGTTCGTGCCTGCCGCATTAAGAATCGGGCTCGTCGGCCAGCCCGCGGGCGGTGTTCCGGTCGGCTGCTGGGTGAGCACGTCGGCGAGGAAAAGATACGTTTGTGTGTCCGTATTCGACGGCACCCAATCGGTCTTGAACGCACGCGCGCGGAGCACTGTCGTCGCCGCGACATTGATCGGCGCTGTATAAAGCGTGCCGTTCAGCGGCGTGGGTTCGTTTCCGTTGGTCGTGTAGTAAATCTGCGCGTCCGCGGTCAGGCAGGTGACGGTCACCGATTGTGCGGTGGTGAAAAAGCCGCGCTTCACCGAGAACGAAGTGTCGCCGACAAAATCGAGATACCACGGCGAAAAATTGTGCCCGCCCGGCGTCGGGAAACTGAGGTGGCTGGCAAAGGTGTTGATGGTCTGTGAAGTCGCCTCCAGTCGTGCGTGGAAAAGGAAATCCGGATCGTTCACCGCCGACGTCATCCCCTGAATCGCGAGCACGTGATTCCCCGCTGTGAGCAGCGAAATGCGCGAGGCCAGATCAATCACTTCAAAGCGCGTGCCGAGCGTATCCGAGCGGTCGCCGCCCGTCGCGGCGGAGTTCCATGCAGGCGATGCGGGCGCATTGGCCTCAGCGACTTTCACGCCGTCGATGTAGGCCACGAAGCCATCGTCGTATCGCGCGATGAGCTTCAGCGTATCGAACACCGTGCCTGCCGCGACCGTGAATGGATACCGCACAAACGCGGACGTGTTCACATTATACATCGGCGTCTTCACGTCTGTGCCGATGAGTTGCACGTAGCTGGTGAAATCATTTCCGCTCACCACGACTTCGCCGAGCGAAAGCACGCTGGCCTCGTCTGCATTTCCCTGCCCGGAGCTGCCGCTCAAATCAGGATCAGGGATGCGCTGGATCTCGATGTATTGCCCGACCACTGCACCGCCGTAGAGTGTGGCTAGATCAAGCGAAAGCGTCGCCGGGCCGTTTGGATACGCGTAGCCGGTATTCTCCGGATTTAGCAGCGGCGAGGTGTAAAGAACGGTCGTATTATCCGAATCTCGCACGGTCACGCGGATGTCGCGCATTCGGCTGCCGCAACAACTTGAGCGATTGTAAATCGTGACGTTGTTCAGCTTTTTCCGCCCGTTAAGGTTCAGCGTCCACGTCGGGTTCGCATCACCGCCGACGGTGTGCGTGAAGTCGGTGAGATTATTGTTGTTTCCATTGCCTGCGGCACCCGCGCCTGTCGTGCTCTGCGACGCAACGCCGCCCGGCGCGATGTTGAAATCGGGAGTCGGCCCGCCTGCGGTGCTGGCCGTGGCGATGACCTCGCCGAGCGAGAGCGTGTAACTATCGTGCGCGCCGCCGAGCGCCGGATTTCCCGTGCGGGTAATCTTGAGTTTTCGCCCGGTCACCGTTCCGCCGGTGAGTCCGATCAGATCGAGTGAAAGCGTAGCCGGGTTGTTCAGCGAATTGTTCGGGTTCAGAAGCGCCGAGGTCCACAACGGCGTCTCAGCGGCATCGAGAACTTGCACCGTGATGTCGCGCATACGTCCGCCGCAGCAGCCGTCGCCGCGATTATAGATGAGAATGCTCGAAAGCGATTGGTCGCTTGGGAACGTGACTTTCCACCAAGGATTCGGGTCCGACGGCGCGCCGTTTGTGTGGGTGAAGTTGTTTGTCGCGCCGTCAGTGGCGTTGGGGGCCGGGTACCCCGGAAGTTCGCTCGACTGCGTCGCCACGGAGCCGGCGAGGCGCGCGGCGTTTGTGGTCGCGGCCGGCGGCGGTGCGGTGTCGTAGCCGATTCCGCCCGTCGTCGTCCCAGTGGTCCAAGTGCCGCCCGTCGTCGTCACCGCATTCCAATTTGCAGGCAGCGCGCCAGCGTTTGCGGGCACGAGGTACGTCGGCGTGACCCCGCCGATGAGGTTCGCATTTCCCTGTGTCCGTGAGATGCCGTAGCTGTAGCCGTCGCGCTGCTTCGTATAAGTAAATGCCGACACCGCCCCAGCGCCGGGCGACTGCACCAGCCCGATATAACCACCCGCCGAGTTGAGCGAGAAACTCGTGTGCAACTCCGCCCCCGCGACCGCGCGGTTTTTCCCCGAAGCGAACACCACGAGAAACTGCCCCGAATTCAGCGTCACCGCCGGAAACGCCCATTTCGTGGGCACGAGCGAGTCATCCGTGAGGAAATAGCCGGTCAGATTTACGGGCGTCGGATCGGGATTGTAGATCTCCACCCAGTCCGAATGAGAGCCGTCTGCGTCGGTCAGCCCGTGCTGATTTTCCGCGACGAATTCATTGATGACGGGCGCGGCCGAAGCGACCGCGAACGATGAAAGGAGTGCCAAGAGGATTTTCTTCATAGAAATTGATGTCGGAATAACTCAGGGGATGTCGCCCGAATGTCACAATTCCGCAAACTAAATATCCGCAGGTGCGCCGTCGCGTGCCGTTTACCAATGATAGTGGTCCGTACCAAACGTCACGAGACCGCCCAGAAAACCGGTGACCGAAACCAGCAAAGCGCCGAGGAGCAACGCACCGCGAAACCGTTTTCGCTCCGGCGAGCCTTCTTCGCATTCGGAGGAGCAAACCAACACCGCGCAAACGATTGCCCAACCAGCGGTGGTAACACCGAGCCAGCGGTGCCATTCCGTGATCGTGTCGGTATGATTATCGAACTTCGCCACCAGCCAGCCGAGCGTCGCAACCATCGGCGCGCTCGCAGCGCCCACGACTACGAGGAATCTCACGACTAGCAGCCATTCCTCCCTTTTGAAAAACCAAGCGATACCCTCGGCAAGCACGGCGGCAAGTAGCAGCCCGACCGGAAGGTGCGTGGACGCCGGGTGAAACTTGCCGACCCATGCGAGGAGGCGGGTGAAAAACGGACGCTTCTTCTTCACTTCCGGGGCCGGTGCGGCGGCGAACACTTCGCCGGGGATTCCCGGGGCTCCCGCCTTAATCCACGCTGCGACGGTCTTCAATTCGGCGGGCGTGAGCGGCGGAACATCGGCGTCTTCGCCGGGCATCTCGTTGTCCTCGACCATCTGGTAAAGCTTGGAGTCTGCGACATCGCCCGGCGTGACGAATTTGGTGGTCTTTCCGAGGCGCTCAAGGTCGAGCACCCATCCAAATTTGCCTTTTGGTTTCGGCAGATGGCTGCCGTGGCAGTCGACACACTTAGCATCGAAGATTCGGTGGACCTCCGTCGCGAGGGCGGTCTTTTCATCCGCGAAACACCATCCGCTGAGAATCGAGAGGAACAGGAGAATTCTGATACCGTTCATGTTGGGAGGGTAAGGCCGCGCGGGCCGAATCTATTAGGGAGCTCGTGTCGGACATTGCGCAGCGGCAAGGGTTGGCTAGCGTGTGCGGAAGTGAAATCACAAGACTCGAAGCACATCTTTAATGCACTCCGCGCATTGCGGTGGAGGATGATGCTGTCGAACTTCTTTCATTGGTCGGCGCGGTGGACGCTTTTTTTTCTCGTCGTGCTCGTCGCTATTTTTGCGTGGAAGTGGGCGACGGAGACGCTGCGCATCGGTGCCGAGTTGCTGCCCGCGGTTGCACTCTGGGTTCTCATCCCGACTTTTGCCGGAGGATTCTTTTGCGGCGCGCTCATGGCGCTCATGGTCGTGCCATCGCGCCGGGAAGCTGCGCGCAATGCGGACCGGCTCTGGAATACGCGCGATCGGTTTGTGACCGCGCTGGATCTTCTTGAGCGAAAATCGCGGACTGATTTCGAAAGCATGGCGCTTGCCGAGTGCGGCGCGTTTGCGGCCAAGGCACAGCCCCCGGCTCCGGTTGCGGCGCCAGCGGAGTTGCGATGGACGGTCGTTCCCGTGGTGATGATCGCGTTGCTTGTCTGGGATTCGACCATGCACGAATCGCGCCGTCGCGCACTCGTGGACAAGGCGACGCGTGAGACGGCCGGAACCGTGCAGCAGCTCGAATCGCTCGCGAAACAACTCGAGAAAAAATCCGCCGCCGAAGACGAAGCGCGCAAACTCGCCGAGCGGCTGCGCCAGGCCGCTGAGCAGCTCCGCGCCGAGGCGAAGGAAGGACGCGATGGGGAAAAAGCTGCGCTCCGCGAATTGTCGAAACTGGAGCAACTCGTGAAAGAAATGCGCCAGCAACACGCGGCGACGCCGGAGGAGCTGAAGGCCCTCGCCGACTCGCTTGCGCAGCAGGAGCAAACGAAGGAAGCTGCCGTGGAAATGAAGCGCGGCAATTTCGCCGAAGCCGCCAAAAAACTCGATGAGGCCGCCAAAAATCCGGAGACGGCCGAGCAAGCAGAAAAGAGCCTGGAGCGCGCTCTTGAACATCTCTCACAGCAAAAAGAGCAGCTCTCCAAACAGATGGAGCAGCTTCGCGACAATGCCCGTCAGGCCTCCGCGAACGGCGAGCGGCAACAACTTTTGCAACAGCTCTCGCAGGCGCTGAACGAGCTGCAAAAGCAGGGCAAGCTTGCAAAAGGAAAAGACGGCAAGGGAGGAGAGAAACAGGAGCAACAACAGCCCCAGCCGAAGGCCGGAGGAAAAGAGATGACTGACGACGATCTCAAGAAAATGCTCGGTGCTCTTCAGAACCTCAAAAACAACGAAGGTCCCGCCGATGACGATGCTGAAGGCGAGCCGCAACCGGGCGGCGACGAACAGGGCGAGGGACAAATTCGCATTTCAAATTTCGGCGGCAAGGAACCGGGTAGCACGCAGCCCGGCACCGAGGAAAAAGGAGAGCAATTCCCAACCGGACAGCCCGGCGACAAGGACGAGAAGGGAACAACGAAAGATCCGTTTGGTCAGCAGCAGACAGCGGCCGCCGAGAGCAGCAAGGACAGTCAGGCGAAGGGTCAGCTCGGCACCGGCGAATCCCTTTCCGCGATGGTTCCATCTGCTCCGGCTGCCGATGAAAAGACGAAACGCCGCTACCGCGAACTCTATCAAGCCGCTTCTGCGGATGCCGAGGCGGCGGTGCTTCAGGAGTCGATCCCGCTCGGCTCGCGGTTCCTCATCAAGCGCTACTTCGAGTCCATCCGTCCTAAAGAACGATAGAACATTTTAGTGCCCTGTGGTGGCGCCAATAACCGCGTCGCCGATGACTGCGGCGGCACGGGCGTTGTCATCGGCGACGAGGCTCACGATGCTTACTCCCGCTTCGCGCCGGACGATGTGCATGGAGCGCAGATCGATCCCGGCGTCTTTTAAACGAACTGCAATTTTCGCCAGCGCGCCCGGCTTGTCGTCGAGGCGGACGAGCAGTGTGTCCTGCGTCACGGCCTTGAATCCTGCATCCAGCAACAACCGGAGCGCGTCGCCGTAGCGATCCACGGTGAGCACGATGATTCCGTCGGTCCCGTGGGACTCCACGTCGAAGTGATCGATGTTCACACCGCCGGCCGCGAGTGCTTCGGCGATTGCGGCGAGTTGACCGGGCTTGTTTGGCGCGAGGACGGTGAGCTGTTTCATGGCAGGCGTCAGTCTCCCACGCCGGAGCCCGTCCGCCAAGTTCGCTTTCCAAATGCCCGCTCCGTCTGCTTTCATCCGCCGCATGTCAGCACACATCGGAATCATCGGCGGCAGCGGCCTGTATCAAATCGACGGACTCACCCATATCGAGGAGCACAAAGTGGAGACGCCCTTTGGCCCGCCCTCAGACTCCATCTTCAGCGGCGAACTCGCCGGACGACGCGTCTTTTTCCTGCCCCGCCACGCCCGCGGCCACCGCATTCTGCCGCATGAATTGCCGCATCGCGCGAACATCTGGGCGCTTCGTTCGCTCGGCGTGCGCTTCGTCATTTGCGTCACCGCTGTGGGTTCGCTGCAGGAGCAGTACGCGCCGTGCCACGTCGTTTTGCCGTCGCAGTTTTTCGACCGCACTTCGCAGATCCACACGTTCTTCGGGGGCGGCATCGTCGCCCACGCATCGTTCGCCGAGCCCATCTGCGAGCCGCTCCAGCGCTTGCTCCACGAAGAGGGCAGCGCCGCCGGATACACGATGCACAAAGGCGGCACGTATGTGAATATGGACGGCCCGCAGTTCAGCACCCGCGCCGAGAGCGAGACGAATCGTAAGCTTGGCTTCGACGTCATCGGCATGACGAATCTCGCCGAGGTGAAGCTTTGCCGCGAAGCGGAAATCGCCGTCGCCACGATGGCGATGATCACCGACTACGACTGCTGGAAAATCGAGGAAGAGCCCGTCACCGCGGACGCCGTCATCGCCCATCTCACCGCAAACGCCGCCGCTGCCAAAGCGATCCTCGCCCGTGTGGTTCCGCGCATTCCCGCCGAGGCCCACTGGCCCGAGCATCGTGCGCTCGACAGCGCGCTCGTCACCGACCGGTCGCTATGGCCTGCGGAGACAGCGGAGAAGTTGCGCCCGATTTTGGGAAGGTTTTTGAAATAGCGCGGCTTGACCCCATCCCGCCGCCTGATACCCGTCGCCACCATGTCTGACGCCGTGCCGCAACCTATCGAAGTCCCCTCGGATCCTACTGCGAGTCCTTTCAAACTCGTAGTCGATCCCGCCATGCGTTCGCGTCTGCGCAAGGCGCTCATCGAGCTCATCGAGAACCACGATCAGGAACTGGCCAAGTATGTCAGCGAAGGCTTTCTGGAACTCGACAGCTACAAAGAATACGTCGAACTCTTCGCCCGCTATCTGCGCGATACGATGAGCACCAAGGAAGGCGTCGCGTATCTGCTCACGGAATGCGGCTTCCAGGTAAAGCCCGAGGAAATCGTCCTCAACCGCGACACGCGCTGGAAAGTCGCGCGGTAGCGGAGCGGGAAAAGCGATTTACCGGAGCGCCACCCTTCTAAATCATCCGGACCCCGTGGATCGCGTGAGGGCTGTAAGCCCTTTTACACGACGCGACAACCGTGATGACACTGCGGCTTCGCCCGGATGCCTTCAGAAAAGTTTAGGCCGCATACACCTCCCCTTCTCCGTCCCAGTCGGTCCGCTCCCATGCTCCTGACGGAACGAACACAGTGAAGCCGCCTGTGACTAGCGCTCTGGCGACACTTGCAACGTCTGTCGTGATAACGCCCGGACCTTTGCGCCCACTCGCACCCTCGACCGAAACACGGAATGGGTAATCAGGCGTCCGCTCGTCGTCGGCATCGTAAATTGTTACCTCTGCGTTTTCGCAGTAACCGGCGAAGTAATGGTCGTCCGGTGGGTAATTCGAGCTGTCGCGCTCCTCCCACTCCCTGACACCGAGTGCGCTGAACACTCCCGACGCGACATCGCGCAAATGAACGTCGGTCTTCCGTGATGCGATGAAGAACATGGATGCGCTCATGCGGCCTGCCATCCTATTCTCCCGCAAACTCGGAGGGTGTTGCGGTCATTTGGAGTTTGGTGTCCTGCCTGGTCGAGTGAAATGGAATCCCGCTACGAGCGCGACCGAAAGGAAAATGGCTACAATAAGCAGCGCAGGAAGAAAGAACTGCACCGGGCCGGAAAGCTCGCCGTGCGCTGCGTCGGGAACGGTGGCGATGAGATGCTGCCAATAAATCTGGAGACCAAGATACGGCAGCCAAGAGAGGACGACACCCGCGAGAATGAGCGTTGGTAGACGTGGCTTCATTGTGTGAGTTCAAGTTCGGGACGGCTTTCGGTGGCTCTCGTTCACAGGACTCGCGTAGCAACGCCTAACATCTTACTCTCCCGCAAACTCGGAGGCTGTTGTTGGCATATGAATTTGGCATATTGGTTTTTGGGTTTGCGGATGCCGAGGGGAGCAGGGCGGGGGTTCTCTGTCGAGGGCGGAAAATCGGGGTTTTCCGGTTGGAATGTGGTGCCCGCAGCGTTTGTAAGAGCGCCGTCCTTTAAACCATTTCTCCACGTCGAGAGGTTTTCGCAGATCGACGCCGAAGGGAAATTGCCGATTCGCCGCTTGCAGGGTTGCCGTGGGTTTCGCCGGGGCGTATTAAGGCGAATATCGCAGCTCCTTTATAAGGGAGTGCTTTCCTCTATATCGTATCCTTTATTTCTCACGCCATGTCCGAAAATACACCAATCGAGCCTGCTGAGCCGGGCGATCGCCGCGAGTTCCTGAAGACTGCTGCCTGCGCCGTCTTTGGCGGGGCGTGCATTTTGCCTCCGGTGATTGCCGGCATCACGGTGCTGACTGCGCCGATTCGCGAGGCGGTGTCGGGCGGGGTGAAGGTGAAGCTTTCCACGCTGGACGGGCTGCCGCCAGGGCCTCCGCGGCTCTTCGCGGTGAATGTGGAGCGCACGGATGCGTGGACGCGGCATGACCGGAATGCGGTGGGGGCGGTGTTTCTGGAGCGCACGGGGGAGCGCACGGTGAAGGCGGTGTCCGCGGCGTGTCCGCATCTCGGCGGGTCGATCGAATATCGGCCGGAGAAGAAGGATTTCTATTGCCCGATCCACGACAGTGCGTTCGCGGGCGGGGGCGATGTGATTCAGCCGAGCCCAGCGTTTCGCGGGCTCGATGAATTGGAGGTGGAGGTCAATGCCGCTGGCGAAGTCTGGGTGAAGTTCCAGGAATTCAAGGCGGGCATTAAGGAGAAAATCGCGGTCGGCTAAATTCACACACTTATGGGACTCTTCGACTGGATCGACAACCGCACCGGCTACCGCAAACTCGTCAAGAGCGCGCTCTACGAACACGTGCCGGGCGGCTCGCGCTGGCGCTATATTTGGGGAAGTACGCTGAGCTTTGCGATCGTCGTGCAGTTTATCACGGGCATGTTTTTGTGGATGCACTACAGCCCTTCCGCGCAGACGGCGTGGGAGAGCGTATATTACATCAACGAAGTGATGCCCGGCGGCTGGCTGCTGCGCGGCATTCATCACTACATGGCCCAACTCATGGTGCCGCTGCTCGTGCTGCACTTCATGCAAGTGCTCATCGACGGCGCGTACAAAGCACCGCGCGAATTCAACTATTGGTTCGGCCTCGGGCTGCTCATGCTCACGCTTGGTATTTCGCTCACCGGCTATTTGCTGCCGTGGGACCAGCGCGGATATTGGTCCACAAAAGTCGTCACGAATCTCGTCAGCAACGTTCCCGTGGTCGGCGACGCGATGCAGCGCACGGTCGTCGGCGATGCGAACTACGGGCACCACACACTCACGCGATTCTTCGCGCTGCACGCGGGAATTTTACCCGCCATGCTCGTGGGACTCATCGTCGCGCACATCGCGCTTTTCCGGAAGCACGGGCTCACCGCCGCAACGCCGAAGAAGAAACGCGACGGGATGTTTTTCCCCGACCAGGTGCTCATGGATTCCGTGGCCTGCACCGTCGTCATGCTAGCCGTTCTCGGGCTCGTGTGGTTTTTCAAAGGTGCTGCGCTCGGCGCTCCGGCAAACCCCGCCGAGCAATACAGCGCTGCGCGGCCCGACTGGTATTTCATGTTCCTCTTCCAGTTCCTGAAGCTGACGCCTTTCGCGCCCGACGGACCATTTGGCGAAAACGGACTCATCGTTGCATCGCTCATCATCCCCGGCCTCGTCTTCGGGTTGCTCATGCTCATGCCGCTGCTCGGGCGGTGGAAAATCGGGCACTTTTTCAATCTCTTCACGCTCTTCGCCGGGCTTGCGGGATTTGCCTACCTCACGGCGACCGCGTTTATGAAAGACGCGCAGGACCCTCATTTCAAAGCCGCTGTCGCACAGGCAAACAAAGACTCCGCGCGAGCGATCGAACTCGCGAAAAAGCGCGACGGCATCCCGACGGAGGGCGCGCTCGCACTTCTCCGCGAAGATCCGGTCACCCAAGGCCCGCGGCTGTTTGCCTCGCAGTGCGCGACGTGCCACGCATACGGCGGACACGATGGACTCGGCCAGCCGCTCAAGGACCGGGCCAGCGCGCCTGACCTCGCGGGATTTGGCTCGCGCCAATGGCTGCGCGATTTCCTCGACCCGAAGCAGATCGAGACCGACAAGTTTTTCGGGAACACGCACTTTGTAAATCCGCCGCCGGACGAGGCCACGAAGTCGAAAATGTCCGACATCCGCGGGCTGCTGAGAAGCGCCGAGGTGAAAGCCGTCGAAAGCTCACTGCTCGCCCTGGCGACCAACGTGAAACCCGCCGACGCAAAACGCGATGAGTGGATTGCAAAACTCGTAGGCGCTGCCGAAGCGGGGAACGGCGAGAAAGTCGCCTCGCTCGCCGGGAAACTCAGCGAGGGAGCCGTCGCGCCGAAGAAGAGCAAGATGGTCCGAATCATTCTCGACGATATTCCCGACTATGATTCCGATGAAAAAGCGCAGCTCGAAAAAATGGTCCTCGCAATCAGCGCCGAGGCCAAGCTGCCCGCACAACGCGATGCCGACGCGAAGGACGCCGCGCTCATCGAAGAAGGCCGCAAACTGCTGACGGATATCGCGCTCGACTGCACAGACTGCCACGCATGGCGCACCATCGAAGGCGGAACCGGCCCGACGTTCGAAGGCTACGGCAGCGCTGAATGGCTGCGCGAATTCCTCAAAAATCCTGCGCACGACAAGTTCTACGGCAAGCGCAACGACCGCATGCCCGCCTTCGGCGAAAGCAGCCGGCTCAGCGCAAAGGAGCTGGATATGCTAATTCGCTGGATGCGCGGGGAGTAGGAAGTCCGGCGTTCCGGGAATTTGCGATGTCGCTTTGAGGGTTCCGTCGCTGCGGATTTCGATTCGCACAGCGCCGGTATTCATCTGACTGAAAAGCGTGATCCCTTTCTCACGCAGCGCGGCGGCCCAAGCGTCGAGCGCATCCGGGCGTGTCCCGAAGTCCGGCGCTCCGGCGACGACCAGCCGCGGGGCAACCTGTGCGATGAAATCCGGCGCCGATGCCTTTTCGCGATCGTGCCAGCCCTTGATCACGACATCGGCGCGGAGTGCGGGCTCGTGTTCCATGAGCCATTGCTCGGTGAAAAAGCCCGCGTCGGACATCAGCAGGACGCGGCGCCCACAGCTCGTGATGAGAAGGACCACGGCTTGATCATTCGCAAGTGAACGGTCGAGGTCAGCCGGAGGAAAGATGACGCGAACCTCGGTCTCGGCGTTCAATCTCCAACGGTCTCCAGCGGCACAGAAGGAACGCCCGATGTTACGCTCATTGAGCGCCGCGTGGAGCAAGCGCCGCGTGGGAGAACGATCCACGGGGCGTCCTTCGATCCAGTTGAGCGGCTCAAATTCCCGCAGAAGCGGAACCGCTCCACCGATGTGCGCCGCGTCGCCATGCGTAAGGAGCAGCGTGCCGAGGCGATTGATCCCGCGTGAACGCAGATACGGCACAAGCGTGCGCGAGTAATCGCGAAGCGCACCTGCATCGATGAGCCAATCCGCACTACCGGAACGAACATGAGTTGCAGCACCTTCACTCATATCGAGAACCGTGAGCTCGCATGCGGGAGCCGGCCCACGATTCGGAAGCTCCACATAGAAATAGCCGCCGGGAATCGTCGCAAAGGCCGCGATGACCTTCAGAAGTGCGCCCGCGCACAAAACGTTTGCGTGGTTAAATAGAATCGCTACGGGTTGCGCAAACGCCGCCAGGATCGACCCGATCCCGAGCGCGAGAACGAAGAAGGCGAGGACCACAGCAATGAAGTTTGCGATGATGGCAGCGGGCGAGATGAGGTGAAAATAGCCCGCCATGAAAACCAGCGAACCGACCCACGCTGCAAGGTTCACGCCCACCGCAGCCGCAAATGCGCGCCATATCCAGACGCGGAACCGCTGTGCAGGGCTCCACAATTCATGCGGAATGAATTCATCAGGATTCGCCCACGGCGCGATCCGGTTTTGCAAGTGGACCGCGACGAGGAAAATGACGAGAACGATGACGAAGGAGAGCTGGAAGCCAACGGAGAAAATCTGATTCGTATCCCACGCAAGCAGTGTGAATGCGGCCGCCGCCAGACTGTTGAGCGCGCTGGCGCTACGGTCGAAGCACGGCGCGGAAAGAAGAAATGCGGCCATGATCGCAGCCCGTGTGCAGCTCGGGCTGAGACCCGTGACCAGCGCGTATCCAGACAGGCAGAGGATTGTGAGCACGACGGCGGGCGTGTGGTGAACGCGGATTGTCTTGAGGAGTTTCAGCACGATGCCCGCGAGCATCGCGACATTCAGACCGCTCACCGCGAGCAAGTGGAGCGTGCCCGTCTTTTGGAAAAGGTCGCGCATCTCCACCGGCGTTTCCGCGTTCACGCCGAGGACCATGCTCTCGATCAAGGCGACCTCATCCGGCGAGGCCGGAATCCCTGCTGCGAGCTGCGCACGAATCCATACGCGGGCATTCGTCGCGGCGCGTGTGGCGGCACGACCTTCCGCTCGGGCGACGATCAAGGTGTCTTGCGGAGCCTCGCAGCGAAGCTCCAGGCCGATGCCTTGCCGTGCGCTCCATTTTGCCTGGTCGAACTCCGCAGGATTCCGCGGCGGGCGTGGCGGATTTGCGACTCCACGAATGCGCACGCGGTCGCCGCATCCAGGCGTTTCGCCGACGGTTCTCACACGGATGAACCCTGCATCGCGGAGCGTCTCACCGAGCACCGTCGCCCGCAGGAGAAATGTGGACTCGCCGTCCTCCAGCGTGCGGGGCTCGTCCCACACGATACCTTCGACGTCGATCGTTTTGCTGCCCTCATACTCAAGCGCGAGCTGGCGCGCCGGACTTTCAAGGAAGCGGATTGCGTGGAGAAAAAAGAAGGCCGCCGCGACGAAGGGCACCGCCGTCCAGATTCGCGGCCACAGCCACGCCACCACACCGAGAATGCATGATGCAACGAGCGCCCACGACGAGGGGACCGGCCAGTGTTCCGCGCCGAGAATTCCCGCAATCGCGCCGAGGACGAGCCCGGCAAACGGGAGTCGCGGGCGAAGCGTCATGGGAGAATCAGCGGCGGTTTAGCGCGCCTTGTTTTTCTTCTGAAGATACTCCGGAAAGCGGCTTCTCAGCAGGTTCTCCAGTCGCTTCACCTCGGTGTCGTTGCTGAGAAACTTGTGGCAGTCGATTGCACGCTCGATCGCCCGCGGCGTCACGTCTTCATCATCAGGAAGTGTGGCAAGGAGTCCTTCGAATACCTTTAGCGCCGGCAGATAGTTTTTCCGCGTATACTCGATCTCTCCGGCGCGCAGACGGAACTCGCCGTTCGCCTTGCCCTCGGGCGCAAAAGAGAGTCCTTCCTCAGCCGTCTTGCGGGCTTCGTCCAGCATTTCCCCTTTGATTTGAGCGTCGCATTTTTCGAGCAGCCCGCCGGCGCGCGGCACGGGATCTTTTACGACCGCGAGGAAGCTGCTATAGCTGTCCACTGCGTCTTTGAATTTGCCGAGCTTCACCCGCGCACGGGCGAGGAGAATGTAGTCGTCCGGCGTGGCCTCCTTCTTCAAAATAATCCCCGGGATATACTGCTCCACTTTCTCAAAGGAGCCGCCCTTGTATTGGCTCTGCGCGAGGCCGCGTACGATTTCCGTCGGAATGTCAGTTTTGCCCTCCCGCTTTTTGTAGAGCGCGATTTCTTCTTCGACCACCGCCCAGTCGTCGAGATTGTAGGCGCACACGATCACGGCAAGCGTATCCCGGTCGAAGTAAAGCTTCTCGTCCGCCTCGCGGGCCCGACGGAAGAAGGTGATGGCTTTTTTGTAGTCCTTGGCCTCCATGGCGGCCTGCCCCACCCAGTGGCAGGCCTTGGCCTTCGCCGGAGTCTCGGGGTAGTCGCGCAACAGGATTTCGAACGTAGCCGCCATCCTGGCATTATCGCCGAGCTGGCTGTGGATGAGGGCTAGATTTTCCAGGCCGAACTCGCGCTCCTTTGCCTGAGGATGCTTCGTGGTGAGCTCTTCGAAATCCTTCAGCGCGTTGCTGAATTGCTTGAGTTGCTTGCGCGCATCCCCACGCTCGGCGAGCGCGGTTGCGGTCTTCGCATGCCCGGAGAATTCCTTCAGGAATCGCGTAAAAGCGGTTTCGGCCTTGTCGTATTCTTGCGTGCGCGAACGACATACTCCGAGGCGGAAAAGGCATTCTCCAAGTAACGCCGGTGCTAGCTTTTTCCCCTTTTCGACGAGCACCTGGTAAATGGGCGCGGCGTTGGCGTAGTCGCCTTTTACAAAAAGAACCTCGGCCTTCATCAGCGAGACGCTCTCCACTTGCGGGGCGATGGGGTTTTCTGTCAGGAATTTGTTCAGCTCGTCGAGGAGCCTCTGGTCATCAGCGTCATAGAGAATGTTGAGACGCGCAAAAGCGGCGTCGCGGCTCTGCGTCGTCGCGGGAAAGTCGGCGATGATCTGCTCGTAAATTTTCAGTGCTTCGGGCTTCTGGCCGAGTTCGCTGTTCGAGCGCCCGACGAGCACGAGGACGCGGAGCCGGGTTTCCAGTTTTAATGATTTTGCACCGCCGTCCGCTGCGAATTTTTCGATGACTCCCTTGTAGTCTTTTTTCTCGTAGAGCAGTTGATAAAGAGCGGCGCTCAAATCGTCGCGCCACGTCGCCATGTCGGGCATCGCAAGCGCAGCGCTGATGCTCCGCTCGGCGTCTTCGATTTTTCCCAAGTCGAGCTGAAGCAGGCCGAGGCGGGCGGAAGCTTCAGCCTTGATTTGCGGATTCGGCGTCTCGACTACCAGCGGGATCAGCCATTTGAGTGCGTCTTCCTTGCGGTTGCCCTCGGACAACAATCTCGCGACGGAAAGACGGCTTGCATCCTGGTACGGATTGCCCGTCGCGACAGTTGCGACGTCTTCGTACGTGGTGCGGGCTTCGGTTTTTTGCCCGGATGCTTCGAGACAGCGACCCACGAAAAACTTCGATGCTACAATGAGCGTCGGCTGGCGGAGCCGGACGGAGGCCCGGCGATAGATCGGCAGCGCCGCGCGATAATCCTTTTCTTCGTAAAGAATGGTGGCGAGGCGGTAAGCGGCGTAGCCGACGAACTCGCCATCCGGATAGGCTCCGAGCAGCGTCTCGTAGTTTGCTTTCGCGTTATTGATTGCCCCCGTGTTCCGGTAGCATTCTGCGAGGCGATAGTAAGCGGCCTGGCGATCTGCGGAGGGCGTTCGGGAAAACTGCTCGAGATAGCGCTCATACTCCGGTGCCGCTTCGCGATACATTTTGCGCGTGAAGTAGCCGTCCGCATACTGAAGCTGCACCTGGTCCGGCGAGGTGGGTGTGCCGCTCGGGCGAATGACGATGTCGCCGTCGGGCTCTGGCGCAGTGACGGTGCGCGGATTTGCACGCGGGGCCGGCGCAGCGGGCTCGGCAGGCGGGCGCTTGATGGGAAGCCCTTTCGGGATCTCCTCGGCCGCATCGCCGATGGGCTTGGGAGGCTTCGTGGGCACTCCCTTTGGGATTTCTCCGGCGGGCCGGAATGGCTTCAGCACGTCGTTCTGCGCCTGTGCGCCAAAACCAGCCACGGCGAGCGTGGCGAACCAAGTTGCGAGGGGTCGTTTTTTCATTCGGCCTTGGAAACTGGCAATGCGATGTTCCAAATGCCCGCGCCATTACAAATATCGAGCACCTTCGCGATGTACTCGTACGGCGTGGCTTTGTCGCCGCGGATGATGATGGAGTAGTCGGGGTTTGAGCGCGCGGCATCCTGCATTCGCGTCTGGAAATCCTCGTAGGTGACGGTCTTTGCGCTCATCACGATCTCGCCGTCGGCCTTAATGTTCACGACGCTCTGGTTCACTTCGAGCGAAGGCTCGCGGCCGTTCTCTGCGGCGGGCACTTTGACATCGAGCTCCATTTCTTTACGGGCGAAATTCCACGTGAGAATGAAGAAGCACAGGAGGACGAGAAGAACGTCCACCATCGGCGCGATTTGAAAGCCGACCACATGCGGCTCGGAGCGGGAGCGAAACTTCATGGCCGACTAAAATTCATCATCCATCGAAGCGCGGGTCGCCTCGCGCTTCTTGTTGTAGTTCAAAGCGATGAGCCCAATTACGTGTGAGCTGGCCACTTCGAGGTCCGAAATGAGCCGCTGCACTTTATTGCGGAAATACGCGTAAGCCGCGAATGCAGTGATGCCGATCGCGAGACCGCACGCCGTCGCGATGAGCGCCTGCGCCACGCCGTCCGCCATCGCCCAGTCGCGGTTCTGCGACACGTTGCCGGTGCCGAGACTGCCGAAGCTATCGATCATCCCGAACACCGTGCCGAGCAGTCCGACCATCGGAGCAATCGCGCCGATGTCGGCGAGATACGTCACCTTATGCTGGAGCGCCGAGGCCTGCGCGCTGCCCTCGCTCTGTGCGACTTCCTTCACCACATCGAAGCTCGCGCCGGGGTTCTTCGTTGCGAAATCCAGCGTCCTTTGCACGACACCCGCAACGGCTTCGCTGTGCCGGCTCGAAATCGCGAGCAGCCCGAGATAGTCGCGTTTTTTCAGCAGCACGTCCGCCGTGTTCATGTAATGCGAAGTCATGATCGTCGAACGGCGCAACGTGAGCAAAAACACGATCACCAGCATCACCGTGAGGAAGCTCATGATGCCCAGCGGGATCAAGATCCAGCCCGCTTTCTCCAGAATCTTCCACAGATTCATCGGCTCTGTTTTCTCCTCGGGAATATAGCCAGCCTTCGACTGTGGACCTGCCTTTCCGGCCGGTCCAGGCCCGTTGATGCGGGTGACGGCCTGCTCTTTGCTTGGGGCCGCAGGCGCGGCGGGCGCAGAGGCTGGAGCTTTTGGTGGCGGAGCACCCGCAGGAGTTTGTGCGACTACAAAGGCCGCGCTCAATCCCAGAGCCAACAACACGGAGACAAATGATTTCATGAAAAAAATGTGACCGCGACTGTAGCGACCCCGCCCGCAAGTGCAACGGTGGAGATGTTACTGGTTTTCACCCGGCAAACTCTCCATAAACATCGACACCCCCACCCCGCCCACGACGAGACCGATGACCAAAGGGATAAGCGCACGGATGGATGAATTCACAATAGTTTATGGTATGCTCGGGAATCGCTCCGAAGAGCGAAGACGCCGGATACGCTTTGCCCGGCAGCGCGTCAACGCAACACGACACACAAAATGCCCTCACAAAACAACACTTGGCCGACAGCCAGCAACGAGCGATGCTGCCCACTCATGAGCGCCCCGCTGCCAACACGACCAAATCACCGCCTCCGAATCGAGCGCCTGATGCTCATCGTGATCGGTCTGGTGACTTGCCATACAGTATGGCTGACATTGATGTTTCGCTCGGCACTCACTGATGCGGTCGTCCGCGGCTGGCGTGTTGAATACACCGAACTGGCTGACCAAATCGACGGTTCCTGGCGCTTACGCCCGCGTGGTGGGAAATGGACTGATGGAGTGACTTACCTCGGCGTCCCAAACAGTGACCACATTGAGGAACTCCCCAACGCGCTACTCCGCCTCGATCCGCGGTGCCTCGTCGTTGCGGACGCCAATTCCTTTCGGGATCTCTCCGTGCTCAAAGGCCTTTCGCGGATCGAGTGGCTCGATATCAGCAAGGCAACGAACCTGACGGATATCGAAGCCCTTAAAAGCCTCCGCTCCCTGCGCGTCCTCCGCATCGAAGGATGTCCCCATATCACCAACGTAGACGCCCTCAAGCACCTGCCGGCGCTCGAAGTGTTGCGACTCGAAGGCTTTACAGACCTGACCAGTTTGGACGCCATCAAGGGCTTCGGCAAACTAAACGAACTCTGGCTCATCGGCTGTACGAGTCTGCAAAATGTGGACCCGCTCGGGAGTCTTCCAACGCTCGAGGCCGTTCACATCCGGCAATGCCCGAGCCTGGACAATGTGGACGCACTCAAAAACCTCCCGTCGATAGAACTGCTGTCGCTTGTGGGATGCACCGGCCTGACACAGGTGGATAATCTACGACGCCTGCGCACACTAAAAAGAGTGTGGCTGATAGGCTGCACCGGGCTCCCAAAACAAAGCGTCTTAGCGCTCCAGGCAGCACTCCCGAAAACCGACGTTATCAAGCCCTAGCCCGTTCGCGTTACGCCCTCTTTCTTCCGCAGCTTCTCAAACGCCGCCGAGTCGTTGGCATAAAACGGATACGTTTTTTCCACGCCGCGCGGGCGGTAGCGGAAGTGCTTGTAAGGCCACATCCACAGGCCGGGTTCGCGTCGGAGGCGGGGCTCGAAATGGTCCCAGCAACGCTGCGCAATTTCGCGCGCGGGCAGACCGTCGGGAATGTCGATGACTTCAGCGCGCACGTTGCAGGTTCCGTCGGGATTTGGGGTCGTGTGAAGTGCAACCAGCAGTGCGTTTGCCCGTTCGGCGAGGACTGCGTGGATGATGCTGGCGCTGATTTCCATGCCAAAGATACGGATGACGGTGGCTGCTTGCGCGGGGTGAACACCGAGGTCGCAGAGAAAGCCGGCGTGGCCTCCGCGTTTTACGGTGCGCATCATCCGCAACATGGAGTTTTCCTGCGGGATGATTTGTTGTCCGGTCGCTTCGCGCAGCCGTGTGATAATCGGGGCAACGGCGGGATTTGCAAAATGTTCGGCGACAGCGATGGATGGCATTTCCGCTAGTCCGCACGCGAGGTTTGCCCACTCCCAGTTTCCTGCGTGAACCGAGACGTAGAGGACACCGCGTTTTTCGCGGTCGGCGCGCTCTTTTACAGCTTCGTATCCCTGTAAGTGAATGTGCTCGGTGGTGACTCGCGGCGCCCAGAACAAATCGAGCATCGAGCGGACAAAATTGCGGTAGCTCGCACGGACGATTTCGTTCCGTTCATCCGGCTTAAGCGTGTCTCCGAAGACGTATTCGACATTTGCGAGCGCCACGGCCCGACCGCGGAAATCGAAACGGTAGCCGAGCTCGCCAAATGCGTTCGCGATATGGACGCAACTCAGCCGGGACAGCTTCGGCACGCCCCATGCCAGCAGCCGCATCCCGGCTGCCTCCAGAGTGAATCGAATTTTTTTCCAAAGCGACATCGCTCCTTCTGCATGGCGAATCGCGGGCCGACAGACAAGCGATGAAACGCTCCTGACCGCCTCCAGCGCCGCCTTTTCTTCAAGAAACAAATTTTTTTGTGCGCCTCGGCATTCACTCCCGCTATGAACGGAGCGGCCATGAATCCGCTCGAAAAGCGTCTCAAATATAAATTTCGAAATCCGCTCCTTCTCGCGGAGGCTATGACGCACCCTTCTCTCGGCCACGAAACCCAACGGCATCACTTTGACAATCAACGGCTGGAATTCCTCGGCGATGCGGTGCTCCAGCTTATTTTCACCGAGTGGCTGTTCGATCATTTCAAGACATTCAGCGAAGGCCAGCTCACCAAGCTCCGTTCGCGACTCGTATCGCGTGAGGGCCTGACGATGCATGCCATTCGCCTGGAGCTCGGCCAGCATCTCATGATGGGACGCGGCGAGGAAGCCAGCGGCGGGCGCGAACGGAGCTCGGCTCTGGCAGATGCTTATGAGGCTCTTATCGGTGCGATCTACCTCGACTCCGACTTTGTCACCGCGCGTCGCATCGTCCTGTCGGAAGCGCGTGTCGATTTGGAGCATCTCGATCTCGATCCACCAGAGGCGAATCCCAAGGGGCGTCTCCAGGAACTTCTCCAAGCGATTTCGCCGGTCAGTCCGCGATACGTGATTTTGAACTCGGATGGCCCGGAGCATCAGAAACAATTTTCCGCCCGCGTTCTATGGAACAACACGGATCTCGGCGAAGGCTCCGGCAATAGTAAAAAAGAAGCGGAAACTGCGGCCGCTCTCCACGCGCTGAAGCAAAAACTGTGGGTCGCTCCCGAAACCCAACAGTCTGCGAATAACTCCTGAATAGTTGCGAATGGAACCCAATAACTGCGGTGATTCTTCAGATCGCAGTGCGGGACTCACACAACTTCGTCAGTTCTTCACAACGTTCAACCTCTGCGGAACACCCGCTGAGACGCTGTGGAACAGGATTCGACAGAGTTATTCGCAGCTAGATGAGTGTTAAGGATCTAAGGATCGATCATTTCCACTTCATACAGGATGTGAACAAACACGGTCGGCTGGCATTTTTCTGGCTATCTCAGGAGACATGGCACGTATCGACCAATACTTCAAATTCATGAAAGAGCAGGGAGCCTCCGACCTGCATCTCTCCACAGGCAATCCTCCAATCCTTCGTATCAACGGCGAAATGATCCGTGTGGAAGCTCCGGCATTCGAGGGAGACGACCTCAAGGCGCTCGTTTATGAGATCGCGCCGGAACAGAAGATCAAGCAGTTCGAAGAAACCGGCGACGTGGACTTTGGCTACGAATATCCCGGCTTCGCCCGCTACCGTGCGAACTTCTTCAATCAGAAATACGGAATCGGAGCGGTGTTCCGTTTGATTCCCAGCAAAGTTCTTACCGCAGAGCAACTCGGGTTGCCGCCGGTCATCACGCAGTTCGCGATGTTGAAGAAAGGACTCGTTCTCGTGACCGGGCCTACCGGCTCTGGAAAGTCCACAACGCTCGCAGCCGTGGTGGACTACGCAAACTTACACCGGAAGGACCACATTCTTACCGTCGAGGACCCTATCGAATTCGTCCACAAGTCCCAGCAATCGCTCATAAACCATCGGGAAGTAGGGATGCACACAAAGTCGTTCGCATCGGCACTCCGTGGAGCCCTTCGTGAAGACCCGGACATTATCCTCGTGGGAGAAATGCGCGACCTCGAGACGATCGAGCTCGCACTTACAGCGGCGCAAACCGGGCACTTGGTGTTTGGCACGCTCCATACGCCCAGCGCTCCGAAAACCATCGATCGTATCATCGACGTTTTCCCTGCGGGCCAGCAAAACCAGATCCGCTCGGGACTGGCCGAATCGCTCAAAGGCATCGTTGCGCAGAACCTCTTCAAACGGATCGACAAACCCGGACGTATCGCGGGACTCGAAGTGCTCGTGGTGGATTCTCCGATTGCGAATCTCATTCGCGAAGGCAAGACACACCAAATCACCGGCATGATGCAGATCGGAAAGCAAAAGGGAAACCAGCCGCTCGACGACGCCATCATGGAGCTACTGAAAAAGAGTATCATTTCGCCCGAGGAGGCATACGAGAAGTGCCTCGATAAAAAGAAGTTCCGCGTGTTCCTGAAAACCCCGCCGAGCGCCTTCGAGGAATAATCCCATGAAACGAGCCGAACTCGACGCACTCCTCACCGCGATGCAAAGCTTCGCGCCTGGCATTTCCGATATCAACTTCAGCGTCGGCCGTCCGCCGCAAGTGGAGGCTTTTGGCGTCCTCCGCGAAGCAGACGTGGCACCGCACGTAAAGAAGCTGACCCCCTATCAAACAGAACGCATCGCGCTCAACATCATGAACGGTGAAAAGCGGCTCTATCGCGACCTCGCCGAGCGGGGTTCGTGCGACTGCGCGTACATGGTGAACGAGCAGGCCCGCTACCGCGTGAACATCTTCCGCAACAAGGGGAACATCGCCATCGTCATGCGGAAAGCACAAACTGAAGTGCCGACGGTCCAGAGCCTCGGGTTGCCGAACATCCTGCGTGATATCGCCAAGGAAAAGACAGGTCTCGTCCTCGTCACAGGTTCCACAGGAAGTGGAAAAACGACCACTCTCGCGGCCATTCTCGATGAGATCAATCGCACCCAATCCGTGCATGTAATCACGCTGGAAGACCCGATCGAATACATGCATCCGCATAAACGCTCGACCTTTAACCAGCGGGAGCTCGGAGCGGACTTCGACGATTTCCCCAGCGGACTTCGCGCTGCGCTGCGACAGGCACCAAAAGTCATTCTCGTGGGCGAGATGCGCGACCGTGCGACCGTGGACATCGCCATGACTGCGGCTGAGACCGGGCACCTTGTGCTTTCCACCATTCACACGATCAACGCCGGACAGGCCATCAATCGTATTCTTGGTATGTTTGACCAGAGTGAAGAAAAGCAGCTCCGAACCCGCCTCGCAGACATGTTGCGCTGGGTCGTTTCCCAGCGGCTCCTTCCCCGCCTCGGTGGCGGACGTCTGCTTGTCCAGGAAATCATGGGAAACAGCCTGCGAACCCGCGAAGCCGTCGCAATGGGCGAAAGCGAGGACAAGACTTTTTATGATATCATCGAACAGAGCGAGACGTTTGGCTGGTCCACATTCGACCAGGCGATCATCAAGGCGTATGAGCAGGGAAAAGTAACCGATGAGACCGCTGTCCTTTACTCCTCGAACAAAGGCAAGATGAGCCGGTTCCTCGACGATGCCAAGAAACGCATGAACCTTACCCAAGCAGACACTTCCAGCCTCAAGTTGGACACCCTTTCATTCTCCAAATGAGCGTTTCACTCGACAACGATTTCCATCACCGCATCGACCTTTTCGAGCCCGGCGATTTCACCGCGCTTGTCTGTGTGGACGTGCCGGAAGTCCAGCGCCTCATCGTGGAGAACCTCACGGAGATCGACTACAAGATCCACACCGGTCTCTTTCTTGAAGACATCCTGCTAAAGCTCCAAAGCCACACATACAATGTCGTGGTCGTCGGTGAACACTTCAACGCCTCGAACATCGAAACAAACCCGATTCTCGAAGCATCGAAGAGCCTTCCCAGCGGTCAGCGACGCCTGCAAATGTTCGTGCTGGTCGGCTCCGGAGTCCATACCGACAGCGAAATGGAAGCCTGGGCCGCAAGCGTCGATCTGGTCGTCAACCTCTCCGACGTTCCAAATCTCAAACACGTCGTGCGCCGCGCCCACACGAGACGGACGGCTTTTTACAAGCCGCTCGTCGAGGCGTATGTGGCTGCGGGTGTAGTTTAAGACTTACGCCAGCATCCCCTTCGCTGCCGCGAGCGCTGCGTCGAGCTGCGTGGCGTCCTTGCCTCCGCCGCGGGCGAAGTCGGGTTTGCCGCCGCCTTTGCCTCCGACGATTGGGGCGATGGTTTGGATGATTTTTCCGGCCTGCACTTTTGCCTGATACTCTTTGCCGACGCTCGCGATGAGCGTGACTGCGCCGCCGATGGCTGCGCCGAGGACGACGATGCCGGGGAAGGTGCCTTTTAGCGCTTCGGCGATGTGCATGACGCTGTCGCCGTCGAGGTCGCCGAGGTTGGCGACGATGGCGTTGTTCTCCGCGCTGGCGAGAAGCGCTTTGGCGCGTCCGGCGGCTTCGCGCTGCTGGGCGGATTTGAGCGATTTCTCCAACTCCTTTTGCTGGGCGAGCAGGGCTTCGAGTTTCTTCTCGAGGTCGCCAATCGGGGAGCCAATTTTGGCGGCGACGTTGGCGAGGCGCGCGGAGTCGAGCAG
>JAYUSJ010000320.1:0-38468 GCA_043755735.1 Verrucomicrobiaceae bacterium | reverse complement strand
AAGGACATTTGGCCACCAGTTTTAGCCGCTTTTACTCTGTAATTCGCTGTCCACTTTTGTTCCGGCGAGAATTCCACTTTTGTTCCGTCGCCGACAGGCGGGCAGATTATTCTCGTCAAAATCATTGGGTCGTTAATTGTCGCGCGCTGATTGCGGTCTCCGCCGCGTCGCTACTCGAAAAGATATGCCTTCTGCACTCGCCATCGCTGCACACCCGGACGACATCGAATTCGTCATGGCCGGAACCCTTCTCCTTTTGAAGGAGGCGGGCTGGGATATCCATGTCATGAACGTGTCGAACGGCAATATGGGCAGCACCGTCATGAGTGCTGCGGAGACGGACCGCACCCGGCGCAAGGAGGCGCAGGCTTCGGCCCGGCTGATGGGTGCGACGTGGCATGCGCCGATTTGCGATGATCTGTGTGTTTTTTACACGGAGGAGAACATCCGCAAGATCTGCGCGGTCGTGCGCGATGCAAGACCGTCCGTGGTGCTGACTCATGCGCTTTCCGACTACATGGAGGACCACATGATCACGGCCCGCCTGGCGGTGACGGCGACGTTTGCGCGCGGCGTGCCGAACTTTCGCTCCAAGCCCCAGCGCAAGCCCTCGCTGGAGCCGTGCGTCATTTACCACGCGATGCCGCACGGGCAATGCACGCCGCTGCGGGAGCCGGTGACGCCCGAGCTTTTCGTGGATACGACCAGCGTCCACGGACTGAAACGCGAGGCGCTGGCCTGCCACGCGTCGCAGAAGGAATGGCTGGACAAAACCCAGGGCCAGGAGAGCTACCTCACGACTCTCGACGATTTCTCACGCGCACTGGGAAAGCGGACGAGGAAGTTCCGGCACGCGGAAGGCTGGACGAGGCATCTGCACTACGGCTTTGGCGCAGCGGGCGATGATCCGCTGCGGGAGGTGCTGGGGAAACGCACCACGCCGGCGCGACGAGCCGGGTGATATCGTCGCGGCGTTGCCCTCATTCGTCATTCCCAAGGGCGCGCCGATGCCGTAAGGAGTCGCGCATCTGTGACTACACCAACTATTGCGCTTCAAAATCTTACGCTTCCTGAACTGGAAGAACGCCTCATTGCACTGGGAGAACCGAAGTATCGGGCGGGCCAGGTGATGCGCTGGCTCTACGAGAAGCGCGCGGAGTCTTACGAGAAAATGAGCGATCTCCCGGCTGCGTTGCGCGCACTGTTTGTGGCGGAGTTTCCGTTTGTCCGGCTGGAGAATGTGCGGGTGCTCGGCTCGAAGGATACGACGCAGAAGTTCCTCTTTCGCCTTCCGGATGGTGCGCTGATCGAGAGTGTGCTGATCCCTGCTTCGCCCGCGCTGTATGGCGATGCGAGCGACCGGCGGACGATTTGCATGAGCACGCAGGTGGGCTGCGCGTACGGTTGCAAGTTCTGCGCGAGCGGGCTGGATGGGTTTGCGCGCAATCTCTCGGCGGCGGAAATCGCGGGGCAGTTTATCGAAGTGGAGCGGCTGTCCGGTGAGAAGATCAACAATATCGTGTTCATGGGAATGGGGGAACCGCTGGCGAATTTCCCGAACTTGATGAAGGCAATCACGATCCTTAATTCCGAGTGGGGCGTCGGGCTTGGCGCGCGGCACATCACGATCTCCACGAGCGGGCTCGCGCCGCAGATTCGCCAACTCGCGGAGCAGCCGAAGCAAATCCGCCTGGCGATTTCCCTGCATGGCGCAACGGATGCGGTGCGCGAGCAAATCATGCCGGTGAATAAGAAATACCCGCTGGCTACGCTGCTGGATGCGTGTGAGTACTACACGACGAAAAAGAAGCAGCGCATCACGTTTGAATATATCCTCATCAAGGGAGTGAATGACGAGCTGACCCACGCCGCAGACCTCGCGCGACTGGTGAAGCAGGTCGGGGCCAAGGTGAACTGCATTCCTTATAATTCGGTGGAGGGTCTGAACTGGGAGCGGCCCGACGTGGCGAGGCAGGATGCCTTTATGTCGGTGCTGGAGCGTTCGAATTGTATCGCAACGATCCGGCGTGAGAAGGGCGGCGACATCGCAGCGGCATGCGGGCAACTTCGGCGGCAAACGATGCAGAAGTGACGGAAACGCGCGTCAGCGCGGCGTGGCACGAGCGCCCCGCTCGTGGTCGTGCCCCGGACGCCCCGTCCGGCAAAGAAAAACGGCGAAGCCCCATATAAACGAGCCGCGCGAAGGAAGGACTGGCTCTCTGCCGTTACCGAGCAGCGCCGGACGAGGCGTCCGGGACACGATCACGAACGAGGGCGTTCGTGCCACGGTGTTCCACTTTCAATCTCACTGAAACGATGCAGAAGTGACGGAAACGCCTTGACCACTCCGCGCACTTCCACCATCCCACACGTCGCACATGGCAATCCTCGTTGACTCCAATACTCGCATCCTCGTTCAAGGCATCACCGGTGACTTCGGTTCACGGCATGCAAGACTCTCGCTCGACTACGGCACGGCGCTCGTAGCCGGCGTCACGCCGGGCAAAGGCGGCCAGACTTTCGAACACGGCGCCCACAAGGTGCCGGTGTATGATACGGTCGGCGAAGCAGCCCGGCAGACCGGTGCGACGGTGAGCGTGATTTTTGTCCCACCGCCGTTTGCGGCAGACGCGATTCTCGAAGGCGTGGAAGCGGGGCTGGACCTCGTGGTTGCGATTACCGAGGGCATCCCGGTGAATGATATGATTCGCGTGAAAGTCGGCATGGCCGGAACGAAGACGCGACTCATTGGTCCGAATTGCCCCGGCCTCGTGACACCGGGAACCGGCAAGGATTCGCACGGCGGCTGCCGCATCGGCATCGCGCCCGGCTACATTCACAAGCGCGGAAATGTCGGCGTTGTTTCGCGGAGCGGCACTCTCACGTATGAAGCCGTCTGGCAGCTCACTTCGCGCGGCTACGGCCAGAGCACTTGCGTGGGAATCGGCGGAGACCCGGTGAACGGCACGAACCACACGGACGTGCTGAAGATGTTCAACGAAGACCCGGAGACCGAGGCCATCATCATGATCGGCGAAATCGGTGGCGAAGCCGAGGAGCAGGCAGCTGCTTGGGCCAAGGCAAATTGCAAGAAGCCGATCGCTGCATTCATCGCCGGAGCCAGCGCGCCTCCCGGACGCCGCATGGGCCACGCAGGAGCGATCGTCTCCGGCGGAAAAGGCACGGCCGCCGCGAAGATTGCTGCTTTGAAAGACGCGGGTATCGCAGTCGCCGCCACGCCTTCCGCGATGGCCGACACACTGCTGAAGCACTGGGGTCGCTAGGACAAAATGCTTGAGCTGAACGATGTCAAAGTAAGCTACGGCGGCATCACCGCACTGCACGGCATCTCGCTCAAAGTGGAGCAGGGAACCATCGTCACGCTCGTCGGCGCAAACGGCGCGGGTAAAACGACCACGCTCCGCGCCATCAGCGGGCTCGTGAAACCGAGCGCTGGCCGCATCACCTACAAGGGCGGCGAAATCGGCGGAATGCCGCCGCATAAGATCGTCGCTCTCGGCCTCGCGCAATCACCGGAAGGACGGCTCGTTTTCGCCAACCTCACGGTGAACGAGAATTTGCGGATGGGCGCGTATCTGCGCAAAGACACGAAGGAGCAGGTGAAGGATTTCGATTTCATCTTCGGCATCTTTCCGCGGCTCAAAGAAAGGCGCAATCAGCTCGCAGGAACGCTGAGCGGAGGCGAGCAGCAGATGCTCGCAATCGGCCGCGCGCTGATGAGTAAGCCGCAGCTCCTTCTTCTCGATGAGCCGTCACTCGGCATTGCACCGCTGCTGACGCGGACAATTTTCGAGCAGATCGTGGCGATCAATCGGGAGTTGAAGCTGACCATTTTGCTCGTCGAACAAAACGCGAATCTCGCGCTGGAAATCAGTCACTACGGCTACGTGCTGGAGACGGGGCGGATTCTGTTGGAGGACACGGCTGCCGCTCTTCGGGAAAACCCGAAAGTGCGCGAGGCGTATCTCGGCGGTTAACTTTATTTCGCGCGGTAGCCGAAATACTTCCGTGCCTTGATGATGGTCGCCACGCCCTCGGGGACCATCGTTTCCCAAGCGGGGTCGCCCTTGGTGATCAACGCGAGAACTTCGCGGCTGAGGATGGAGAGATATTCGGGACGGTAGTTGTCGAGACCGACAAAGCTGCCGCGATCGCGCAGATACTCGTAGAGCTTCTGCAACTCGCCGGCGACGGTCAGGGTCTCGACGGTGGAGAGGTATCCGGTAACGGGATCTTGCAGCGGGTAGACGTAAAGTCGGAGAGCGTTTTTGAACAGCCGGCCAAAGCTCTCGAGAATGCCGCCGGGCAGGCCGGTGTAGTATTTCTCCTGGAATATCTCGATGAGCGTGGGCACGCCGAGAACCAATCCGATTCGCTCTTTCGTCACGCGGCTGAGGTAGGCGCCGAGGCGGTGAAATTCGCTGAAGTCGGTGATGATGACGACGGTGCCGCACGAGGCGAGCACGTCGGCCCGAGCGAGGAAGTCGCGGCGATCCATTGCGCCGGTCTGGAGCAAATTGTGCATGGTCAACTCCATGACCTGGAGGACTTCCTTCCCGACGACGGCGGGGTCTGCGGCGAATTTCTCCATGGCGCAGCGCATCATATCGAGGTTCACGTGAGTGACGGGACGGAAGCTGCCGCGCTCCACGAGAATGGCTTTCTTGTAAAAGACTTCGCTGGGCTGAAGGACCGCGCCGTCCGGGCCAAACATGGCCGCGCCGCTGAGGCCGACCTGCACCAGTTTCAGCGCCATCAGGCGGTTATCGACGTTGCGGAATTCGATGCCGCTAAACTCGATGAGATCGATCTCGATCCGGCCCAGCGTGAGTCCGTCGAGAAGGCTTTCGACGAGGCTCTCGGGCTCGTGATGCTTGAAAAAGCAGCCGTGGCAAAGGTTGACGCCCACGATGCCGAGCGCTTCCTGCTGGGCTGCGGCATCGGTATCCAACAGGCGAATGTGGACGAGGACCTGGCTGGCATTGTCGTGCGGCTGTGCCTGGAATTTGACACCGAGCCATCCGTGGCACTCGTTCGTGCCATGAAAGTTGCGGGTGGCCACGGTGTCGGCAAATGCGAAGAACGACGTGCTGTCGCCGCGCATGATGGAGAGGCGCTCGATATTCAGCGCGTATTCGTGGTCGAGCATCGCTTGCAACCGCGGGCGCGAAACATAGCGCTCGGCGGTGCCATAAATGGCGTCGCTCACGGCCATATCGTAAGCGCTCATGCTCTTCGCCACCGTCCCGCTCGCACCTCCGACGCGGAAGAACCAACGCACGACTTCCTGCCCCGCACCGATTTCGGCAAAGCTGCCATACCAGCGTTTATCCAGATTTACGCGAAGGGCCTTTTGGTGTGTATTGAGCTGCTCGGCGTCTGACATGATGTGAGTGTGGATGATCGTTTGAACTTTTGGAATTCAAAAGGGAAGTTGGGGGATGGAAATGACGAATGACGAAACGCAAGCGTGTGGTGAACCCAACTCGCTTGCGTTTCGTCATTCGTCATTCGTCATTCGTCATTCGCTTGTCATTCATCCTTATCGACGGTCGGCGGTTCCTGCCATTTGATTGGGCCATAGCCGATATCGTCTTCATCAAAGCGGGCAAGCTCCTTGTCTTCTTCCACCGGCTCCGGAGTGACGTCCATATCCTGTTGTCCGATGAAAAGTTCTCCGCTGAAAATGCCGCCTTTTTCCACAGTGATTGCGCGCGCATACACGGAGCCCTCGAGCCAGCCGCCTTTGTTGATGATGACTTTGTCGGCGATGACTTTTGCGGTGGCCTTGCCGTTCACGACGAATTCCTTGCACTTCATCGTGCGCACAAACTCGACGTCGCATTTCTTCTCGACGAGCAGTTGCTTGCAGTCGATGCCGCCCGTCATTCTCCCTTTCACCCGCACGGATGCAGTGCCTGTGCAGACGATGTAGCCGCGAAGGCTGCCTTCAATATTGGCCGAACCGCACGTGACCTTGGTGCTGGTGAGGTCGCCTTTTGGGGAAATGTGAATCTCTCCCGCTGTCTGGACACTGCGGCTAAACGGCGAGGTGATTTTGAAGTCCCGGAGGTCAATGTAAGAGCCGCAGTCCGGGCACATCGTGCTGTGCGCCTCGGTGCTGAGGATCTGCGTGTGTGCGCAAGTGAAACAGACGACTTCGCGCTGCTTCAGACCGAAGACCATCCGGCTCAGCTTTTGGAAGAGTCCGGGCTCCTTGACGATGCTCGTATTCGAGTCGTCCGTGACACGCTCCAGCGGATATTCGTTCCGGCATTTCCGGCAGACCGTGGTGCGCAACAGTACAGACTCTTCCTGGACGTGCCCACAGTGTGGGCACATCGCGGAAAGTTTTTCGGTATTGCGGCGTTGGTTTTTGGCCACGGAAACGAGTCAGCGCAGTGCAGGACTGCGCAGGATAAAAAGGGACAATCGCCGCAAAAGGTGAGCGGCGCACCCGCAATCGCCACCCGCCCGGAGCGCGGAGTTTTTCACATTGAAAAAACGCGGCTCGTCGGGCGGGAGCGATTGCTGATGGGATGTTCGCCCGACTTGGGCTTCCCGTTTAGCGGGCTGGTCCGCCGGTTCCGGTCGCGGCTGGACGCACGATCTCCGGCTGGCGCATGGACACCTTGTTCGGTGTGACTTCGGATTTGCCGACGAAAGTCGCTCCGTCTTCGATGACGAGGCGTGTCGCCTTCAGGTCGCCGTGGAGGACGGCGTGCGCCTTGAGTTCGCAGCGTTCTTCGACGGTGATGTTGCCGTGGACCTTGCCTAGGACGGTCACAGACTTCGTCTTGATTTCGCCTTTGATTTCGGCGTTTTCGCCGACGGTCAGGACACCGGATGAGTTGATTTCGCCTTCGATTTTGCCATCGATGGTGAGTTCGTTTTGGAATTTGAGCGAACCTTTGATTTCGACGTCGCTGCTCAGGATGTTTTTGGATGTTGTTTCGGCCATTGTAATTGCGCGGTTTATGTTGCTTGGAACGCCGTTACCCATTGTAGGTGAGGCATTTATGTCTCGGAGTAAAAACGCTCTGTTTTCGCCCCTCAACTGGCTTGGAGTATGGATTCCGACTCCGGCGTGTCAACACAAGGAATGGTGTTTTATGGGATTTGCGATACGAGGTATTTGGAACATGAAATCCGCCGTCCAAATCCGAGATGCCACCGTGGCTGATATCCCTCTCATCCGCTTGCTTGCCCAGACAATCTGGCACGCGGTGTATCCCGCAATTATCCCGGTTGCGCAGATCGAGTTTATGCTCGGCTGGATGTATTCGGCGGAGGAGATCGAGCGGCAAATATTGGGCGGGACTCGATGGGAGTTGGTGGAAATGGAGGGCGAGGCAATCGGTTTTGTGAGCTACGAACTCGAACCGGATGGTCGGGTGAAACTGCACAAGCTCTACATTCTGCCATCGCACCACCGGCGGGGCATTGGGCAGCAATTATTGGCGCATGTGCTTCAGCAGGCGGCGCAACTCGGCGGATCCGAGGTGTGGATGCAGGTAAACAAGCGGAATAGCGCCGCGGTCGCTGCGTACAAAAAAGCGGGCTTTCACATCGCGCAGGAAGCGACGTTCGACATCGGCCATGGGTTTGTGATGGACGATTTCCTGATGGCGAAACCGGTCGAACGCTAGAACTTCGCGCTGAGCGTGAGCCCGGCTCCGGAGTCCCATTTGCCGTAATCCGCGACGAGAACGTCTGTGGAGTTCCGGTTCTCATATCCGACGAATGCGCGCACGCTCGCAGACTCGCCGAGCGCGTAAATGAGGCTGAGCCCGACCGAATTATACATGTCGTTCCGGTCGCTGTTTTCCGTGTAGTGCGACCACTGGATGCGATAGTAGGGCTGTGCGACGAATCCGGGTGCGAGTTCGTACGAATAAGCGACTGCAAATGAGGTATCGAGACGGTCATTGATGTGCGCGACGACGTCGTCGGTATGCGTCCAATGATACGCGCCGTAAATGCCCGCAGTGAGCAACGCTTTTTCGCCGAAGCTGAAACTGCGCTCCAAATACCACGACGGCACGAGCTCGGTGTAAAACTCCGCCCAATCGTCTTCGTGGCTTAGCAGGCGGTTGTAGTCGAGCCCGACTCCGGCCGCCCAGTTTTCGCCGAACGTATGGCGCGCTTGGACGAAAAATGTGGAGACCGCGAAGTCGAAGTCGTTGAGCCCGGAACCGGAGTCATTGAGGCTGTACATCCACCATTGATGGCGATAGCCGGCCTTTGTCGCGACCTGTCCACCCGCCAGTTCAAAAGTCGGGAAGTTCACCGCGGCCTGGAGCGTCGTCACCATCAGTCCTGTATCCGCGTGGCCTTTCTCGGTGAGCAATGCGTTCGAGGTGTAGTAGAGCTGCACGTCCGCGACGGCTTCCAGCCAATGATGTTCCTTTTCGGTGGCCCCCCCTGCAGGCTGTGTAAGAAGGAGCTGCGGGCCGACATCTTCGAACTCGCCGGGATAAAGTTCGGGCGGGGTCTGTTTCATCAAGCTGCGGGTCAGGATCGCTCTCGTTTGAGTGCGCGCTGCAGCGCTCTGGACCGAGGAAATTGCGCGGTCCGCAGGTGATTGCGCAAATGCCACGGCGCAGACGAATGGAAGCGTGAGAAGGATGTGTTTCATTTTGAAAGAGAGGTTTGCGAGTTAGCGACCAAGCGGGCGGATGACGATGCCGGAGCCCTGTGGCGAACCCAGGGAACCCGCGGAACCGGAAGGTAGGCCGTTTTGAAGGATGACGGGATCGGTTGAACTTCGAATGATCCTTCCGGCGTAGCGCACGTTGCGAATGAAATTCACCTGGCCTGGAACGGCTGGCGCGCTGGTGTTCGGGTTTGCCGCGAGGACGCCCTGCTTCGATTCGAGCCACACGCGCGATCCATCGCGGAAATTGGTGTCTGCCAGCGCTATAGTGCGCGCCTGGAGATACATGTCGTTTGCGCCAAAACGGACGCCGGAGATCGAGAGCAGATTGTCGGCGCGCAGCCGGACCGTGGCGCTGTTCGGCATCGGCGGGAGCGTGCTGTCCGGATTCACTGACTTGCTGCCGTCCGTGAGCCGGACGCGATTGAGTGTGAGATTGTTTTCGTGAATGGTGATTCGCGGTGCTCGGATGCTTGTGTTTCGAATGGTTGCGTCCTGAGTTCCATCGATTGCGATACTGACTGGCGACGCGAGATTGCTGTAGCCGAGAGGGAGCGCGCCGCCGTCGCTGAAGAGCACAGGCAGAGAGACGTCCGGCATATCGGTCGCGCGGTCGATTTTGAACGATCCGGTGTTGGTAATCTTGAGTTGTTTTGCTGCCCCGGCTTGGACCGCCCGCAGATCCATGTTTCCGCCGGCAATGAGCACGTGCCCTGTCCTGTTGATGAGATTCAGCCGCTCCAGCGACAGTGTCTTCTCAAACTGGACGTCCTTTTGTCCGGCTGGCATGTCGGTCAAAGGTGTTCCGTGTCCGTATGCGAGGATCGTGAACACATCGGAGGCCGCCCGAAGCGTGATGCCGGGCTGGTTCCGGATGGTGCCGCCGGCCGCCAGCGAGAGCTCGCCGGAGAATGAGCTGAAATCCATCGAACGTTCGAGCGAGATGTCGCTGGTTGCGAAGAACTGAAACAGGTCACGGCCCACAAATGGCGCGAGGTTCACGGCGTCGGTATCAAACGTAATGTTGTTGCCGAGAAAGACTGCCGGAGCAACGGCTACGCGGCGGATGACCTGATTGTCTCGGAAACCGAACGTCGATGGCGGCGTCGCAAATTCGTTCTTCTCAAGCCCCGGTCCAAAGAGCCGCGCTTTGTCGAGCGCCGGACTCGCCACGACCGCATCGCTGCCGACGGCGGCGGCGAAAGGGGACTTCGCGGTCGCAGTCTCTTTCTGCTCCGAGACCTGTGTTTCGTATGCCGCGCTGATCTGATACGCATAGTCTGGGGAACCGCTTGCGAGCAGTCCAGTCACTTTGACCTTGCCGCTGCTGATGTCTTTTTCCTGCGCGGAAATTGCAGATGCGATTTTCCCCATCGACGGCAGGGGACGCTTGAAGCCGCGGACGAGCTTCGAGGCTCCGGTTTGCTCCCGGAGTTGGAAGTTGAACACGTTCGAAATGCGGCCGCCCGGCAGCGCATAGACGAGCTGGCCGGCAGTCAGGGTGCGACTTCCGCCTGCGCCTGACACCTTGCCTTTGCCTTCGAGAAGCAGCACTTTGAAGCCGCCGTTCTTCGTGGAGGTGACGATGAGTGTCGTGCCGAGCACCGCCGCCGATGCTGCGCTGGTGCGGATGGTTCCGCCGCCTTTGCCGCTCGGGCTTTGGAAGAGGATGCTGCCTTTGTCGAGATTGATTTCGCGGCTGTCCTGCTGGAATGAAAACAGAGTGTTCTGTCCGACACGCGTGACGGTTTGATCCGCGGAGATCATTTCGGCGCGGGAATCGGGGCCGGTGCGAAGGACGTTCGGTGCATCGAATTGCTGCTGCACTTTCGCAGACGCGGATTTCTTCGTGGAGCGATCGATGATTGAGACGTTGTTGACGACTTCGGTGAGTGTCGCGCGGTCGATATTCGCCGCCGGCAGAATGAGCGGGAGCGTTGTGATGCTTGCGAGGAGTAAAAGCGGGCGTTTCATGCCTGCGAATCTAGTTCGAACCGAAGCGCCTAGTCAATTCGGGATGTCGTATTTCCAGCGGCGCGCCGCGTCATCCAAAGCAAGCCAATCGAGAGGACTCCACCGATTGCACTCATCCAAAGCGCGATCGTCAGACGCCGCGGACGGTATCGAAACTCAACGGTGTAGTGACCCGCAGCGGGAATCTCCACGCCGCGAAATGCATGATTCACCCGCACGGGTTTTGCGCGCTGGCCGTTGAGCGAAACGAGCATGTCGCCCTCGAACCAACTCTCGCTCAGGACCGCCATGCCGGCAGAAGGCGCTTCGAACTCGCAGACCGTGGCGTTTGTGGAAACGGAAATGCGTCTGGCTGGAGTCACGCGCCTCGCCGCATCCGGCGCCGCGCTTGCCTTCGCAGCATCTTGAATCGCCGCGAATGGTTTGCCGTTCGAACCTGCCATCATTTGCGCAAGTTCCGCCGGTGTTTTGTAGGAAGCCACCTGATCGGTAAAGAATGCGCGGGGCCAGGCAGTGGGGCTTTCCCATACTTCGAGGTCGCTCGCCGAGAGTCGTCGAAAAGAAGCCGGGAGCGGCGATCCGCGCGGTGCGAGGAAAAACCGGAGATTGAAGAAATCAGACGCCGGCTGCGTCTTCACGAGCGTCTCAGCTTGGAAGGTCGTTCGCCAGTTCCACACCACTTTGACGGGCGTCTCATCAATGAGTTCGCGAAGGTAGCGGCTGGAGAGCGGGTCGGAGCTGCAAATGGATTCCAGCCGCAGCGCAGCATTGTAGCCGGGCATGAGCACTTCGCGCAGTCCGGCGACCCGCGCAGGTTCTGAGAGTAAAGGGCGTAGCGATTCCACTGCCGGAGACGTGGCGGAAAAGGAGGTCCGCTCCTGAGGATTGAGCACGTAGAAATCGAACTTCGTTCCGTTCCACTGCACGTGGCGGAATAGAAGCAGTGCGAGAACCGCGCACATCGCGAGGCGCGCCGTAAAAGTTCCCGTGCGAACGAGCGCAGGAAGCAACGCAACGCCCGCAAGAACCAATGCCGTGTATGCGGCGGCGAATGGACTCATCGGCGGCATGGTGGTCGCCGGTAGCGCATCTGCGCCAATGGGCGAAGCTGCGACGAAATACACCGCAGTAACGACTGTGAGGATTGCGACGACCATGCGCCACTCGCGCTTCCAGTGCGCCTTTTCGCGCGACGTCCACGCGGAGAAGCCAAGGCCGGCGAGCAACGTAAATTGCACGATGAGGACGCAGCCGAAAGTGTTCCCGACGTGCGAAACATTCGCGAGGAATGGAATGGTCCGGATGATGGCTGGCGGAACGATTCCGAAGGCCAGCGCTATGCTGGGAATGGACGCAACCACGAGCGTGCGGCCGAACGGCGATTTCCAGAGCGAGCGGATTTGTGTCAGCGCGAGAAGGCAGCCTGCGAGAACGACGAAATTGGCCGCCGGGAAGCTGTGAACTTCACGCGCAGTGAGTCGGTGAAAGAACGCGTCATCGAATAATCCGAGCAGCGCAGCAGGTTGGATCTGGATGACCGGCGGCGAGGCGTATGTGGTGAATGACTCTTTCAACGTGTCGAGGAAGACGAGCCAGAACGGAGCGTTGATCAGCACGAACGCCAGACACGCCGCGCAGCCAATGAGAAGTTGCCGCCAGCGATTGGCGAGGGGACAGAAGAGCACCAAAAGCGCTCCGGTTCCGTTCATCCCGGCGATGAAAATCGCCGACTCTTTCGCTGTGCCGGAGTGAAACTCCATAGTGCACGCGAGCACGAGAAGCAGCGCCCAACGATGCCCCGTTGCGATGCGCTGCCACGCGAGCAGAATCCACGGCGCGTAGCACATGCTGAAGTAGGCGGGGTGGCACATGCGAAACGCGAAGAAGCCAAAGAAGCTCGCGCAAAAGCCGAGCAGTGCAGCAACGCCGATTCGCGCCGTCGCCATCCACACGCAGAGCGCGATGCCCCATGCGAAAAGGAAGCGTGCGACAAGGAATTTTACGTCCCACGCCCACGACGCACCATTCGAAGCAATCGGGAGCCAATGGAGCGGGTCGCCAAGCATGGAAAGGCCCTGTCCGATGAAAGGCGTTCCGCAATTGTTGTAGTGGTTCCACAGTGGGAACTCGCCGCGCTCGAAGATGCTCTCATACGCAAACTTCGAGTAAGGCCGGTGCCCGAGTTGCATGACGAGCGTGTCCGAGTTGCGCGCATTTTCGTTGTCCAGCGATTCGATGCCGGGGACCGTCGGGTATCCTTCGTAAAGACAAAGCGCGCCGGTCTTTGGTGAGACAAAACTCTTTCCGCAAAAGATCGCCGGGAAGCACGAGCAAATCACGCTCAACACCGCGATAACCGCCAGCGCCCGAAACGGCGAGCGCTTCGCCCATTCAGCAATGCTGCCCCATCGTGTCTTCCAGTTCTGCCAGGCGCGGGAACACTGGGATTCGTAGCGGACCGCGATCAGCACGAATACTGCGCTGAGCGCGAGCGCGATTGCGACCGGGCCGAGCGGATCAATCTCGCGGCCTGACGGAAAGTTCCACGCTTTTCCCGGATCCAGTTGCAGCGCGGGTTGTCGGGAAAAGACTCCGGTGGAGAGCTCCATCCGGCTCTCAGAAATGGGATGAAGCCCGACCGGGCGGGCCTCTTTCCATGCATCTGCCGCGGCCTGCCAGATCACTTTTCCATCGGCATCCAAAACCCGCGCGGCCCCGATTTGCAGTCGGCCGGGGCGGTCCAGCGGATCGAGGACAATCCCGTAACAAAGTCCGCCGGGTATCGTGAATCGCAGCACTTGTTTCGGGTCGTTCGCGGCGACGCGAGACTGGAGGCCCAAGGCATTCCAGTGTTGCGATCCGTTCCATGTTTGCAGAGTCGCGACGCCGGGAGCGGTGGATTCCAACGGGATTTCCAGACAGACCACATCGTCCGGCGGGCTGAATGGCTTCCATCCGAACAGCACCGTCAGCAGCACGGCGAGCAGGACGCTCGCGGGCGTGAATTTGAGAAATCTCATTCGGCTGGGCGGCTGTCTTTAAGAAAGACCCGTGCCATCCGGGCGGTCTCTACGGCTTCTTTCCGCCGAGCAGGAAGTCCGCGGCCTGCGCCACGTCCTTGTCCCCGCGACCGCTCAGATTCACGATGATAATCTGGTCCTTGCGCATCTGCGGCGCGCGCTTGATTACGCCTGCGATGCCGTGCGCGCTTTCCAGTGCGGGGATGATTCCCTCCCACTGCGAGAGCTTAGAGAACGCGTCGAGCGCCTCATCGTCCGTGGCGAAATCATATTCGATACGTCCCTGCTCGCGCAGAAAGGCGTGCTCCGGCCCGACGGCGGCGTAGTCCAGTCCGGCGCTGACGCTGTGTGTAAGCTGGATTTGCCCGTCGTTGTCCGCAAGCAGCCATGTCTTGGTGCCTTGCAGTACCCCGAGCTTTCCGCCCTGGAACCGCGCCGCGTGTTCACCGTCGCGGATGCCGCGTCCGCCGGCTTCCACGCCGAGCATCTTTACTGACTCGTCGAGCAAGAAGGGCCAGAAGAGCCCGATGGCATTGCTCCCGCCGCCCACGCAGGCGATGAGTTGGTCGGGCAGGCGCCCTTCCTTTTCCAAAATCTGCCGCCGCGCTTCATCGCCAATCACGCGGTGGAAATCGCGGACGATCATCGGGAATGGATGCGCGCCGAGTGCCGAGCCGAGGATGTAATGCGTCGTCTGCGGATTCGTCACCCAGTCCCGCATCGCCTCATTTACTGCTTCTTTCAGCGTGCGCTGTCCAGCGGTGACCGGGACGACTTTCGCGCCGAGAAATCTCATGCGCGCGACATTCAGCGCCTGACGCTCCATATCCACTTCGCCCATATAGATCACGCAATCAAAGCCGAACCGCGCGCAAACCGTGGCTGTCGCCACGCCGTGTTGACCGGCGCCAGTTTCAGCGATGATACGGGTCTTGCCGAGTCGCCGTGCGAGCAGGATTTGGCCGAGCGCATTGTTGATCTTGTGCGCACCGGTGTGGAGCAGATCCTCGCGCTTTAGGTAAATCTTCGCCCCGCCCAGCTTCTCGGTGAGCCGCTCGGCAAAATACAGCGGGGTCGGGCGTCCCACGTAGTCCTTCAAATAATACGCGAGCTCGGCTTTGAAAGCGGGGTCCACTTTTGCGCGCTCATACTCGGCAGTGAGCTCGATGAAATTCTGCATGAGCGTCTCGGGCACAAACATCCCTCCGTATTTTCCAAAGTGTCCGCGTGCATCCGGTAGCTGATCGTAACTTGTCATGTTGGTGAAGAAACAGCATTACGCTACTGCTTTCAACCTAGATTCGCGCGATGGCGCGCAAGGTGCGTTACTCCGCCGCGAGATGCGGCATTCCCACTGGCACGACATCCTCCGAACCGACTTCCGCTTCCTTCGGGCCGCCGAGGAAATCGAGCAGCACTTTCACACGCTGGCGGGCGGGAAGAAGGCACAGCACTTCGGCTTCCACGCCGTGGAAGAGCCGGCCGCTGAGCTTCACCACATCGCCGGGCTTTACTTTGTGATGGATGATTACTTCCTCCGCCGGTCCCCATTCGGTGCGTAGGTCGGCGATCTCGCGCTCTGCGACTTCGCGCGGCGACTTGCCGAATCGCACGAGGTCCGTAACGCCAAACGCATAACGCACACGTCGCTGGCTTTCGCTCAGCGAGAACTTTGCAAAAAGGTAGTTGGGAAAGAGCGGCTCGCTACGCCACATCACGCCGAATCGCGTCGCCTTGCGCAACCGCATGTGCGGATTGAATACCTCGATGCCAAACGACCGCAGATGCGCCGCCGCGACATTCTGCCGGGACGGCTGCGAGCGGAGGCAAAACCAGGAGAGTTGCGGTTGATCGTTCGGTGGCATTTCGCAGTCTATTTTCCAATCGCTGGCTCGGAAATGCAAGCGCGCTATCCGGCGAGGCGCTCGTAGCGCGCGGGCGTGGCGGGTGCTTTTCCGGAGCTTGTAAGGTCGATGATCCGCTGCCCGGCGTCCAGTCCGGCGAGCGCCGGGGAGTAAGCTTCGTTGATGTTCCCGATGAGCACCGTGTCCGCTCCTGCGACGGCTTCCTCCGCGCTGCCGACCATGACTTTGGCGATGTGCGGGATGTGCTGCTCGATGTATCGGCGGTTCGCCCCGACGAGCCGCGCGGTATTCACATACGGGTCGAACAGCCGCAGGTCGCATCCTTTGCCCAGTAGCGCTTCCACGACCGTGACGATCGGCGATTCGCGGAGGTCGTCCGTGCCGCCTTTGAATGCAAAGCCGAGCACCGCGATCTTCTTTTTCCCGTCCGCACTAATGAGCCGAAGCGCATTGCGAATCTGCGCATCGTTGCTCGGCGCGATGTGCGAGAGCATCGGGATTTCCACATCGCGCGACCGCGCCAGCCAAGTCATCGCGCGCAAGTCTTTCGGCAGGCACGAGCCGCCGTACGCGAAGCCCGGCTTGAGGTATGCGGGCGACAGGTTCAGCTTCGTGTCCTGGCAAAAAATGCGCATCACTTCGTGGCTGTCCACGCCGATGGCCTTGCACAGCGCGCCGACTTCATTGCCAAAAGTAATCTTCAGCGCGTGGAAGATGTTGTCGCAGTATTTCACCGTCTCCGCGACTTCGATGGCCGTATGGATGAGCGGCGCGTCGATGCCCGCGTAAAGCCGCGCGACCAGCTCGCCATCCGCGCGATTTCTCGATCCGATGACCGTCTTCGGCGGCGCGTAAAAATCCGCCACCGCGGTGCTTTCGCGCAGGAACTCCGGGTTCATCACCACGCCGAAATCCCCGTCGAACTTCTTCCCCGATGTCCGCTCCAGCGCCGGAATCACGACATCGCGAATCGTCCCCGGCAGCACCGTGCTGCGCACCACCACGACATGTCGCGCCGCCTTCTCGCGCAGCACCGCGCCGATGTCCTCGCACACGCGCCGGATGTATGTGAGGTCGAGCTCGCCGCTTGTCTGGCTGGGCGTTCCCACGCAAAGGAGCGACAGCTCCGTAGCCGCCACGGCCTCCGCGGCGTCGGTCGTCGCGCGCACGGTTCCGGACGCGACACCGGCGGCGAGCAACTCCTCGATTTCTGCCTCGATAATGGGCGAGCGGCCCGAGTTGATGAGATCGACCTTGGTCTGTTCCGTGTCCACGCCCACGACGCGATGTCCCGCTTTCGCGAAGCAACCCGCCACGACGGTGCCGACGTATCCGAGGCCGAAAATACTGATGTCCATCAGCGCAGATTCCAGACCTGCGGGAAAAAGGGAACGCTTTTCTGCGCTTGCCGCTCCGCCGCCGCTCCGCAAATGTCCGCCACCATGAGCAACATCGTCAGCATTCATCCGTATTTCAAAGTTCACGCCGGCCAGATGGACGCCGCCCGCGCCATCCTCGTGAAGTTCATTGACCTGACCAAGACGGAGGCTGCGTGCCTCTACTACGACTTCACGGTGAATGGCGACATCGTCTTCTGCCGTGAAGCCTACGTCGGAGCCGCCGGCGCGCTCGCGCATCTTGCGAATGTGAACGAGGCCCTCGGCGAAATGCTCAAGGTCGCCGACCTCATCCGCCTCGAACTCCACGGCTCCGCCGTCGAGCTTGCACAGCTTAAAGAGCCGCTCGCCGCGCTGCCGGTGGAGTGGTTCGAGTTTGAGATCGGTCTGGTGCGGTAATCGCCGCCGCCCTGTCAGCTTCCTGCGTGAATCAACGTGTCATTCACGAAGATGTGGCACGCGATGACGAACCACCCTCCCAGCGAAACGCGGATACTCTCGCCTGCTCCGTCGCCACTTTTGATCCGGCCTGTAAGCAGGCTGCGAAATCCAAATCCCGTGCGGCTGTCCTGAATCTCCCCATCCACAATCAGCCGTTCGCCGCTGAACCAGCCGTTCTCGACGCGTATCGTGTGTCCCTTGTGTGTTGTTTGCCAAGTTTTCATTTGGTGAGGATGGTTGTTTAGTTCGTCCGTCGTTCGTGAGTTCCCTATTCCAGCCACATCACCCGCCGACGGAAGTCAAACGTCACGCGCCAGCGCTCCAGCAAGTCCGTTCCGATCCGCGCCGTCCACAGTCCTTCCGCGCTGTCGATGGTTACGTTGCGGATCGGCTCGTTCCCGATGAACACCAGTGGCAGCTTGAATTGCCGCCCGCTCGTTTCGCCGCCGATTCCCGCCGCCCGGTAAGTGCGCCCGTTCGCCGCGAGGCTGTCCATTCCCCACTTCTTCAGCAGGGAGCGGTTGATGAAAATCTCGTCCTTCGCCCCCGTGTCCACCATCGCAGGCACCATGTATTTTCCCACGCGCAGCGGAATATAAAAGAGCCCGTCGCGCACCGCCAGCGGCACCGCCCGCGCACCATGCCGCGGCACATAGTCCGTCGCCGGCGAAAACGTCACGCGCTTTGCCGGATAGTCCAGCGTCACATAGCTGAAGCTCGAGAATGTCGGGCTGCCCAGCAGATTCACCTCCATCCCCGCAAGCGGCACTCCCGCAAACCGCACGCTCGTCGTGGAGCGCCGCAGCACCGCGATGAAATTGCTCAGTGCCATGGGACCGATATGCACCTTTTTGAAGCTCGCCAGCCACGCCAGTTCCTCCCCGCCCACGCCCACCACGCGGAACGGACGACTCGCACTGGCAAACACACTCGCCTTCCCCTCCAACGCCCGCTGCGCCTCCACCACACTCATCTGCGCCCCCGTATCCAGAATCATCCGCAGCGGCTTCGAGCGGTTCAGCGACACCGACACCGCCGGCAGCCCCACCATCCCGCGCTCCATCGCAACCGACACCGGCTCCCTCGACAGCGCCGCCGAGAAAAGCTGCATCTCCTGCCCCCCGTCCTTAAACGATATCCCGAATTCCGCCGCCGGCACAGACCGCTTCAAAAGCTCACGCTCCAGCCCGGACGAGATCCCGTTCGATCGCACCGCGCACCCTTGCAAGAGCACCACGGCAGCCAGTAAAAAGAACGTCTTCATCTACCAACGCGGCAGCATCCGCCGCCACACAGGGTCCACATGTTTGCGCATCTCCGCCTCATCATCGCGCTTCCGGTAAGGACACTTCGCATACCGCTCCCGACCCCGCGCCAACTGATCCTGATCCAGTTCCACGCCCAGCCCCGGCTTATCAGTAATGTGGACACTCCCGCCCACAATCGGCACCCGTCCGCCCGCCACGATTTCGTCCTTTGCCTGGCTCCATGGATAGTGCGTATCGCACGCGTAGGAAAGATGCGGAGTCGCCGCCGCCACATGCGCCATGGCCATCAGCGACACGCCCAGATGCGAGTTGCTGTGCATCGAGAGCCCCACGCCCCACGTCGCACAAATCTTCGCCAGTTGCTGCACCTGCCGCATCCCGCCCCAGTAGTGATGATCACACAAAACAATCTGCACCGCATCCTGCTCAAATGCCGCCGGCAAATCCCCGAAACAGGTCACCGCCACATTACTCGCCAGCGGCACATCGAAGCCCGCCTCCATCAGCGCCCGGCGCACTTTCGCCATACCGGGGATGGTCGCCGTCGGGTCCTCCAAATATCCCCCCGTTTCCCGCCCCAGCTCCACATTCAGCTCCTTCCCTACGCGGATACTCGTCTCGATGCTCCACGCACAATTCGGGTCCATCCGCACCGGCATCTTCAGCTCCGCGCGCAGCAGCTTTACTGTCTCGATCTCCACATCTGGCTCCAGCACGCCCGCCTTGAATTTAATATCCTTAAACCCGTATGTGGCCACCATCTGCCGCACCTGCCGGACCAGCCCATCCGGCGTCAGCGCCTCCCCATACTCATCCTCCCGCACATCGTCCCCCTCGCCGCCGCCGCCCGCATGTTTATAAAAAGGATACGCGCTAAACGGCACCGCATCCCGCACCCGCCCGCCCAGCAGCTCGCACACCGGCTGGCCAACCGCCTTCCCGATCAGATCCAGACACGCCGTCTCCACCGCCGAAAAAGTCCGCGCCGTCGCATCCAGCGGATTCTCCCCCGGCACCAGCATCGTCTGCGAACGCGCATCCCCTGCCCCGCGCCCCTCCACCATATCGACGAGCAGCCCCGTCACCCGGAAAGGATCGGCCCCCAGCAGCCGCGGGCGCAACTCCTCCAGCGCCGCCGCCGGAGCCTCCCCGCCATAAGTCTCCGCCACCCCCGAGAATCCCGAATCGCTCCGCAACTCCAGCACCGTCCGCAGCGCATACGGCTGATGCAGCCCGTAGCTGCTCCGAATCGGAGGGTCAGCAATCGCGATTTTATGAACAAGGACCTCGGTGATGCGCATGAAGAAAGCTACCCGATACCCGACCCTGCCCAAAGTGGAAACTCTAAACCACCGCTGCTCATGAAGTATCCCGGTAGAGCAAGCGCACGGAAACGAGGTGAAACCTCCCCGGACTCTCTGCGCCAGCGTCCGAGACATCGCCGGATTTGTGTTTGAGCGTTTTGCGTTGAAGATTGTCTGAAGCTGATGCTCGCCATCCATTCTGGATTGGGCATATTCGCTTTACTTTGAAATCACGCCATCACCGCTTGTCCGCTTTTACGCTTCTGGAGCTTATGCTCGCGGTGCTGATTGCTGTGATCGTTATGTCGATCGCGGTGCCGAGTATGCGGGGACTGCGGGAGGAGCGGTTACTGAGGGAGAGTTACTCGAAGATCGAGACGCTGGTGTACAAGGCGCAGTCGAATGCGATCTCGCAACAGCGGACGTGGGTGCTGGTGTGGGAGAAGGGGCAGATTCTTTTGCAGCCGGATAGTCCTACGGCGGAGGAAAGGCAGGCGGGGGGCGCGGAGGGCGGCGAAACCCTGACGATTGCGGAAGATGAAACGATTACGCTGCAACGGCCGGCGGCGCTTTTGCCAGCGAAGGATGTCCCGGGGGAATGGCCGTTTTGGCGGAGCGGAACGTGCGAGCCGGTGACCGTTCTATACGATGGACCATACGGGATTTGGACCGCGCAGTTTAATCCGCTGACGGGAAAAGGCGAACTAACTGAGGAGAAGGCACGATGAAACAGTTTTCGCGCTCCCGCTCGGGGTTCCTTCTTTTCGAGGCGATGCTGGCGGTGATTATTTTTTCGATGGGGGTCCTGACGCTGGGTCGGTGCGTGGAGAATTGTCTGCGGGCGGAGAAGTTCCGGCGCGAGGAGGGCCATGCGCGGCGGTTGCTGGCGAATCGGATGACGGAGATTCTCGCAGGCGCGATCCCGCTGACGGACAAGGCGTCGGAGAAATGGGACAAGGGACCGTGGGAAGGGATGGAGCTTCTGACGACGCGTGTGCCGCTGGAGCTGAAAAACGAAAAGGAGCAGGAACTTTTCGGGCTATACCAAGTTACACTGGTGCTGAAATGGAAGTCTGGTGCAGACAGCATTTCGCGCGATCTGACTTTTTACATTTATCCACGCCAGCGTTGATGCGCCCATTTTTCACCATAAAGAACCGCTCTGCGATGACGATCCTCGAGGTCGTGATCGCGGTGATCATTCTTTCGTTTATCTCGGTGGCGGTGTTTCAGTTTGTGCGCTCGAACCTGAAGGCGATGTCGATTTCTGCGGAGGATGTGAATGAGCGTCTGGGGATGGAGCGGCTGCTGGAACTGGTGCAGGAGGAGTTTTACGCACTGCCGGGCCGGGGACAGTCCACGCTGCTGTCAAAGTCGCTGAAGCTGGGCGGCAAGGATGTGGACAATGTGGAGTGGCGCTCGAAGGGCGGGCCGGGGCTTTTGACGACTGCGGCGAAGGGTGAGTATCAAGCGCGGCTGCGGATCAAGCCGGTGAAGCGGGACTCAAATAAACAGGAGATTGGGATCGAGCGGGAGCTGGTCATGCAGGATTCGGCGCTGGGTCTGGTGGCGGGTTCTGGAACGCAGAAGCCGGACTGGATTCCGCTGATTCAAAACGCGCATTCGATGAAGATCCGGTTTTTTGATCCGCGGCTGAATACGGAGGTGGCAAACTGGACGGACCCGGCTTCGCGGCCGAGCTACATGCGAATTTCAATCATGCGGGAGGACGACTTGGTGCCGATGGAGGCCGTCATCGCCATCCCGGCAGCCATCGCCACGCAGCAGCAATGATCGATTTACGCACATACCGCCGTGGAGCTGCACTCCTGCTCGTCCTGTGGGCGATTATCGTGCTGACGGCGAGCGTGCTGGTGTATGCGACCTTCATCCGGCAGACGCTCCTCACGGCGACGCAGGCCTACCACGACACGGACGCACGGGCCATGGCCAACAGCGGAATGGCCCTGGGTCTGCATCCGCTGGTGACGAAAGAAACGCCGGCGCTGGCGATGAATGAGAATGCGGATCCGGGGTTCCGGGTGAAGATGATCAGCGAGGGAGGGAAGCTGAATTTGAACCAGTTCCTCCGCGAGGATGACCCGCGGAAGATCGAGATGTTCAAGCGCTGGCTGGAATGGCGCGGGATCGAGTTTAATGAGCGGGAGCATATCGTGGATTGCATCCTCGATTATCTCGATGCGGATGATCTGAAGCGCATCAACGGACAGGAAGACACCGAGGGCTATCACCCGCCGAACCGCGGGCAGTTTCAGGAAATCGAGGAGCTGGAGCAAGTATGGGGGATCGAGGTGCTGACTTCGCAGGGCGGATGGAGGGATGACCTGACGATTTACTCGCAGGGACCGATCGATGTGACGGCGGCGGAGTTTCATATCATGCGTCTTTTGCCGGGGCTGGGAGATGGCGGCATCCAGAGGTTCCTCGAATGGCGGAAGGGAACGGATGGAATCGATGGCACGCTGGACGATCCGCCGATTACAAAGCTGGAGCAAATCCAGGGATTTCTCGGCCTGAACAAGACGCAATACGCTGCACTGAGCGGCCTCATTGGCCTGAAAGATAGCACCTGGAACATCACTTCCGAGGGCTGGAGTGGAAAAGTCCATCGACAAATCGAAGTCGTGGCCCGTAAAGGTGGTCAGAACCCAAACATTTTAAGCTGGAAAGAATGAAAAAGAACGGAGCCGCAAACGCGCTCATTACACCCGACGCAAATGGCTGGCGCCTCCGAATGGGAGGCGAAGACCAGGCGCTCGCAACGCTGGACGAAGCACTCTCCTTCGTCCCCGGCGGCGCGCACATTGAAGTCGCGCTCCCCTGCCAGGCCGTCCTTCTCGAGCGACACAATCTGCCATCCACCGATCGGGCGGAGCTGGCCGATATGCTGCAACTCCAACTGGAGAAGTCGCTCCCCTTCCCTGTCGATGAAGTGAGCCATGGGTTCGAGACGCTCGGCAATTCGGAGACCGAAACCACCGTCCTTTCCATCACAGCCCAGCATACGCAACTGGAGAGCATCTGCGCGCCGCTCCGCCAGGGCGGCCGTGTGCCCGAGCGAATCTCGCTTTACGCGATGCGAATCGCGACGGTCTGCCCGCCGGACGAAACGGTCCTCGCCGTATGGCCGGAGCAAGGCCAGACAGTCCTCGCGATTTTCGAAAAGGGAAAGCTGAGCTGGGCGCAAGCGGTTCCCTTTATCGAAGCGGAAGCCGTCGTCTCCGAGCTTCCCGGCCTCCTCATCGCGGCGGAACTCGAAGGTGTCCCGGTCAATTTCACACGCGTCCTGGTTGCGCCCGACGAACTCGAACTCGTGGGTGCGCTCGGCAAACACTTCGGGCGCACGATCGAGCCGCTAGAACTCCCGAGCGAAACGCAGGGCAACCTCGATTTACTCCCGCCGAGTTGGCTCCATGAGGCGAACTCGCGAGAGAGCGGCGAGCGCATCAAGCAACGACTGCTCGTCTTCGCCGTATTCTACCTTTTGCTCATCGCAGGCGCATTCATCTTCCTCGCGATGCAGAAGCGGAAGCTCCAAAAGCAAGTGGTCGAGTATAACGAAATGAAGCCGCGCTTCGCGGAGATCGACGCGCAGAAAGTTCGCTGGAAAGCGCTTGGGCCAGTCGTGGAGCCACCACGCTACGCGGCGGAAATCATCCATCTCCTCGCGCGGAACCGCTTGGGAATCACTCCGGATGTGGAGTTCACCACGTTCACTTTTAGCAACCGTGAATGGACGCTGAAGGGCGAGGCGACGACGGACAGCCACTTCGCCTTTTCGCAGAAGCTCAAAAAGGATGAAGACCTCGCCAGTGCCTTTGATATGCCCCCGCCCAACCCTCCCTATGTGCCCATTGGCAACACGGGGAAAGTCACCTTCACCATCGTAGGGAAACCAAAGCCATGACCCAAATGTCTCAACGTGAAAAACTATTGGCGTGGCTGGTTGGCGGCGCTGTGTTTTTCGTCCTGAATATTGTCGCAATCAAGTTCCTGATGAAGAACTACCAGACGCTGACTCAGGATCGGATATCGGTGGAAGGCAAAATCCGCGGCCTGAAAATGCTGGAAACCGAGCGCGCGCTCTGGACGCAACGCAACCAGTATCTCGAAGAATCTCTTCCGACCATGGGCGACTCCGAAGTGGCGAACCGCCAGCTCATCGACGGGGTGAAGAACGTCGGCAAGAAATACACCATCACCCTCGAAGCCCCGCAGCCCGGCGTGCCGCTCAAGCAGCCGCTCTACACGCTTCTCAGCACCCGGATGGAAGCCAAGGGTTCGTGGACCCAGATGTTTGACTTCATCCAGGAATTGCAGGCGCCTGGTCAGTTTATCTCCGTGGAGGGAGATATAAAAGTGGACCCCGCCGACAAGACACAACTCCGCGCAGCGCTCAACATCGCCAAGTGGTATCAACCGGAACTCAAGTAATGAAAACGCTCACCTTCATCGCACTCACCGCATCCGCCATTGCCGCGACGGACGGGGCCATACCGCAGCCATTCAGCCGCGAGCGATACGAAGAGACGCGCACCACATCGCCCTTCGTCCTCGCGACAAAGTCCGATGACAAGCCGCCAGCGGAAATCATCAATCCGTTTGCAAACCTCTACATTGTGGGACTTGGTCGTGTGGATGGGAAAGAATACGTCACCATCGTGCGGCGCGGCGAAGAGACCACTCCCATCCGGCTATGGGGCAAGGAAGAAAACGACGGCATCTCCGTCCAGCAAGTGGTGTGGTCCGACAAGTTTGGGCAAAGCAAAGTGAAGCTGAAAAAAGGCGCCGATGTCGGCGAGATCGCATTCGATGAAAACGCCACAAAGGCAGCCCTCGTAGGCACACCGATCGCTGGTCAACAGCAGAATCGTCCGCCCGGTATTCCAGGAGGGAACCAGCCGCAAAATCAATTCCGCGCGCCAACCGCGCCGACCAACGTCCCGCAGCCAAATTCAAGCATCCCGCGTCCCGGAGGCGGCTACACGCCACCGCCGAACGTCCAGAACATCCCCCGCCCCACGGGCGGAGCAATCCCGAATGCCGGCGCGAATAATCCCGCGACGCAGAGCCGGCAGCGGATTCGGGTCGTGCCGAACAAATAAGGCGGTCGGTGGTCGATTTCGGCTGTGACTGGTCGCAAGCGTGCGGCGCGGGTTCGTCATTCTCAATAGCCCCTACTTCCCAAATCGCCACAGATGCTTCTCGGAGCGAAGAATCATTGCGCCGTCGATGAAGGCGGGCGAGGCGAGCGTGGGCTCGTCGAGCGTGTTGGTGGCGAGCACTTCGAATTTTCCGTCCGCTTTAATCACGGTGCCGATTCCCGTTTCGCTTTGGAAGTAGATGCGACCTTCGGCGAGGACCGGCGAAGCCGAGTAGTTGCCGGGGATGCGCTCCGTCCAGCGGACTTCGCCAGTGCGGAAGTCGGCGCAGGTGACGATCCCGGCGTCGGAAACGCAGAAGAGATTGCCACCCGAGATGATCATCGACGGAGTGTGCGGCGCGCCTTTTTGCAGCGTCCACGCAACGTGGCTCTCGGTGACGTCGCCCTTTGCTCCCGAGAGGCGGATGGCTTTGAGCACGGCCTTGTCGAAGCTGGAACTGACGAACACGAGCCCATCGGCAACGACTGGACGAGGGATCACCGAATAGCCTTCACCGTATCCGGCGCGCCAGACCTCCTTGCCCGTCTTCACGTCGTAGCCGCCGACGAAACCACTGCCGGGACTGATGACCTGATCGCCCACGACGAGCGGAGTGGAGAACGAAAACTTTTTTCGCGCCGGCGTATCGCGCGGAGTCTTCCAGCGGATTGCGCCGGTTCCGGCATCGAGGGCCGCGATGATCGGATCAGGAGCGGCGTCGCAGCTAAAAATGAGCAAGCCGTCCGCAAGCACGGGCGACCCTCCGTTTCCATGGGTCGGCTCATACGGAATCGATGTTTGTTTCCAGACGACCTTTCCAGCGAGATCGAGCGCCGCACTGCCCATGTGGCCGAAATGGACGAACAAACGGTCCGCCGTGACAATCGGCGTGGGACTCGCAAGGGAGTTCTTTTGGTGCATCGCGGAAGTCGCTCCTGCGGCGGCTTTGAATATCTCGGTATTCCAAAGGAGACGTCCATCCTTGGCGTCGAAGCACACGGCGTGGAGCGTCGCGCCGCTCTTCGGCTCGCCCATCGCGGTGGTGAGGTAAATCTTTCCGGCGGCGACGACTGGCGAAGACCAGCCTTTGCCGGGCACTTCCACTTTCCACGCGACGTTTTCGGTCGTGCTCCATTTCAGCGGGACTTGCGCAGCGGCAGATATCCCCTGCCCCGTCTTGCCGCGAAACTCCGGCCAATCACTTTCGGCGGCAAACGCGGGCAGGACGATGAACGGAATGATGAGGACGGTGAGTGGATTCATGCGGCGACGGTATGACAAAGAACCGAGTCGCGTGGCGAGGAGAGAAATGGAGTTTGACCAAAGGTGAGACATGGCTCCGCTAGCGAACGCCGTTCCACTTTTAATCACATCCCGCCGTTTCATTATGACGAAAAAAAAAGTTTGACCTTATCAAACTTTAAGGATTACACACGCGTTACTCCAATGCAGGTAAGTCTCTCCGGCCTTCCATTTTGTTCTGCTCCTACAGCGAATGTAGTCGGGATCCCGCGTCGCCACGAACTGCGTAGTCGTTTAAATTCTGCTTCCCAGCCTTTCGAATCTTCCTTTCGGTTAGTTGAAGGTGACTGTCTTTTCCCCGAATCCATCTCCCGGACCCCGGAATCTTCGTTCCCAAACTGCGAAGTGTCCTGCCGGAAATCCGAAGCATCGTTCCGGAAGTGCGAAGGAGCCTACCGGAAGCTCGAAGAAACCTTCCTTTTGACGAAGAAGCCTTCCTTTTACCGCGAAGAAAACCACCGAACCACATAAGCACACGCCGTTTACGAAAACTATCGCGAAAAACCACCGTAATTGACCGTTCAACCACCAACCATAACTTAAAAATGACTCCAGACGATCCCACACCAGCACTAACCCCAGACGGAAAACCACCGAAAAAGCCCCGGAAAACGCCGCAAATCATCGACCAAAAGATTCAGGACCAAATCACCATCGCGGAAGCCTGTTTCACCGTCCCGGCGGAAGACGCCGTCATCCTCGCCGCGCTCGTCGATCGCGGATGGGGTGGACATAGCGCCCTCGGTCAATCGCTCGTCAATTGCCACAATTTGGTCGGTGACATCACCGGCAAACGACTCACCAAAAAAACGCTCACCGCTGCCGAACTCGCAGCCAAAACTGAACTCAACATCGCGCTCAATCCCATCATCGTCGCCGCGCGGGACAAATACCCCAAAGGCTCCGCCGAACGCGCCTCGTACGGCCACGGACAGGACCTCGACGGCGCGCCCACTGCCGCACTGCTCGACCTTGCAGCATTCGCATTTGCCCAACTCAGCGGCGCGACCCCGGATGACACACTCCCCGGCCTCAAACCCGCTGAAATCGCCGCGCTCGACACCCTGCACAAGAAATATAAAGACGCCGATTGGGCGCAAACCAAAGCGCAGCGCACCGCCGAACAAGCCCTCGAACTGCTCAAACTCGAAGTCGAAGACATCCTCATTCCCCTCCGCCGAAAATGCCAGGCGAAGGCCGAGCTCGCCTTTCCCCACACGGATAAAAAGAACCGCATCACCCGCAAAAGCCTCCACCTCCCACCAGACAAACGGGCAACAGATTAGCCGCAAGAGCAGTCCCCGAATTCAGTCCCACGCCGCCAACTAAAATCCAACGCCGAGTGAGAGCGTGCAGAGCTTTCTGCGCCCCGACCCTCAGAACCAGATTCCCATGAAAACCGCCCGATCCAACCACCGACGCATTGCAAAACAACTCCTCACGTTCTTCCGCGCAAGCGGGCGCTCGATTCGCTGGTTTGCACACTTCTGTTTAATCGAAGTCCTCATTTACAGCATCGTCTTCCTCCCGCTCGTGATGCAATCGCAGGCGACTTTCACCGACGCAAATGGTGATTTTACGATCTGGGCGGAAGCGGGGCGTGTAAGTCATTCCTTCGCTATTCACGAGCAGAATTCGGCAAATTCCCCGAACAACTTCCCATCCGCGCAACTCTACTATCCAGGCAGGACGACAATTTCAGGTAATTATCCGTCCGCGCCGAACGGGATGGTTGTCCGCGATTTAACCACAAATGAAGTGGCTCCCCTGAGTGATGACGGGAATGGTTCAGTGACAATTCCTCCGGGTGCGTGGTCGCAGGCCGATGGCGGCGGCCTGACATACCTCTATTTCATCGTGGATTCATCCCGTCAGAATCACAACCTCGCCGTCGTACACACAAACGGGACGACTTACCTGGCAGGAGTGGATCAATACGGAATTTCCGGATATTTTTGGGACTCTGGGTGGATAGGAGACCCCATATTCACGGCCGGAGCACTGTTTGATCCGAGCAATCCGTTCAGGGTCGTTGACCTGACTACAAACGAACAGTGTTCGATTGGCGAGACGTTTACGCCCGCAGGCACCTGGGAGCCGTTTACGCTGCCGCCGCCGGTGCGAGAGGTGACGCTCTACCTGGACGCTGCGGAGGCGGGAAATGCCTTCACCATCCATTCCCAAGCCGACGGCGGCGCAGAGATGTTGCAATCCGCTATGGCAAATCCCGTATCGATATGGAGTAGTTTTTTTGCCGCTGATGGAACGTATCACATGGCCGACTACCCATTTGGAATACTGAATTTCGCGACCCTTTCTGTAGTCATCGGCGAAGGGATGACGTTTTGGGTGACACGTGACTACGACGGCGCGGACCCACAATCCGACACCACGACCCGCTTTTACCTCGACCCTACGAACATTCCAGAGGGGCCGTGGATGCTCAACGCTCAGTTTACTCCCATTCCGATGGTGTGGAGGGAGTTTTACATTGCGACGAGCCTTGAATCCGAGCCTTGGTGGAGCAACGGGCTTTTCATCTACCAGCCGGGTGGGTTTTCTCAGATCGTGGATACCGACGGCACGGTGTATTCCACTCCCGACGTCGATTACTTGGGCAACGATCACTCATTCTACTACCGGACGCACCACGCGTGGGTTCGCCCCAACCAGTCCTACTGGATCGCCTATCCCAACGGTAATGTTTTCGCCAGTTCCACGACAAATCCGAATGACTACCAATGGACGATGCTCACGAGCAACTCATCCGAGAATACAGCAACCGGGGGCTGGACTCCGCTCAACGGCGTCGCTCCACCGGGGGCTGGCAATGATCTACTCCGCATCTTTATTCCCGAATCGCGAACCGGGCGGGATATTCGGCTTTACCGAGGCCATCCTTCGGACGCGAATAGCATTCAGAAAGAATTTTCTATGCTGACGCCGTTCGTGGATATTATCACCAACCCTTGGAATTCCGAGCAGCGCCTTGCAAATAGTATGATGCTAGAAGGAGGCGGGCCCTATACCGCTGCGGATCCGCTCGGCTGGTTCCTGTTGGATGTCGATGCGAACGAAGTCAAAGAATTGCACTCTGGCGAAAACGATTTGCGCGATTGGGTGCGACCGCAAGAGTCCGTGACTGTTCAGATCTCACTGTCTCGATGGACTCACGTTCTCACGATGCGATGCGAAGATGGCTCGGAGTTTCCTTTGGTGAACAAAAGCTGGTCCCAAGGTGATATCAGCACTCTAAACGGCGAGGCATATTTCAATCCTTATTACTTCTTCGATGCATCATTCTCAGCGCGCCCCGGGCTTAATTGGTTTGTGTGGGACGAAACGACGCAGGAGGCATCCCCAGCACCCACAAGTATGTTTTATCTGGGAGACTGGATTGTCGCCCCGCCGGTAGAAATCATCTCCCTAAGCGAACTGGGTGAAAATTTCATCGGAAATCATTACATCTTGGTGAAGCCAGTGATGACTCAGGATTCAGCGCTCCTTCTTGAGCGGCTTGCACCGGGCGGACAGTGGGAGCATGTGGCTACTTCGGCAACGAACGTTCGCACGCCAGATGATAGCGAACCGTTTATCATTCCTTTCCCGATCAATTCAGGGACGGTTCGGTTTCGAGCGAGGTCCGTTTTTGGCGGGGTTTACTCGCAGTATTCAAACGAGGAATCGGCGGCCTTTTCTCCTGACTTTAGCGATACCGATGGGGACGGCCTCGACGATAAATGGGAACTGGCGTGGGGCCTGAACCCCAACGTCGCAGACTCCCACCTGCGACTCTACGGGATGGAGACTGCCCTTGAAAGTTTCCAAGCCAACGCCGGGCCGCCGGCCCCCGGAGAAACACCAACCCCTTCGGCTTGGACCGCGACACGCAGGGTACGCCTCTGGCAAACTCCTTACTATGATGGATTGAGCAGCCCTCAGCTTCATCCTTCCCATTACGTCCTAACGTGGGATCTGCCCGACCCGGCACTAACCGGAAATGTCCAAATTCGGGTTGAAAGTGAGGAGGGACAATGGGCTACACAATCAACAGTGGCTGTTACCGATCAATATGTCCGCGTCGAGGCTCCAGCGCGAAGTATAGACCCTGTGAAAATTCGCAAACGGCTCGTTGTTGGAGAGCACGAGGAGTTTAATTACAAACTCATAGGAGCCGTCACATCCAACGAATCCCAAGTCAAAGTTCGGCTCCGTACCCGCTCCCGCTCGGTTTTTCGAGTCAACCCGGCAATCGTTCAACTATTCCCTTCCTCTGGCAATTTTGGTGGAGGAACCGATTCTCGATTTAAAAAAGCGGTAATCACCTCCGAATGGAACTACGAGTCTGACGACCCCAGCGGGAATTCTAAAGACAAGGGCAAAAATGTCTCAACAGTAACCGCGAATCCACTGACCGGAAAGATTACTTGGAAACAACAAGATTCTCGGACTTACTATCACTTGGATAAATACGGTCCATCATACACGGACCCAACTGACACATGGATATACGATGAATGGAGTACATCGGAAGAGGTTAAGACCTTCGAGGTAACATCGCCGGCTCTGGCTGACCCTTACACCCGAGTTATCCCGTGCGGTGTGTCCACTTATATCTCGACCAAAACCGTCGGGAGTGGTAAGCTAGATCCGATTACTTGGAGTAGAACAGAAACACGCACAAAGCATGCGACGGGAACTACCGCCGATGATGTCAACATCACCGAATATGGCACCAAGCACACGCTCGATCAAGCGACTGCGTATAACGTTCTAGACACTCATATTGTTGGCACCGAATACAAAGAAGAGTGGGAGAATAATTCCACCAATGGCACCCCGGCTGCAACGTGGACGAAAGTGACTACTCGTAATGAAGACGGCGGGACAGTGACGATCGACGGCGGAACTCCGAGTGCGACGACAGGAGTGGACTCGATCAATAACCAAACTTTAGCTCATCCAAGTTTCTATGCAGGTCTCATTACTTACGGTTCAACAACGTGGGGTAATAAAATAAATACAGAGCTCAGCGAATCATACTCTGACACCGAGTTTCTCAGCAACATCGCCCTTGCCGTTCCTCAATCGATACCAGCGCCAACGATCTGGCAAGATAGGTACGAAGATTCCCTCTCTGACTTCCAATCTCTATGGCGAAAAAATGTCGCGTATCCGACCTACGGCTTGGCTCAAGGCGGCATCGTCTCCCAGAACAGATTGACTTCGCGCGGACTACACGGAGAAGTCATGAAGAGCGAATACTGGCTGGAATGCAACGACTGCCTCCCCGGCGGTACCGCGATGGCTTTGGAAACGTGGGAATTTGAATCGCTGTATGGGCCCTTGGGGGCACCTGCATCCAGCGGGACGGTGCGAATCGTGACCCTTCCAATCGGCGGAAAGGAAGGCCAAGCGACAAGTTCAGCCATCTTTAACTCCGAGGTCCCCGCATGGATGAGAAATCAGTCGCGGTATGTGAATCTCTCGATGCTCAAGGTTGTCGATCTTGCGCCAAAACTGAAAGATGAAACGGGCACGGAAATTGTTGACTCAAACGGCCCCCTCGCACTACCTAATTCGAACGGCATGATTGAAGAACACGCCGCAAACAACCGCATCGCACATCGAGAGTTAAAGGTGAGCATCGGCGCTGCGCTCAAAGACAGGAAGGTTTCTTGGTCGATGGAGGCGAAGTTTACTCCAACTGGGGCCAGCCAACCGCGATTCCGTGGTGATTGGGCGACTGCGGCAGCGGCCCATCGCAACAGGTTTGAAGTCTCAACAACCTACGGAGCCAATGCTTATCGACCGGTTTCTCAAGAACAGGGTGAAACGACAGTTGATGCCTATGGCTTCACAGCCATCCGAGTGAATGTGCCGCCTTGGGGATTAAACAAAGCTCGCATCAAGATACAGATCGAAGGCATGACTACACCGATTGATCTGATTGATTTGGAGGTTCCAGGAATCATCGTTATTGATCCAGGTCACGGTGTTGGGCCAGCGGGAAGCTCAAATGAAATTGGCGGCACCGGAGTGGCCACAGGCGCACAAGAACACGCAATAGCATTGGATATAGGAACGCGGATGGCTGCGGATTTGCGCCGTCGAAGAGATGCGGACCACCTCCCGATCAAGGTCTTCATGACGCGAACTGGCCCAGCCAATGAGTTGTTCATCGATAGAACGCGATTGGCACGAGAGAATGGATGCGACGTTTACATCAGCATCCATTTTAACTCGGTCGATAATGTGCCGCTTCGAAGGCATCCGTTCGGGATGTGGGACTTGACTGGAAATCACAATCTGGCAGAGGATCAGGCATTGGCTCGCCGGGTCCGACAAGCGGTTCAAAGAGCTATCCTCGCAGTCGAACCTGCGGGAAGCCGGAATGCGCCAACGGATGAAATCACATCTGAAACCCACGAAGCCAATCTTCAGAAAGGTTTGGACACACTTTCTGACAGCACGAATGCGACCACTCCAAACTACAACGGTAACATTCCCGGGCACACTCCATGCAGGGCGACCTTGATCGAAATGGAATGGCTTGGAAACACTATGGCTGACCTCCTGTTTAATCAGGGGAACACAACACTATCAGAGACAGCAAATCACATGAGGGAAGCGGCGGGGCGGGCTATGGCCGATGCCGCTATCGAAGACCTGTACGCCGAACCAGCACAATGAAAACTCAATCATCATTCTTGCGCATCGTCTCGATAGTGATACTCTTCGCACTAGGTTCATCATACGGATCAGAAGGCGAACTCGTCAACTTGATGGCCGCAAGCCTGAAGGGAACTGAAATAAGCGCCCATTTGGAGCTGCCCGCCCCCCTACCTGACAGTGGTGAACGCCGTCGTAAGCTGAAACAGATCGAGGCGTTCGGGATCAAGTTCTCCGGGCAGGCAGCGTTCAAGGAAACCTCGCTACTATCGGTGACACTTTGGTGCGATGAAATTCAGTTAGCACCTGATGCGGCATTGAGGCTGTTCTCACGAATATCGGATACGCTCCGCCCGCGAATCGGCGAAGGAAAGATTATCAATAATGTGCCGAGCTTTGAAGATGCATTCGATCCAAAAACGCAAGTTATGCTTTGGGTTGATGGGAGTGAGATGATCGTGCTTTCGGTGAATACTTATCCGACGAGAGCGGGCCTCAGTTTGCAGCGTATTGGTCGTTTAACATGGCTCGACGAAATGGGTGCCGATCAGGGCGAGTTTTGGGACAAAGCTCTAAAAGCAAATGGCATGGCGGCATCCCCTCCAAGTCTTGATCCCCCCCCCACGCAAACACCATCCAACAAAGAGCAAACGATACGGAATCCGAGGCTGCCGCCACTTGTACCGCCGCCGATGCCGACAGCACCTGTACCGCTTCCAGCGGTGAAGCCGGATTCTTCCGCTCCCACGCCAGTTACGCAAATTCCCGCTGCGACCGTTGATAGCCAAACTCCGATGTGGAAATGGATACTTGGATTCGCTGCCATAGCTGTGATTGCCTTGCTCGTCCGAAGCAAACGGTAAAAAGAGTGAACGGAAACGTGACATCTTCACCAACATACGTAATCAACCATGAATGTAGGTCGTATTTTCGCTGTCGCTTGGGCTGTGATACTGGGGGAAATGAAGGGAACGAGGGAACGGGGTCAGCCGACAAGAAAGAAAACACCAGCCAATCGTGAATTCGTCTTTTTCCATTTCATCGCCTGCCCCCCCTTTTTCCAGATTTCAGCCTGTTGTCGATATTCGCACACTGACCCTACTGGCGCGTATTATCGAACGCCATTCCACTTTCAGTCACACCCGCAGCATGGCGAGGAGAGAAATGGAGTTTGACCAACAGGCCGCTTCCCCGATAGCGGGAACACCGATGAAAATCCTATTTGCTTCCATCCTCACGACCGCCGCTCTTTCCGCATTCGCGGCAGATTCATTCACCGACCCGGCCACGGCCGGCATCGACTACCAAATCCAAGGCGAATACGCGGGCGAAGGCTCGGGTGCGCAAGTCATCGCGCTCGGCGATGGAAAGTTCCGCGTCGTCGGCTGGGATGGCGGACTTCCCGGCACCGCGGCTGAAGCGCAACGCGTTGGCGAAATTGCCGGCGAATTGAAGGACGGCAAGGTTGCTTTCAAGAACGACCAATGGGACGCGGTCCTCGAAAACGGAACCATCACAGGCAAGCACGAGGACAAGACTTACACGCTTAAAAAGATCGAGCGTAAATCACCCACGCTTGGAGCCAAGCCGCCCGCCGGTGCGCTCGTTCTTTTCGACGGAACCAATGCCGACGAATGGAAAGGCGGCAAGGTCGGCGAGGATGGATACCTCTCCATGGGCGTGCTCACCAAAAAGGAGTTTGGCGACTGCACACTGCACGTGGAATTCCGCACACCGTTCATGCCAAAGGCGTCCGGCCAGGGCCGCGGAAACAGCGGCGTTTATTTGCAGAACCGCTACGAAGTTCAGGTGCTCGACTCCTTCGGTCTGAAGGGCGAAAACAACGAAGCGGGCGGCATCTACAGCAAGCACAAGCCGAAGGTGAACATGGCATTTCCTCCGCTCACGTGGCAGACGTACGACATCGACTTCACCGCTGCGCGCTGGGACGCAGACAACAAGAAAACCGCCAGCGCACGAATCACAGTCCGCCACAACGGAGTGGTTGTTCAGGACAATGTGGAAATCGATCGCGAGACAACCGCCGCGGGGAGGAAGGACGGATCCGGACCCGGACCGATCCAGTTGCAAAACCACGGCAATCCTGTGGCTTATCGCAATATCTGGATCGTGGAGAAGAAGTAGCGGCGCGTCACTCGGCTCACAGCTTCACACCGAAATGGTCGCTTTCGACCACGCTCTCGACGAAGCCTGCGACCAAATCGATTGTTTTCTCCACGTCTGAAAGCTGACACATCTCCACGATGCTGTGCATGTAGCGCAGCGGGAAACTAATGAGCCCGCTCGGGATGCCTTCGCGCACATCGAAAATGACGTCGGTATCCGTCCCGCTGTAGCGACTGCTGCTCTCGTGCTGGAGCGGAATGTTTTTCTCCGCCGCGACTTTCATGATTCGCTTCATCACGTTTGGGTGATTGCACGTCCCGTGCGTAATCGCAGGTCCGCCGCCGAGCTTTACCTCGCCGTGCATGGCGTGCTCGATTCCGGGCGTGTCAGTCGCGTGAGTGACATCGAGAACAATCGCAACGTCGGGCATGAGCCGGTGAGCCGCCATCTTCGCACCGTAGCCGCCGATTTCCTCCTGCACCGCGTTCACCGCGATGACCGTCGCCGCCGGACGCTTCTTCGAAAGCCGCGCGATGACTTGCGCGATGATGAAACCACCGAGCCGGTTGTCCAGCGCACGCCCGCAAACGCGGTCCTTGCCAAACTCTTCCGCAGAATCCGCATACACCGCCGGATGCCCGACGCGAAGGCCCATCTCCCGCACTTCATTGTCCGACGAAGCGCCTACATCGACATACAGTTCGTGAATCTTCGGCGCCTTTTCGTCGGCAAGATTGTCCTTTCGCAAATGGATCGCCGTATTCCCGATGATGCCGCGCACCGTGCCTTTGTCGCCGAGGAAATCGAGCTTCCGCCCGCGCGCCGTCGCGGTGTCACTGCCACCCACGCGGTCGATTCGCACGAAGCCTTCTTTGCTGATGTGCTTGATGATGAATCCGATCTCGTCGGCATGCGCTTCAATCATCACGCGCCGGGGCTTCTTCGATTTCCCCTTTAGCGTCGCCCACGCAGTTCCGTAAGCGTCGTTCTCCACCGAGTCGGCGAACTTCCCGACGTATTTCGCCCACACTCGTTGCCCCCCTATTTCAAAGCCCGTGGGGCTCGGCGTGCGGAGAAGTTCAAAGAGAAATGCTTTAGATTTTGCGTCCATAATTCCGGGCGAAAGGCAACGCCTCCCGCGAGTGCGTGTCGAGCGCGAAAAAAACCTGACCGCAACATGCAGCGTGCCGGACGCGCAAAGTCTCCTTACCCGCTAATCCTGCGGCTTTGTGGGCGGGAACTTCGGCATGGGTCGGGCCGGCTCGCTGGCGCCGCGAAAAAGCATGAAGCCTCCCCATTTCAGCAACGCAAACACGCCAGCAGCCAGAACGAAGAGCATTTCCACAGAACCGAAGAATCCAATGAAGATGCGCGTCTTGTGGATCGCGAGTGCGATTGCAAAGCTACACGCCATCAGGACCATCAGCCCTGACAAACGATCGAAGCCCGGCACATCATCAAACGAGACCCGCTTGCGGATGAGCACCAGCGTGACGACCATCGTCGTGATCGGCAGAAAATAGATGAGCAAATTCGCATCGAGGAGACTCTCGCTGCTGAAAAACAGCGTGTAAGCGGTCAGCACTGCGGCGAAAATTCCCGGGATACATGCGAGATAGACGAGCACCGCATAAGCGAACTTCCAAGGCGCATTGCGCCCCTCGCCACTGCGATGACTGATGCCGACCAAAAACGAGACCACCGGCACCGCAGCAAGGACCGCGAACACCGGAACCGAATGCTGGCCCGCTGAATGAATAAGATCGCGCAGGGTCATTGTGCAGCGGCTGGTGTTTGATCGAACGGCATCATGTATTGTCCGCAAAAGATGCCCCGTCAGCCCGCTTTTCCAAGCTCGTAATGCGGCATCGCTTGAAGAACGGGAATCAATCGCCGATGCATCGAGAAGACAGGCTTGAGTTTCACCGCGATCATTTCGGATGCTGTGTGAATGCACCTTCTCGACCAAATTGCGGAATGGGTCCGCTCCACGCCAGACAAACTCGCACACGTCAGCGACGATCGCAAAATGCCGTATGGCGAACTCGGCGCGCGCTCCGACGCCCTGGCTGCATGGCTGGATCGTGAACTGGGAGACCGCCGCGTGCCTGTGGCCATCCTCGGCCACAAGGAGCCCGAAATGCTCGTCACTTTCCTCGCAGCGGTGAAGACGGGGCGACCATACGTGCCAATCGATGTTTCCACGCCCGCCGCACGCGTGGAGCGAGTGATGGAAGTTTCCGGAGCCGGCGTGCTCCTCACGCCGGAGCGCGTCGCAGCACTTTCCGCCGAACCCGCGCTCTACGACGACGCGCGCCGCGTGACAGACTATGACCCGTTCTACGTGCTTTTTACGAGCGGCAGCACGGGCGAGCCGAAGGGTGTCGTCATAACGCTCGCCAATCTAAACCACTACCTCGCCTGGATGCGCGGCGCACACGACTTTGCCCCCGGCACCGAAGTCTTTCTGAATCACGCACCATTCACTTTCGACCTCAGCGTCCACGACATTTACCTCGCGCTCAGCACGGGCGGAACGCTTTTTTCGCTGACCAAAGAAACCGCCGCAGACTTCCGTCAGCTCTTCGAAACGCTGCGCCATTGCGGTGCGACGCAGTGGATGTCCACTCCGTCGTTTGCCCAGATGTGCATGATTGAAAAAGGCTTCAATCAAACCATGCTGCCCGCCATGCGACGCTTCTTTTTCTGCGGGGAGACAATGGCGCCCGAGACCGGCGCACAAATGCTGGAGCGCTTCCCCGGCGTGGAAGTGCTGAATACTTACGGACCGACTGAAGCGACTATTGCCGTGACGAGCGTGCCCGTAACACGCGAACTCATCGCACAATGGAACCCACTTCCCATCGGACGCGTGATGCCCGGCACACAGATCATCATCCGCGGAGAAAACGGACAGCCTGTCCCCGCTGGCGAGCGCGGCGAGATTGTGATCGCGGGACCCAACGTAAGTCCCGGCTACCTCCGCCGCCCCGACCTCACGGAGAAAGCATTCGCGCCGCACGAAGAAACGCGCTGCTACCGCACCGGAGATTGGGGCCGCGACCGCGAAGGGATGATCTTTTGCGAAGGCCGGATGGACAACCAAATCAAGCTCCACGGCCACCGCATCGAACTCGGCGACATGGAGTCGAACCTCCGCGACCTCGAAGAAGTCGCAGATGCAGTCGTGCTGCCGGTGAAGAAAGGCGACCGCGTGGACAGCGTGGCCGCATTCATCGTGCTTCGCGGAGCAAAG
>JAYUSJ010000319.1:0-12527 GCA_043755735.1 Verrucomicrobiaceae bacterium | reverse complement strand
AAACAAAACCCCCGCCCCGCAACGATAGCCGTCGCGGCGGCAGGGATGGTAAAGTCTCCGAAGTGCCGGAAATAGGGCGCGGAAACTATCAACCGCAGCTTTCCTGTCAAAACGAATTTTGTGTTTTTTTGGGCCGAAAAGCAGAAACGCCCCGCAGCCAAGCAACCATGAGCTTCCCCCAACTGCCGCCTTTCGCAAACTCACTCATCGTTTCAGTCCCGATGATACGGCAGGCCCGCTAAAATACTCCTCGCACGGTAAAGTTGCTCGCACAAAACCACCAGCGCCAGCTCGTGCTGGAGCGTCAGCGGCGTCAGCGACCAAACCCAATCCGCCCGCTCCCTCAGTTCCGCCGTATGCCCGTCCGCACCGCCGATTAAAAATGCGACGCCCTTCACACTGCGAAGCTCCCATTCCGAGAGCCGTTTTGAAAGCGCCCGAGAGGTCACCATCGCGCCTCGCTCATCCATCACCACCCGGAATAGCCCCTCGCTTCGCGCCAGCAGCGCCGCGCTCTCCTGCTCCCGCGTCCCCGGCTTCAATTGCTCCCACTTTACCCCGCCCCATTGCCCCATTCGGGAGAGATACTCCTCTACGCCTGCACGCGCATAGACCAGCTTCGGCTTTCCTATCGTAAGAATGATCGTGTTCATCGCCAAAAAAAAGAATGGCGCCGGCCCTGGGACCGACGCCATTCGAAATCAACAAAAGTCGCGCGACTACGCCCCCATGCCGTCTTCAAACGACCCCGCCGCTTGCGGGAAGCACAGGTTTTTCGCCACATATGCGATGCCGCCCGACGAGCAGAAATCCAGCTCGATGTGCGCGCTCTCCACCTCCACCACCAGCGGGGCGGAGTCCGTCTTATGCAGCTTGCAATACCGGTCCTTGTAGCCCACCGCCAGCAACAGCTCCGCATAGCGGTGCATGTTCAAATCGCCCGACGCCAGGTCCGTGAACTGCATCGCGCGGCGCGTCCAGCTCGGCTCCATCGTCCGCAGCGGGAACCCGCGGCGCACCACGAAATTCTTCACATGCGCCGCATAGATGCGCTTGCCGACTTTCAGGAAACGCGTCTCCCAGTCCTCACCCTCCCAGCAGTGCGAAGGGTCCGCATTCACCGCCAGCGAAGCATCCCCGTCGCAAATATCCACCAGCATATTGAAATCATCCGCCGTCGAAGCCGCCGTCCCAGGATGAATCTCGTGGCACAGATAAATGCCCAGCTTCCGCGCATGGTCGCGCAGCTTCTTCGTCTTCTTCACAAAGCGCTCCTTGCCCTCCGCCATCAAATCATAGCCCGGGCCCGCCCAAAAGCCCCACGGATACCCCGTCGCCAGCTCCCAGCCAAACGCCACACCCCAAAACATCGGCATCGACTTCACACCCAGCTCCGCAGCCAGATCCATCAGCTTCAGCAAATACTTCTCATGCCACGCCTCGATCTTCTCCGGCGAAAGCTTCGCCACATCCGGCGCGATAAAAGGATGCCCCGACTTCGTCCCCGTCCAAATCGACGTATGCACCCAAAACGGACAGTGCGCCGAAATACCATCCAGCTTCATCCCGCGGTCCTCAAACGTCGCCCGAATCTCCTTCGCCTTCTTCAGCCCGCCCTTTCCATCGCCGAGCATATAATTGCTCGGCTGCGCGCCGCCGGCACCCGCCGCCTTTGCGTAATCCAGAAATTGCGCGAGAGATTTACCACCGTGTTGAGCTCCTTCGAGAGAGGCGTGAAAAGCGTTTTTTGACATAAGTAAAAAGTGCAACTAGCGACCTCTCGACAGCTTGGCAAATCCAAATCAACGACAGGGATTTCGCGTCCTGCCGACCAGTCACGGTCGGCTAACCGGTGCGGCACGCTGCGACGGCACACGATTTTGGTGTGGGCGGATTGTCCCTTTTGGTGGGGAGACTGGCTCCGGTTTTGGTGTTTACTTTGATCGATGAAATGTGGCGGGTAGCGCGGCTACGGACGATCCAATGAAGCGACTCAAATTGACATGAAACAAACTCGGAAAAACTACGACGCCATCATTGTCGGTGGCGGGCACAACGGGCTGGTGGCGGCGAGCTATCTTGCCAAGGCGGGGAAAAGCGTCCTTTTGCTCGAAGCTCACGCCGAACTCGGCGGCGCGACCACGAGCGTGAAACCCTTTCCCGAATACGATGCGCGGCTTTCGCGCTATTCGTATTTGGTTTCGCTGCTGCCCGATCAAATCGTGGCTGACTTGGCGATTCAGTTCAAAACGCTCGAACGTTCCGTTTCGTCCTACACGCCTTATCACCGCGACGGGAAAGACGATGGGCTTTTGGTTTCGACGGAATGGGATGAAACGACTGCGAGTAGCTTCCGGCGGCTGACCGGTTCGGATCAGGAAGGCAGCGCATGGCGCAAGTTTTACGGCGAGATTGCCGTGCTGGCGCAGCGCTTCGCGCCCTCGATGCTCCAGCCGCTGAAGAGCGCGGCTCAGCTCAAATCCGAAATGGGATTGCCGGAGGTGTGGCGCAATTTGATGGAGGTCCCGATTGGTGAAGTCATTCGCAATCGGTTCAGCGACGACCTCGTGCAAGGCGTGGTGCTGACCGATGCGTTGATTGGCACGTTTGTTTCGGCAGATGACATGCAGGCCAATCGTTGTTTTCTGTATCACTTGATTGGCAACGGCACTGGTCAGTGGCGCGTGCCGCAGGGCGGCATGGGCGCGCTGGTGAAGGAGCTGCATCGCATCTCCACGTCGCACGGTGTGGAGATCCAACTTTCATCCAAGGTCGCCGCGCTGGAAAGTGGCCCGATGGGGGTTCGCGTGAAAACGGAATCCGGCGAAACATACACCGCCAAAGACCTGCTCTTTGCCGCCGCGCCGCAACATTTGGCTCGGTTGCGCGGGCAGGCTGCTCCGGAGTCGCTCGAAGGCTCGCAGATGAAAATCAACATGCTCCTCACGCGCCTGCCTCGCCTCAAATCCGGCGTGGACCCGCGGCTCGCCTTCGCCGGAACGTTCCACGCGAACGAGAGTTTTTCCCAATTCGAATCCGCCTACACGCGCGCCCGCGGCGGCGAAATGCCGGAGCCGCTCCCGCTGGAGATGTATTGCCACACGCTGACCGACCCGACGATCCTCTCCGCAGAGTTGAACGCGAAAGGATTTCAAACGCTCACGCTTTTCGGACTTCACACACCCGCGAAACTTTTCGACGCCGATCCGGAGCGCGCCAAAGCACTGGCCAAAGAACGCGCCATCGCCAGCCTGAACGAATACCTCATCGATCCCATCGAATCCGTCCTCGCTCCATGCAAGGACGGCTCGCTGGCGATCGAAGTAAAATCACCGCTCGACCTCGAGAAAGACATCTCCCTTCCTCGCGGAAACATCTTCCACCGCGATCTGGATTTCCCATTTCTCGACGGCGATGAGGAGGGAGCAGACCGGCAACTCTGGGGCGCTGAAACCGATGATCCGCACATCTATCTCGCCGGCGCAGGAGCCCGGCGCGGCGGCGGAGTCAGCGGCATCGCAGGCCACAATGCGGCGATGGCACTGCTGGCAAAGGACTAGTCGTTTCCCCATGAAGCCGACCACTCGTATTCATCAATCCATTGCCTGCGCGAAGAACCTTGCGTAATCATCAATGCTCATGACTTACAAAAAGCAGTTTCTGCCAGCACTCAGCCCGTGGGCGCGCGGATGGGCAAAGGTCGTCGCCATCTTCGCGCTCTGCGTGGGTACGTCGGCTGCGGATGAACAGGAGATCGCGATCGGCACGTTGCACGCGCAGATGAAATACGATGTGGCATCTTTTCAAGTGAAGCCCGGGAGCAAGGTGCGCCTCACACTCAAAAACACGGATGAGATGCAGCATAATCTGGTGATCGTTTCGCCCGGTGAAAACAAGGCGATGGAGGTCGCGCAAAAGGCCTGGGCGCTCGGAGAGCAGGCGGTGAAGAAGGCGTTCATCCCGGATGGCCCGGACGTGCTTTTCCACACCAAGGTGGTGGATCCGCAGCAGTCGGATACGATCACCTTTGTCGCGCCGGAGAAGGAGGCGGATTACCCGTTTGTCTGCACTTTGCCGGGTCATGCCATCTCGATGAAAGGCGTGATGCGCGTCAGCAAGGTCGCTGCACCACCGGTGAAAATGGTCGCGGAAAAAAATGATGCCGGAGCGAAATCCCATCTGCACGTGATGGACGAACCGCTGGTGATCCGCGCCTTTGTGGACGGAGGGCCGGCGCGTTCCATCTCGGTCGGCCTGCCCGGAGGAACGAGCTATCTTTTTGATGCCGATGCCTGCTACGTGCGCTTCGGATGGACGGGTATGTTCCTCGATGTCGGCCCCAATGTGGGCGTGAAAGCGGGCGATCGCGGCGGCGGGTGGTGCCGTGTCCTTGGCGAGAAATTTGAGCTGGGAGACTCCGGCTTTCCGATCAGCCTCGGCGCGCGGGATGTGAAGCACACGGTGAAATTCGCGGGCTACCGCATGCGGGGAAAAGACGTGCCGCAATTCTTTTTCACCATCGACGGCCAGCGCGTCACCCAGACCATCCGTGCGACACCTGCGGGCGCGGGACTTCAGTCGGAGTTCGAGTTTGAGCGCGAACCGGGAAAAGTATTCTTCCACGTCTCGCCCTACGGACTGGAGCTGTCGTCCTCGGCGGGCACCTGGCAATCGGGACGGCTCGAAGTGCCAGCAGGCGAGGCAAAGAAATTCAGCGTCACAATCGCCCGGAAACAAAAGGGCGGAAAGAAACCCAAAACGCCGGACGTCGATCCATGAAAAACATCATCGCACTTTTCGCACTGACGCTCTTTTTAAACGGAGCAGCGAACGCGGCACCGCGCGCAGTCGGTCCGGTCCGTCTGCCCGCAGGATACACGATCGAGACCATCGAGATTCCTGCACACATCACTCTCGGCGTGGGTGGACTCGCCTTCACGCCGGTGGGCGACCTCCTCATCAGCACCCGCGAAGGCGAAGTGTGGAGGTATCGCGAAGGCGCATGGTCGCGGTTTGCCCAGGGACTGCACGAGGCGCTCGGGCTCCATGTCGATCCAAAGACGGGCGACGTGTGGGTGATGCAGCGGCCGGAATTGACCCGGCTCATCGACGAAGACGGCGACGGAAAAGCCGACATCTATCAGACTGTGAACGGGGATTGGGGCCTGACCGATAACTATCACGAATACGCCTTCGGGCCGGTGCGCGATGCGGAGGGGAATTTCTACGGCACCTTGAACACCTCCCTGAGCTGGCCCGGCTGGGCCAAGAGCGATCGCTGGGACATCGGCCGCGTGCATGACAGCAAGATGGGACGCGCCGCTCCCTATCGCGGCTGGTGCTTTCAGATCACGCCGGAGGGAAAATTTGTCCCCTACGCCTCTGGGCTGCGTTCGCCCGCCGGCATCGGAATGAACAGACGCGGCGAGATTTTTTACACCGACAATCAGGGCGACTGGAACTGCACATCGAGTTTGCATCAAGTCATCAAAGGCCGGTTTTACGGACATCCTTCCTCGCTGACCGATCACCCGGATTTCGCGGGCAAAAACCTTAATCGCATCACCGAGGCAGAGTATGATCATCTCCGGCACCGTCCGGCGGTTTACCTTCCGCAAGGAGAGCTCTCGAGTTCGCCAGGCGAGCCGGTCTTCGACGAGACCGGCGGCAAGTTCGGACCATTCGGAGACCAGGTCTTCATCGGCGATCAGACGAAGTCCAACGTGATGCGCGCCGCGCTCGAACGCGTCGGCGGCGAATACCAAGGCGTGGTCTTCGACTTTGCCGACCCGCTGCAATGCGGCGTGATTCGCAGCCGCTTCGCCACCGATGGAAGCCTGTGGATCGGCCAGACCGGACGCGGCTGGCGCTCTGTGGGCGAGAAGACATTCGGGCTGCAACGCATCCGCTGGGACGGCAAAACGATGCCGACGGAAATGCATTCGGTGAGCCTGACCAAGACCGGCTTCCGCATCCAATTCACCAAGGCCGTCAACCGCGCCGCCGCTGCGGATCCTGCGAACTACGCCATCAAGCACTGGGGCTACATCTATCAGGCCGAATATGGTTCGCCGAAAGTAGGGCTGACCGAGCTGAACCCGAAATCGGCGAAAGTCTCGCCCGACCAAATGTCCGTCGAACTCGAACTGCCGCTGGCCAAAGAGCGCGTCTATCAACTGACCCTCGGCGACATCTCCGGTGACGACGGCACGCCGATGACGAATGCAACCGGTTACTACACGCTGAACCGCCTGCGCGAATAACCACGGCGTTCTACTTGGGCGAATATCCCCTTTCGAGATTGCACGATTCGCGCACTTGCGCGGCCTGCGCCTGAATCGCTTCCTTCTCCTCCGTAGTGAGGCGCTTGACGTTGCGCACTTGCATGACGATTCGCGGGTTCTTCGCGAGCGTCGGTTCGTGTTGCATCAAGAAATCCCAGTAGAGCGTAGTGAATGGACACGCGCGCGGGCCCGTGCGCTCGGCGGGATCGAAGCGGCAGCCGGTGCAGTAGTTCGACATGCGCTGGATGTATTTGCCCGTCGCGATGTAGGGCTTCGACGCCATCACGCCGCCGTCGGCGTATTGCGACATTCCGAGCGTGTTGGGCAGCTCGACCCATTCCACGGCATCGACATAGACTGCGAGATACCACTCGTGGATTTCGCGCGGACGCACGCCGAGCAGCAGCGAGAAAAGGCCGGTGACCATGAGCCGCTGGATGTGATGCGCGTAGCCGTTGTCGAGCGTCTGGCGGAGCGCATGGCGCAGGCAGTTCATGTCCGTGTCGCCGGTCCAGTAGAATGGCGGTAACGGCTGGTCGGCGCCCAGCGCGTTGCGTTCGACGTAGCCGGGCATGAAGCGCCAGTAGATGCCGCGCACGTATTCCCGCCAGCCGAGGATTTGTCGGATGAATCCCTCCACGCTCGCGATCGGCGCGCGCTTTTTGCGCCACGCCTGCTCGGCGGCGGCGAGGACTTCGCGCGGGTCGAGCAGCTTCAGATTCATCGCAGCGCTGAGGCGCGAGTGGTAAAGCCACGGTTCGCCCGACCACATAGCATCCTCCCAGCGTCCGAAATCGGGCAGCCGGTTCGCGATGAAATCATCGAGCGCCGCGCGTGCGTCGGCTGCCGTCACGGGCCAGTCGAATTTTTCCAACTCGCCGGGATGCTTCGCAAACCGCGCACTCACCATCGCGATGACCTCGCGCGTCGTCGCGTCGGGCGGAAAACGTCGCGGTGCGGGTAGCAAGCCAGGGCCGTCCTTGCCGAAGGATTCGCGATTGTCGTGGTCGAAATTCCACTCGCCGCCCGCAGGCTTGCCATCGTCCATGAGAACGCCGGTCTTCACGCGCATCTCGCGGTAAAAATATTCCATGCGCAGTTGCTTCCGCCCTTTCGCGTGCGCTTCAAACTCCGCAGCGGTGCAGAGAAAATGGCGGTCGGTGCGAATCTCCAATGGCACTCCTGCGTCGCGCGCCACAGCGGCGATTTCTTCGCGAACGCTCCACTCACCAGGCTCGACGACGATGAGCTTTTCCGGACGCGTCTGCGCGATAGTCCATGCGAGCTGCGCGCCGAACGTTTCGCCGGGAGATCCTTTGCCGGTCAGCCCGCTCCACTCCGCGGACTTCGCCGTAAGCGCGCGATAGAAAACCCGCCAGCCGCGCTCCAGCAGCGAGTCACGAAAGTGACGCATCGCCGCGAGGAAAATCGCGATGCGCGGTTTTGCCACCCAGACCTTTTCGGATTCATGCGCGACCTCGGCCATCCATACGGCGTCCGTTTTTGCATCGAAGTCATCGAACGCCGCCGAGCGTTCGTCGAGTTGGTCGCCGAGGACAAGGATGAGGTTTCTGAGTGTTGCGCTGCGTTTCATGGAAGTAGGAATGAGCATGCCTTACGCGCCCCAAGCCTGCATAGCCGCCAGAAACGGCGAGCAGCTCGTTGGATTCGGGTGAGGTCGGGCCGCGGCGAACATTGCCTCAAAAAACCTTCGGCATCCAAAGCCGAGTCAGGAACGTTCAACACACGAAGTATTTAAGACATCATGAAACCCGCTCAACTCAAACTCCTCAGCAAACTCTGCTTCGTCCTTGGCTTCGCCTCAATCATCGGCTCGATCGCGATCTGGTTCCTCACCGGCGGCACGAGCGCCGAGACGCAAGCGCACGGCGAACGTTTCGGCATCTTCGTCGGACTGTGGGCACCGACTTTCTTCATTTTATCGAACCGCTTCGACCGCTACGCAGAAAGGTCGGCGTGATTGTTTCCGGCGCATCGCACCAGCGCGTGTGGGCGGCATTTCGAACCATCAGCCAATGAGTTTCTGTACGTGACGTCAGCGCCTCTTACTCGCTCCGAAGCGCTATCTTCGTGGGCCTCTTACACTCCCCGCTTGAGAGAATACGCCGCGCGCAGGAACCACGTGGAAGAGGGTCACAACAACGTCTCGCGGCTCAGCGCGGCGCTGCGGCATCGCCTGCTCACCGAGGACGAGGTGATTCGAGACACGCTAGCGCACTGCAGTTTCGCGGCGGCGGAGAAGTGGCTCCAGGAAGTTTGCTGGCGCCGTTATTGGAAGGGCTGGCTGGAGATGCGTCCGCAAGTGTGGACGAGTTGGCGGCAGCGCGTGCGCGAGTTGCGCGAGACTCTGCCGCGAGAGGTTTTGGAAAAAGCGGACGCGGTGGCTGCCGGAGAAAGTGGCGTCGCCTGCATGGACATCTTCGCCCGTGAGCTAGTCGCAACCGGATACCTCCACAATCATGCGCGGATGTGGTGGGCGAGCTTTTGGATTCACGCGGAAGGCCTGCCGTGGGAACTCGGCGCGGATTTTTTCTTCCGCCATCTCCTCGATGCCGATCCCGCCAGCAACACGCTCTCATGGCGCTGGGTGGCCGGCCTGCAAACGCCAGGCAAGACTTACCTCGTGCGGCTCTCGAATCTCGAAAAATACGCGCATGCAGACCTGCTGCGCGACCGCCGTGGCAGCGAGCGTATCGCCGATGGTGCGGTGACTCCTTCGCTCCAGAAAGAACACGCCGATTTGTCCAAGCGCCCGCTGCCCGAGTTCCCCACGTCGCTGCCCGCGCGCGCTGGTCGGACCGGTTTGTGGCTGCACGCGGACGACCTAGCGCCGGAGATTGGCCCGCTCGCGGAACTCGCGCCCGATGCCGTGGCTGCCTTCACCAGCGAGCGCGTTTACCGCGCCCATTACCGGCTCAGTGAAATTCGCATTCGTGCCCTGCGCACGGCTCTCACTGACGGCATCACGCGGGCCGCTGCTCACTACGGATGTCCCTCCACGCTCGCCGACGCCGGCGACACCGCCGCGAGCATCGTCGCCTGGGCGCGCTCGCAACAACTCACAGCAGTCGGGGCATTCGCGCCAACCGTTGGCCCGGTCCGCGACATCGTCCCACGACTTTCAAACCAACTCGCCGAATCGGGGATACGTCTCACGCTCATCCAGCGCGCATCCGACGCGCACGCCTTTCGCCTCGCGAACGCTGGCTTCTTTCCGTTCTGGGAAAAGATGAGCCGCCATCTTCGCTCTGACTTCACCGCATGAAAACCGCACTTTCACCTGAGCAGATTTCCAACATCATCCGAATGGCGTGGGAGGACCGGACCAGCTTCGAAGAGATTACAGAACGCACCGGGATGGTGGAGCGCGACGTCATCGAGGTGATGCGGCGCGAACTGAAGGCATCCAGCTTTCGCCTTTGGAGAAAGCGCGTCAGCGGTCGCATCACAAAGCATCGACGCTTGCTCGAGCGCACTCTCAAAGGCCCGGGCGCCTGCGAGTGCGATGACTGATTAGCCGATGCCCAGAATCCAGCCTTCGGTGATCGCGGTGGTGCGTTCAGCGGGACGCAGTGGCGGCGCGAAGTGAGCGCCCAGACGGCCTGCGGCATCACATTCCCGCATCCATCGCGCGACGCTGTAAGCATCGTGCTGATCACTGTTTCGCTCCTCGCTCGGAAAGCTGCGACTCCACAGAGCGGGATAAACCTCGGCGATGACGGAACACCGTTGCGGCGGCACCCAACCATCGAACGGCCAGAAGTGAAGCCGCGAGCCACACTGGTTGCGAAGGAAACGCAGCCACGGCAGGCCGGTGTGGGTGGATTTGGCGACGCTACCCGGCACATCGAAATGGAAGACCGACTTTGCACGGCACCGTTCCTCTGCGAGCCGGCGCCAACGAGAACTTCCCGTCCGCTCCGCGCCATTCCCACACGAACCATCGCGGATGAAATCGACATACATCCCGGCTTCATCGGTCGGCCAGTGGCGCTGAAAGTCATCAAGGAATCCAGGCCAGTCCGGCAGGAGTCGATGCGTATCGAAGTAGAGCTTGGGAAACGAAAATGCGTGGTCAATCCCGACCAGCGTGGGAGGGCCGGTCTGGAGTTCTGCCGCAAGCCACTCGGCCAGCACGCGACGCGTCCAATACTTACGCGGACTCGGAGGAGGACGGATCTCGGCGGGCGACTGCTCGGGCGTTGCTGCGTACAGCCGCAGACCGGTGAGACTGTGCTCAGGTGTTTGTGCGCCTGAGTAATCGATTCCGAAGTAGCGATCAAAAAGTGCCATCTCAGCCAGCACGCAATTTGGGTTTCCTCACCCGGCAGCGGTCGCTGCAAAACTTCACTTCGTTCCACACGCGCTCCCATTTTTTCCGCCACGTGAAGGGGCGTCCGCACGCAGCGCAGACCTTCTCCGGCAGGTGCTGTTTCTTCACTCCTTTCATGGCTGCTCGGCGGCGGGCGGTTGTTGCTCGTTCATTTCGCGGAGCGAATCGAGATAGGCGTTTTTTGGCGCGGGCTTTACCGCGCGTTCTTCGGTGCGCAGCATTTTTTTCACGCGTCCGTCGCTGCCGGCGATGAGCTCGGAGATGAGCGAGGCTTCGGGCAGGTTCTTCCAATACTTCTTCGGCATCTCGGATTGCATCGCGCGCACTTTGAGCCGCGCTGGATTGAAGATGCTGCGGTAGTAGGTGCGCCACAGGTCGTCGAGCGCGTCGTCATCGGGCGCGGAGCTGCGGGGCAGGCCGGGGGTGAAATGCAGCGCGCTGCCGTCCCAGTGCGCGCATTCGTGCGGCGTGAGAATCGACCAGTCCATGCCGGCGAAGCGCTTTTCAAAAAAGCCCGCGGCCAACCGCACGATGCGGTGCTCGGGCTCGAACCACGCGACGAATTGCTCGCGGCCCGTGACTTCGTCCGTTGCTACGAGGCGGAAGCGGACGAAGGCATGCATCTTGTGAATGTCGCGGCCGATGGCTTTGCACCATTGCGCAAGCTGGCGCACATCGCCGTCCGTTGCCACGGCGAGGAGATGCCGTTCGCCGCCGTGCGTGAGCCGCCAGAGCACGCGGTACAGCACGCCCCAGCGCCGCGCGTCGCTGTGCGCGGCCACGCTGCGCGCCATGTCGAGAAATGCGGGCGACACTTTCGGCACTTCGCCGCGCGGAGCTGCCTCGTCTGTGGCGGAGAAAAGACTGGGCTCCTGCGCGTCGTCGGACCACAGCACTTCATCGGGCGGCACGCGCAGCGCGAGCAGTTCGCGCGCACGATCGCGCCATGCTTCGAAGACCGGCTGGATGGCGACGGTACGCATGATTACAGTTCGCCCGAGCGCACGGAGTCGATGTCGCTGGCGACCGGCGGCGGTGGAGCGTCGAAGTTGAGTTCTATCTGCTTCGGCGGCGGCATAAAGCGCGCCCGCAGCGCATCATCATCGAGCCCAAGCCGTGCGGGCGAGTGGTCTGCGGCAATAATGAAAGGCAGCACTTTTTTCATTGGCACGCGCAGCCGCAGCAGGTCGGCAAGCCGCAGTCGGGTGTAGCGACGCGCGCCGAGGATGCGCTCCACGTTGCGCACGCCGAGTCCCGGCACGCGGAGCAGGATTTCACGCGACGCTTTGTTGATGTCGGCGGGGAAAATGGCGCGGTTGCGCAGCGCCCACGCGAGCTTCGGGTCGAGTTGGAGGTCGAGATTTGGCGCGGCGTCGGTGGTGATTTCATCCACCTTGAAACCATAGAAGCGCAGCAACCAGTCCGCCTGATAAAGCCGGTGCTCGCGCACGAGCGGCGGCGGCTTGATGGGCAGCAGCGACGACGGCTCGGGAATTGGGCTGAAGCCCGAGTAATACACGCGCCGCAGCCGGTAATCGCCGTAGAGGACATCCGCGCGGCGCAGGATGACGGCATCCGTGGAATCATCCGCGCCCACGAGCATCTGCGTGCTCTGCCCGGTGGCAAACGGCGGCGGCTTCGGCGCATCCGGCTTGCGCTTTTCCGCGTGGCGCTCGTCGATTTTCCCACGGATGTGACCCATCGCCTCCTGGGTGCGAGCGAGGTTCTTTTCCGGCGCCAGTCTGGTGAGGCCCTCCTGGGTGGGCAGTTCGATATTGATGCTGATGCGATCCGCGTAACGCCCCGCCATTTCGATAAGCGCGGGCGAGGCCTCGGGAATCGTCTTGAGGTGGATGTAGCCGCGAAAGTGATGCTCCTCGCGCAGCTTC
>JAYUSJ010000318.1:0-12540 GCA_043755735.1 Verrucomicrobiaceae bacterium | reverse complement strand
TACGGCAAGAGCGTCGTGCGATTCGACGCGGGTGACCAGTTTCGCTGGATGGCAGAGTCAGTCAATGCACCCGTCTGAAAAGCGGGCGATCCCGGTGCGATTCCGGGTCCAGCGGCCAGATGAGGTCGGAGAAAGTAGGGCGCGTGGTACTCGGACCACGCGCCCCTCCGACCGGGCATGTCCGAATTTTTCAAAGACTCCCGAAGTGTAAGAGATGCACGCCGCTCTGCGAAGGCGGAGGTTCATGGTGCGAGTCCATGCGGGAGCGCCAATTTCAAATGGAGGTCATGATGTAGTAGAAGCATACGGAACTGTGAATTCCGTTGTGTCGGGTGCGAATCCCACTGGCCTCCCCATTTTTCAAAACGTGAGACATGCCGAAGTAGTCGAGGCGACGGGTTGCAACCCCGTTCTTATCCAGTGCGAGTCTGGAGTCTCACTCCAATCTTTTCCTCGGGCACGAGGGAGTCAGCAAACCTGCGCACCTTGGAAGTGCGAGATACCCGGGGCAGCACCGGGGTGCCCGACCACTTTAATTGGAAGTTCAACCGGACCAGCGCGCCGGAACCGTCTTGAAAACGGATTGTTCGCCTCGGGCGGATGGGGGGCAGCACCTCGGGCTTCCGCCATTTTCTTCCAAAAGTTGCCGCTCGACTGCCGCACGGAAACAGTCTTCAAAGCAACACACCTCCCGATTTTCAAAATGCTCGCGTAGCTCAATTGTATAGAGTTCTGCGCTTCGAACGCAGCGGTTGCAGGTTAGAGTCCTGCCGCGAGTACCATTTCCCCGACGTAGCCCAATGCAGAGGCATCCGCCTCAGAAGCGGAAAAGTGTGGGTGCGAGTCCTACCGTCGGGACCAATCTCCCGCCGTGTTTCGCGGCAGATGAACTCGAAGCTTTGATAGCGAAGCAACCGGCTTTTAATCGGTCGAGGACGGTGCAAGTCCGTACGGGTTCACCAATTTTCGCCACCGTCATTTCTTCAGCTTTGACTTCCGCACGAATTCGCCTTTCTCGATCTGCTCAACCAACGCGAGGATCGAGAAATACCTCCAGCGTGGCGCACGAACGGTCAGCGTTGATGTCGATTTCGAGAAGATCACCATCGATCCGCGTGGGAACCGGATTCCGGGTTCAATGATTGCATCAGGTGGGCTTGGTGCATCCGGGGCCGGCTTGGCTGGCGGAACTTTGTCGAGAAAGTCGCGCGAAACGCGGAACTCCGTGGTCATTGTGTCATCCAAATTGTCACGCACAGAGCGGGGGGCAATGATGAGTTCGGCCTCCTCAATTGCTTTCATTTGCACCCCATAATCTGAGAGTGCGTTCCACAACCGACTCGTGAAATCAGGGTTATCTCCATCAAGTCCGGGAATGTCCGGAACAAGCTGTTCAGGCCCGAGCAGCGGTTCCGGAGTTTGAGCCACCAGCGTAGCGGGGACGCGGATATCGAGTTTAAGCCCACGCCCCGCCAAAATCTTCTCCACCTGTTCGACAAATTTCCCGAGCGGCAGCGAACTGTCTGGAAGCGTGAGATTCGCCGGAAGGTCGAACAGTGGAAGCAGAGACCGCCCAAGTTTCCGGTCGGCGGCGGACAACTGACCACTCGAATCTGGAAACGGTGCTGATCGAGCGAGACTTTGGATTCGCCAGATTGCAAAAGTGCCCGCCTTTACCGTCAATGTGGTGTCGCGATTTGACCACTTGACTCTCGATTCAAGCGGCAGCATTGCTCGCAAGAGGAACCGTGTTTTCCAAGGCTCTTCCTTAAGCCACGAATAGTCTGTCCATCGTTCCAAGTCTTGGCGGGCAGTCAGCGGAATCGAGATTCGTTCGGTAAACTCCTCAAGGCCAAGGTCGCTATCCACTTGTCGAAAAACAATTTGGTTTTCACCCCACGCCGAGACTGCGAATCCAGTAGTATCACACACCAATCGAATCAGTTCCCGAGCCTTGCACTCACGCCCGCTGAAAGTGACCGTATTCTCGGGGTATAAAAGCGGGAATAGAGGCTCTGCGTAACGAGGATTGGAATCCGTTTCCCTTCGCGGTTTGAACTCGAATGGCGAGATTTTCAATCTCTGCTCGGCTGGTAGCGCCATGTTCAGCTTCTCAATAACGTCGTCAAGCGACTCTTTTGGGGAAGCGTCACGCCACCGGACTGCCGGGACAGAAATTTCGAGTGCCTTCTTTATCGAGTTTGGCAGCAATTCGTATCCGATTTGGGAGCGAACTATTGAAGTTCCAGCCAACATTAAACAAAGTAAAAGCGGCGCAATGCTAGTTGGATACCTGACGGGGCATTTCACTCGTCGGCATTTGTCATTTCGTGGCCGGGTGCTGAGCGTGAGGTCAATGGCTTGATTATCCATCGTAAGATAAAACCAAAAGCGGGGCCGCGTGTCCATCACACGGCCCCGCTGGTTTTTCATGGCGATTCAGTTTTTTACCCCACGCTCACGCGCAGCACTGCGCTCCAATCGCCCACGGGCGTGCCGTCCCAATAGCGGGCGCGGTAGTCGCGCCATTCGGCCTGGCCGGCGATGAGGTTTGGCCGGGTGTCGAGGTAGGGGCTTTCGATGTCGATGGCGAGGAACTCCCATGTCTCGGCGCCTTGGCGGGGGCTTTCGAGGTAGATGCCTTTGTGGCCTAGTTTTTGAATGTGAGCTTCACTCCGTCGGGGCTCACCGTGAATTTGAGCACGGGCGGCTCTTCGGTGGCCGGGCGGCTTTCGCCGACGATGCCTAGGTCGCGGCCGATGGCATCGGTGTAGCCGGCGGCGACTGTGAGCGGGTCGCTTGCGAAAGTAGTCAGCGGCTGTAGCCGTCGTCGCGTCGCTTTGCAGCCGCATGTCCGCGCTTTGAATGACGGAAATTTTTGCGAAGCGTTCACGTCCCGAATCACACGGTTCTACTGCTGAAGCCGACTAATTTCGCAAGCGCAAGCACCACCAACTCCTGGAATTTTAACAACCAACCAATCAATTTATGAAAACACGTACCCTTACACAATTCGCGCCGGACATCCGCGTGCGGGGCCGCTCGGCGGTGCCTGCGAAAGAGGTCCAGGAAACACTCCTGCATTTGAATGTGGACCTTCCGCTGAATGAAGACATCGCCGACTTTGGCGATGTGTTTGCGCGCGGGGCGATCCATACGATCAGCTTCGACGTGGATGGCGATACGGCGCTGGCGACGCTCGCGGAGGTGTATGCTTATCGCGTGGTGCGGGCCTACCGTTTCCGCGATGAGGAGAAGCTGAAGTGGAGCCGGCTGGTGCTGCGGTTTGCGCGCGATGTTTTCGTCATCGTTCGCAACTGGGGCGCTGCGCACATTTATGCGGGGACTGCGGAGAAGGCGGAGGCGATGCTGGCGGAGCTGACGGCTGTGCTGGGCGATGTGCCGAAGCCCGCCGAGCCTGCATTTTACATGCTGCGGCGGGAGGATGGGGACATCACGGCGGAGGCGATTACGAATATGCCGGATGCGTTGAGCGATGAGTTTATCCGTGTCGCTTATGGCGACGATGCGGCTGCGTGGGTGGATACTTTCACCCAGCGGACGCGGTCGCGCACGGGCGGGCTGACGATTCTCGAAGGCCCGCCGGGCACGGGGAAGACGAGTCTGGTGTCGGAGTTGATCCGGCGGTTGCGCGAGACGCATTTGTTTTACGTGCTGCCGGTGTGCAACGATGGCTCGCTGACTTCGCCCGACTGGGTGTCGTTCTGGCAGGGGCAGAATCGCGTGCATTCCGACCGCACAAAGGTCGTGGTGATGGAGGACGCCGAGCGCATTTTGCTCGGTCGGAATCCATCTGAGCGCGACGCGGTGGCCTCGGTGCTGAACATCGCCGACGGCTTGCTCGGGCGGATGCTCAAGCTGCATCTGCTCTGCTCGGTAAACGCGCGGCTCGATGCGCTGGACCCCGCAATCCAGCGTCCGGGTCGGCTGATGAACTATCGTCGGTTCGCACCAATGTCGCGCGACCGTGCGGTGTCGCTCGCTGCGCTGCAAGGCGCGGCATTTTCGCCAGCGGCAGACGTGGAGGAATTCACGCTCGCACAAGTGCTCCAGCCATCGCCAGTGGAGACAAAGACAGAGCGGCGGAGCATCGGCTTCGCTGCGAAATAATCACGCCCGCAGAACGTCATCGGACTGCGGGTAAATCGGAAACGGGAGAAACGCCCCGGTGGCCAAATGGCTGCCGGGGCGTGACGCTCACTGGAGGTCGCTTGCGCCGTAGTCGCGCGCTCCGTGGATGACGCGGATCACTCGGACTCCTTCGGCAGACGGTTTGTAGAAAACGAGATAGTTGCCAACTGGCAAAAACCGAATATCCGGCAGAAGATCGGGGCGCGCTTGTCCGACCAGCGGATCGTCTGCGAGTCGCTGGCAGGCTATTTCGATTTGTCCGACAAGGCGGGATGCAGCGGCAGGATTTTTTGCGCCGATATAGCGCACGATGGCGTGTATATCGCGACTTGCTGGGGACGTGAACAATGGACGTCCCATCTCAGGACGGAATTGCTGCGCGGAGTGAACGAAATACTTCGTCTGACGTGAGAAGCTCGCCTCGGTCCGCCGCGTCGATGCCCTCTTGCAAATCACGAATCAACGCCGCCCGCTGCATCTCACGCACGTCCTCGGTTTCCTCAATCCAGCGAGCGAGTTCGTAGCGTTCGGACGCAGGTAATTTTCCTGCATCAGATTTGATTTTTTCAAGCGTGCTCATGGCAGAGGACCATACACAGCGACCGTTTTTCCTCCACCAAAAACATCCCACATTCCATGCACATTCTATCAATACTCGGGCCTGCGTTGTCGCTGGCAGTGCTCGCGACATTTGCAAAGCGGCATCGCAACCGTCCGCCCGCAAAATCACTGCCAGACAGCGCAAAGCTCGGCGGCGTTCCGTTGCGTCACTTGCTCGACGACCCATGCGGTCCCGGCGCGGTGCTGCGCGACATGCTCACGTTTCACCCTCCGAATCATCATTAAACCAAGAAAGGAGACAAACCAATGAACGACAAAGTCGTTTCTCCGCGCGTTCGTGCGGAGCTTTCCCGGCTCGAGGCTGAGCGCGGGGTGCGCGTGCTTTACGCGTGCGAAAGTGGAAGCCGCGCGTGGGGTTTTGCCTCACGCGATAGCGATTGGGACGTGCGCTTTCTCTACGTCCACAAGCGCGAGTGGTATCTCGGTGTGGAGAATCACCGCGATGTCGTGGAGCAGATGCTCGGCGAGCCATTCGGCCCCGGTTCGCCGGAGCTGGACCTCGGCGGATGGGAGCTTCGCAAAGCGCTGCGGCTGCTCCGAAAGAGCAATCCGCCGCTGCTCGAATGGCTGAAATCGCCGCTCGTGTATGCCCAGGATGCGCAGTTTCACGAGGAGTTTTCCGCGCTCGCCGCAGACTACTATTCCAGCGAGCGATGCTTCGCGCACTACCTGCACATGGCATTCGGAAACTGGCGCGATTATCTGCGTGGTCGCGATGCCGTGCGGCTGAAGAAGTATCTCTACGTCTTCCGTCCGCTGCTCGCGTGCCGCTGGATCGCCCGCGGGCTCGGCCCTGCGCCGATGCTGTTTTCCGACATGCTCGAAATGCTCGACGAGCCGGAAGTGCGCTCCGCTGTGGACGCGCTCGTGGCCCGCAAAATGTCGAGCGACGAACTGGACGTGAAAGCCCCCGTGCCGGTGCTGAATGAATTCATCGCCGCCGAGCTGCCGCGTCTGGAGGCGCTGCGCTCGCGAGCCGAGCCAGCCAGCGACGCAAGTGCGCTCGACCGTTTCCTCCGACGCTGGATGGAAGCGGCATTCGCGCCTGCGGGAGCCAATTGAGTGAGGGGAAAAGTCCCCGGCGGAGAAATCGGTCTCCGCTGGGGTGATGCTTACGCATTGGCGAGCCTCACCCGGATACGGTCGTCGGAGTTCATTTCAAGAACCCGAATCGTTGTCCTGCCAGTCGCGGAATTACCGGAGATGATGGGCCCGTCCCACGTGAAGTGTTCCCGCCAAGCTTGGCGGCGTGGGTTGAAAAGCTCGACGACTCGGTTCGTGTCCGGGTCCATCCCGGTCAGATTTGCGCCTTTGTGCAGATTGCAATCGATGCACGCGAGCGCAAGGTTTTCCATCTCATCGGCCCCTCCATGCTTTCTAGGAACGATATGCTCGATTTGCAGTCTCGCGAGCGGGGATTCGATTTGATGCAGTTGGCAATACTCGCATCGCTCACCAGCCCGCTCGCGCACTAATTGGCGGGTCCGATGATCCATCTACCGAGAAAGTATCCGACGTGCCCGCGCTTGTAGAACTGCGATGAATTTATTCGCTTGTGCGTATCCGAGATACTCAGCCCGTTCGTCGGCTGTCAGATCTCCTTCGTTTGCTTTATCGGCAAGAACTTCGATGCGCATTTGCAGCGCTTCATCACCATGAAAATTCACAATCTGCGCAGCTTGCTCAAGACTTAGAATTCGGAGCACTGGGTCCGTGGCCCGGTCAAATGCGGTCGCATCAATGGTGAGTGACATAGCTGTAAAGGTAGATCAGCGAAGCCGATCTGTCGAGGACTGCAATGTCGGCTTTTCCGCGTTCGACGGAAGCGGGGGTCGCGCGAGCAGGAGCCAACTGAGTGAGCAGACGGCATCCCCGGCGGAAGCGAGAATCTTCGCCGGGGTGATCTCTCGAAATTTTAAAAATCAAACCAAACCAATGAATCATCAACCAAAATCCAAAACATCACGGACCGCATCGCGGTCCAAACACTTAAAACAATGCCGGGACGCAACAGCGCGTTCCGGCTGAACATTCAAATATGAATACGAATACGATTGCGAATCAGTTCGCCCGAATGGGTGCGCGATTCCGAATTGTTCGTCCAGAAGACGTGCCGCGCCGACGCAGGCGCACGGATTATGCGCTCGATATTGTTGCCGACAAAGACGGTCAGCTTTTCGAGATGCAGCTCAGTGCGGAGCGCGAGGCGCAGCTCGATACCCTTGTGCTCCAATGTGAGCCGCAGGACCGCCACTTACTTCTCCTCGTGAAGACGCCGGAAGCGAAAGATCGCTTCCTTTGTGGACACGATGAGCGCGAGTGGTTTGTTGCTGCGGTGCCGGGAGGCGCTTCAAGCGTCGCCCAGGCAAAATCCGCGCTGCAACCTGCGCCTGTTCGAATGGCCGCAGACAGCGCGGGACTCGACATGCGGCAGCGCTTCCGCCGGCACAACCGGGCCTTCATCCGCCAGGGTGAATGGTTCTTTGTGCCTGCACCCGCAATGGTGGCAGACCCGAAGCTCATCCTTCGGAATGAGCCGCTGAGGCGTGGCTCGGGAAAGCCGCACATGGTTGCCGAGCTTTTCCGGTCGGGAGGTGAGACGGTTTACGTCTGCGCCAACCGGCCTCAGGGAATCAGCGAAAAGGAATATCGAAAGCTGATTGCCGAGGAGCGTGCAGCGAAGCACTGGGGCTGGCGCATGATGAAACGAAATGCTGAGGTTTACGTCCGAGGCACCGTGCGTCACAGCGACCATGCCACGATCACGCTGCGTGACTGGCACACGGTCTGGATGAATACCGAAAGCGCGACACGCCAAATGGCAAACGTCGCGTTTCTCGATTGAGAACAGTGGAGTCGGGGAGCGTCGAAAGGCGCTCTCCGGCTCCCATCAATTTTTTCGAACGAACACCGCTCCGCACCAGCAGTCTGTCCCGGCATTCTACGAACACACAACTATGTCCGACATCATCCAACTCCCCGTGGTCCTCGTGCTGAACCGCTCGTGGCAGGCCATCCATGTGAAGACGCCTGCCGAGGCGTTTTGCATGATGGCGACTGGCGCGGCTTCCGGGCTCGATATCGAGCCCGATGGCGCGATGCGTCCGGTGCCGTGGGCCGAGTGGCTCACCCTGCCGGTGCGCGAGCACGACCGCGCGGTGAAGACCGTGCGCGGCGAACTGCGTGTGCCGACGGTGATTGTCTCGACGAATTACGCGTGAGTGCCGATGCGGCGACGCTCGTTTTCCGGTCGGTCGTTGTGGGAGCGCGATGGCGGCGTGTGCCAATACACCGGCCGTTCGCTCAAGCCGGGCGAGGGCAACATCGACCACATCGTCCCACGCTCGCGGGGTGGTCGGACGGATTGGGAAAACTGCGTGCTCGCTCACCGCGAGGTGAACAGCCGAAAGGCCGACAAAACGCCGGACGAAGCAGGGCTCAAACTTCTGCGCAAACCCGCCGCTCCGCGTCCGATGCCTGCGACTGCGCTCATTCGCAACACGCACGGCGTGCCGGACTGGGAGCACTTTCTTGTGTGAGAACGTGCGGTGTCGCTTGCGAAAGTAGTCCGCGACTTTAGTCGTCAAACCGGGATATGTCGGGACGGGGTCTTTCCGAAGTGACAGTCCAGCCAATAAGCACCCACCATCGCAAGAGTTACGGCGCTACGGCTAAAGCCGCGGACTACTTTCGCAAGCGTGCTTTTGGTCGCTGCTTCAATCATGAATGCCAACAATTCCTCCTCAGAACATTTACTTTTATGAACTCAAAACAACTTATCGAACTGGGCGTGCCGAAGCGTGCGCTGGATGAAGCGGGCGCTTTGATCGTCGCGCTTCGCGAGGGCGGCGCGGATATGACGCGGCTGCCCGAGGAAATGGCGGCGATTGTCGCGCAGCCGGAGGCTTTTCTTGGCGACCCGCTGCGCGCTGCTTTGGCGCGCGAGCTGTACGAACCGGCGTTCAAAATGCGTGAGGTTCCCGCGCCTTGGAGTCAATGGGGCGAGGGGCTCGATGCGTCTGCGGTTGCGCAACTTGCGAACGCCTGCACGCTGCCGATTTCGGTCGCGGGCGCTCTTATGCCCGATGCGCATGTCGGCTACGGCCTGCCTATCGGCGGAGTGCTTGCCACGGAGAATGCTGTGATTCCTTACGCTGTCGGGGTGGACATCGCGTGCCGGATGAAGCTCACGGTTTACGAACGCAAAGCGAGCACGCTCGCGGGGATGCGCGACCGGCTGGCGAACATCATCGAAGACGAAACGCGTTTTGGCATGGGCGCGGAGTTTCAGGCTCGTCGCAATCACGATGTGATGGACGACGACTGGACGGTCTCGCCCATCACAAAGCACCTTCGAGAAAAAGCATGGAAGCAGCTCGGGACTTCGGGCTCGGGGAACCACTTCGTGGAGTTTGGCGAGTTCACCGTGAACGCTGCGGAGTCGCTGCGTTTCGAGGAAGACGGACGCCACATTCCGCCCGGAAACTACCTCGCGCTGCTGTCGCACAGCGGCTCGCGCGGGACCGGCGCGCAAGTCTGCCAGCACTACAGCCGCATCGCGATGGACCGGCACGCAAAACTCCCCGCGCAACTCAAGCATCTCGCCTGGCTCGACCTCGCAAGCGAGCCCGGCGCGGAGTATTGGGCGGCGATGGAACTCATGGGACGCTACGCTGCCGCGAACCACGCGTGCATTCATAAATACATCACGAAAAAAGTCGGCGCAGCGATCCTTCTCGATATTGAAAACCACCACAATTTCGCGTGGAAGGAGCAGCACAACGGACGGGAAGTGATCGTCCATCGCAAAGGCGCGACGCCCGCCGGACGTGGAGTGATGGGAGTCATCCCCGGCTCGATGGCCACGCCCGGCTTCGTCGTGCGCGGACGCGGAAAAGCCGAGTCGCTCAGCAGCGCATCGCACGGCGCAGGCCGCGTGATGAGCCGGACGAAAGCGCAGCAGTACTTCACGTGGAGCGCGGTGCGCAAGCAGCTCAAAAGCGCAGGCGTCGAACTACTCAGCGCAGGAATCGACGAATGCCCCGGCGTTTACAAAGACATCCACACCGTCATGTCCGCGCAGACCGACCTCGTGAAGGTGATGGGCACCTTCATGCCGCGCATCGTGAAAATGTCGCCGCCCGGTGAGAAGGCGGAAGATTAACGAGGGAACGTCCGGTTACTGATTGCGCACAGAGTCTTCGTCAATCGAGTCAACCTCGCTTTCTTTTGTTGCTCTCGGGACGCTCGGGCCGCTTTGAGTTGAAGAACCTGCTCCGCCGATCGGTTGTGTCGCAGACACGCGGGTCTGTGTGAGCCGTTTCGTGGTGAAGGCGTGGCGTTCCTCCAGGATCAATGCGACTCCGCGGTCTGTGGAAAGAACCTTCGCTCGGATCAATTCGTAGTAGCGGGTCAATGCGGCGCGTTTCGCGTAGTCGGTGCGGGCGGTCCGAGATGCGTCCCACGCGGCGATCACTGCCGGGTCGCGCTCTGCGTTGGTCCGGGCCTTGCGGTAGCGGATGCGAAGATCGAGATCGTTCGAAGTGGAGGGAGGGAGCAGCGTGCTTCGGTTTTTGTCGCGGGAGGGATCGACCTTCGGTGGCTTTGCGGCACCCGCTTTTTCGTCTGCTTTCGTGGCTTTCTTCGGTGCGGTTTGCTGCGGCTCCGGCGTAGGGTTCTTGCGGAGCAATTCGAGAAGCTTGTCGTCGCGCGGAGCGGGGGAGGGAAGCTCGGGCCTTTCCGACACGGGCTCGTTCGCAGGCGGTGCTGCGGGCTCTTGAGCGAGCAGCGGGAGCGCGGCGAATATGAGCAGCAGTGGTTTCATAAGGTTCATCGTATTTCGGGAAATGGCTTTGGGGCAAGCTTACACGCCTTCGAGCTTGCCGGTGCTGTCACCGTGTCTGTCTGCTTTTACGCCCATGCTGCCGAGCATTGTGAGGAAGAGATTCGACATCGGCGTTTCCTTGGCAAACTGGATGTGCCGCCCGGGCTTGAGCGCGCCGCCTCCGCCGCCGGCGAGGATGACGGGCAGGTCGTGGTGCGCGTGGCGGTCGCCGTCGGCGATTGCGCTGCCGAGAACGATCATCGAATTATCGAGCACTGTGCTTGCCCCTTCGCGGAACGACTTCAGTTTTGTGAGGAACTCGCTGAATCGTTCGATATGCCAGCGGTTGATTTTGGCGATCTTCGCTTTCTTTTCCGCGCTGCCGCCGTGGTGCGAGATTTCATGGTGGCCGTCGTTTACTCCGAGCCATGGGTAGCTGCGGTTGCTTCCTTCGCGGAGGACGCTGAATGTGGCGATGCGTGTGGAGTCCGTCGCGATGGCGTGGGCGAGCAGTTCATACATGAGCGTGACGTGCTGCGTGAAGTCGCCCGGAATCCCTTCGGGCTTTTCCATCGACGTGAGCTTGGGCATTTGCGCTTTGAATTTCTCGGCCTGTGCGATGCCGATTTCGGTCTCCCGGAGTGCGGTGAGGTATTCGTCCATCTTGCGCCGGTCGCTCGCACCGAGGCTGCGCTGGAGTGCTTTTGCGTCGTTGCGGACGAGGTCGAGGATGCTGCCGCGGCATGATTCGCGAAGCGCTTTGCCTGCGGCCAGATCGGGGTCAGGCGCGGAGCCGAAGAGGCGTTCGAAGACGAGGCGCGGATCGGAGATGGGCGGCATCGGGGAGTTCTCGTTTCGCCAAGAAATGTTGTTTTGGTATGCGCAGGCGTAACCGCTGTCGCACGCTCCGGCCTGGCGGCTGGAATTGTCGCATGTGAGTTCCAGCGACGGGAGACGCGTTTCACGTCCGATTGCCTGCGCTGCGACCTGATCGGCGGAGATGCCGATGTGGATGTCTGCGCCCGCTGTTTTCCGTGCGCGGACGCCGGTAAGGAATGTCGCGTTGGCTCGTGCGTGGTCGCCGGCGCCGTCACTGCCTGGGCGGGCATTCACATGCGCGAGTCCGGAGAGCACGCTGGTCTGCGCTTGATGCGCTTTGAGCGGCTCGAGTGTGGCGGGCAAGTCGTAACCGGCTCCGACCTTTTTCGGTGTCCAGTTTTCCATGTCCATTCCGTTTGGCAAATAGATGAAGCACATCCGCTTTGGCGCACCGCCGAGCGCGGCGCGGGCGGGTGTCATCGCCTCCAGAAAAGGGAGCGCGATGCAGGCTCCAAGTCCGCGAAGAAACGTGCGGCGTGGCAGGACGAGCTTTGGGTTCGTGATGTACATGGTGACAATATAAACCTCGATGAGCGGCAGGTCAAAGAAGGTTCTCGGTGCTTTCGAGGCACAAAAAAAACCGGCGTGGCATCGCTGCCACGCCGGTTCAAATGTTGAGTCGCTGGGACTACTTCAGGTTTGCCTGATGGAACTCGAACCAGTCGTCGAGGTTGTTCAGGTTCACCGCGTCTGGAAGGACGCTGCCGTCGTCGGCGATGCCGTTTGCACCGAGAATGCCCTTGCGGGTGTCATCAGCGTGGACGTAGCCGAGGATGGCGAGGTTGTGCTTGTGGATGGCGGCCTTCGTGAGGTTCTTGCCGTTCGCACGCACCCATGCTTCGAAAGCAGGATAGGTGGGTTTGCTGGTGGCGATGAAGCTCTTCACGGCTTCCGGGTCGAGGCCCAGGGCTGCGCAGGTCATCGAGTCGTATCCAGCGCCGATGCCGGGATAGCCGGCGGCGAGCTTGCCGGCGGCTTCGAGGCTGACTTTCAGCCAGAGGCGTGGAAGGTGGAGAGCGCCGAGCGGGCCGGCAACTCCGGAGCTAATCATTGGGACGTGGCTC
>JAYUSJ010000317.1:0-3947 GCA_043755735.1 Verrucomicrobiaceae bacterium | reverse complement strand
GTCCGCAGCGAGCAGCCGCTCACGTTCAGTGATTCCGAACCCGAACCCGACCTCGCCGTAGTGCGCGGGCTGGAAGGCGAATACTTCCACGCGCATCCCGAAACTGCGGAGCTGGTCATCGAAGTCGCCGTGACCAGCGAACGCATCGACCGCGTAAAGTTCGGCGTTTACGCCGAGGCTGGCGTGCGGGAATGCTGGCTCGTGCTCGCCGAGGAGCGCATCATCGAGCGGCACACGGGACCGCAGGGCGCGGCCTACCAGCGCATTGAGCGTGTGACATTCCCCGGCACCCTCGAGAGCACCGTCGTCCCCGGACTCACGCTCCCGCCCGCCGGACTTTTCCCCGGCTGAGCCCGCTCAAAGCCCCGGCGGAATCCCCGCGCGCACCTCCGCCAGCCGCTCCAGCGTCCCGTGCCGCGCGCACCACATCTCGATATGCGCGTAGTCGATCGCGTCCCCCTGCACGGCGAGGATGTTCTGCGCGTCGTCGAGATCCTTCCGCCGCGCCCAGCGCAGTTTTTGAATCACGAGATCCTCGGCGGTGGGAATCCACGCTTCGCGGTCGATCATCGCGATGCGCTCGCGGCGCTTGCGGCGGAACATCTCGTGGTGATGCGGGTCATTGCCGAGCAGGAACGTCTCGATCTCGAATGGAGTCCCCGCGATGTGCAGCACCCAGCGGAGTGTGCCGGTGAAAAGCTCCATGCGCGCCTGCGGGTCGATGGAAAACTCCGCGGGCAGGCGTCGCAATATCACGTCGAGTTCCACGCCCGGCAGCGCGAGGACGAAATCCGCGTCCTTCGTCGAACGCGGGATACCCCACGCCCCATAGGCGAGCGCGCCCACGATCAGGTATTCCGCACGCGCCGCCTCGACCTCTTCGAGCACCGCAATGACCGCCCGCTCCGGCGTCATAGCCGCGGTTGGGGCGGGCCGTAGCACTCGCGCTCTTCCATGGCCCGGACGATCCTCATTCGCCGCCGCAGCTCCGGGTCGTCCTTGCTGAAAAACCACCCCGAAAGCTCCAGCACATCGCCCATGCGCTCAGCCGGCGTCTGCCGCCGCGCGCGCAATACTTTCTCCCGGTAAAGCTGATCGATGAGCGGCTGGTGCGGATTCACGGATGCGAAACTAACCGACCGGGAATGGAACTCAAGGCTGCGCGGCTGTGCTGGAGAGGACGACGCGGAAGCCTCTATTCCCGCTCAGCCAGCCGCTCTGCCGCGTTGAATTTCAAAAGCCTCACGGTCGCCCGCCCGACGGCGCTGTGCCCGATGATCCGCACGCCGTCCCTGCCGAAATGCTCCCGCCACACATGGCGGCGCGGGTGAAAGAGCTCCACCAGCGCGCCCTGCTCCGTCACCGACGCGATGTCGCTGCCCTTCGCGCGATTGCACGTCACGCAGGCGAGCGCGAGGTTCTCCCGCTCCGTCCGCCCACCGTGCTTTTCGCTGATGATGTGATCGACCTCGCAGCCAAACCAAGTGTCCCCCTCGGCGATCCCGCAATACTCGCAGCGTCCGCTGGCGCGCGCCCGGACGAGCCGCCGCAGTTCCGCTGGGATGTAAGTCTCACTCACCGCCCGCCAGACGGCGCGCCCGCGCCTTCGCGAGCCGCATGAGATGTTCGAGCTTCATGTAATCGTCCAATTCGCTCGCCTCCTCCGGCAGCAGCCCGGTTCCCTTTTCCTTGCGGATTAATTCATGCACCCGCTCCCGCGTCTCCACCGACGGCTGAAACTGCAGCAAGCGCCCCGCCGGGCTGCCTGCCGCGATGAAATCCACCAGTTCATCGTAGGCTTTGGTCATGCGGGCAGACTACGGATTGCCGCACCCTCCGCAAGCGCGAAGCCGTGCCGCGGTCTGCGCCCGCGCGCGCAGGATTTCCTCGCGGTAAAGCTGATCGATGAGCGGCTGGTGCGGATTCATTGGGCGCTCAGCTTATCGGGAAAGGCGGTGCAACTCAACGTCGGCCACCTCTATTTCGCCGCGGGCGCTGTCGGGACCGGGGCGAGGACGACGCGGAAGCCGTTTTCGGAGTCCGTGGCGATAGAGCGGCGCGATGACAGCAAAGCGCCTGCGTCATACCAGGACCAGGAGGCACCCCTAAGCACACGATGAATGCTCCCCACTTCATACAAGTCATCGCACCACTCCCACACATTGCCTCCCATGTCGTGTAGGCCATAGTCATTCGGCGCGAAACTCCCCACCGGCGCGGTCGTCACGTAGCCGTCCATGTAGCCCTCCATCCAACCGCCCTTGGGAAATTGCTCGTGCCACGCCGTGTCTGCGTAGTTGCCCACCTTCGCCCGCGGTGGATAACCGGTGCCCCACGGATAGTTCACGTTGTTCTTCCGGTCCCGTTCCTTCGGCGTCGCGCCCTCCTCGTTCGCCAGCCCTACGGCGCGGCTCCACTCATCATCCGTCGGCAGCCGATACCTCATCCCCTTCGGCAGCTTCCCTTCCGCGCTCTCTTTTCCCGTCAGCCATTGGCAGAAAGCATTCGCATCCTCCCAACTCACTCCACACACCGGATACTCCGGCTCGCGGCTCACCGGCACGCCGTCCTTCTCCTGCCTCGTCCACGAGCCATCCACCTTGTTCGCCCACGCAAACGCCGCGTAGTCCTGCACCCGCGTCTCCCATACGCTGAAGAGCACCGACTGCCCGTCCGTCGGCCCGCCGGTGATCGGCACGGGGACGAACTTCATGCCGAGTGTGTTCACGAAGGGCGCGTCTTTGGTGGCTTCCGACGGCCCAAGCCTCACCTTCGGCTTGGCGGTTGCCTCGGATTTTCGCACGCGATGGATTTTCCAGATGTCGTAATCGCCCTGTCCGCCGGGGGCATCCGAGGTGAAGTAGAGAGTGCGTCCATCGGGGGAGAGCCAAGGAGACTGGACGGATCCCGCGATGGGCAAATCGAGACGGCGGGCGGGCTCGATCACACCGTTCAGTCCGATCATGGCGATGTAGAAGAATAGCTGTTTTTTGTCGCCAAATTCTCGACAAAAAAGGATCGCTTTCCCATCCGGTGTTATTCGCGGCAGCCATTGGCTGTGATCGGCGCTGTTGACTGCGTCACCGAGATTTTCGGAAGGTCCAAAGCGGCCTGTAGCGGATTTCCGGGTGCTTCGCCAGAGACGGGGGGGGCCGCTGCGAGTGGAGGCAAAAAGCAGCGTCAAACCATCGGAGGATGAAAATGGGGAAAATTCGCCATCTGGTGTGTTGACGTCCGATCCCAAGTTCACCATCGGGTCCCATGGCGAATCGCGGTTACTGCGCCGTGTCTCGTAGAGGTCGTTCCCGCCACGATTATCGGGTCCACTCGTGGAGTGAAACAGCATCGTTAATCCGTCTCCACTCAGCCACGGGCCGGCACATTGCTGGGTGCCGGTGATCGCCATCGGCTCCCCGAACGGTTGATCCACGCTTGTTCGCCGACATTCCATCAATTGTTCGTAACCAGCGTTAAACACCATGACCAATTGGTCGTCCGACAAGGTCATGTGAACTTCCACGTGGGAAGTATTCACTTTTGGCCCGAGGTTTTCCGGCACGGACCATTCGTAATCCGGCGAAGTGAGAATATCCGTCGCGCTCAGGGGCACCGCTGGGGCCGCGTCTTTCGCACGATGCTTTGCAACGAGCGCCACACCACCGGCCAACAATGCGAGTGCGATGACCGAGGCAATCCACAGCGGCGCGCGGCCATTTTTCGCCGGCACCGGCTTCGCGATCTTGGCCAGCCGCGGTGGTGGCTTGGGGAGCGCGGCGGCGGGCGGCGCTGCCGGCATCGCCACGGGCAGCGGCGTGCGGGCGCTTTCCACGTCGGCCTTCATCTCCCGCGTGCTTTGGTAGCGGTGATCGGGGGCCTGCTGCATGGCTTTCAGCACGATCCCGTCGATGCGCGTGTCGCAGCCCATGCGCGCGGAGGGCGGGGCGAAC
>JAYUSJ010000316.1:0-39025 GCA_043755735.1 Verrucomicrobiaceae bacterium | reverse complement strand
GGGTGATTCGGGTGGAACTGGAGCCGGTGGCATCGTCACAATCGGCGCTGCTGGCAGCCTTGGCTCGACGAATTCGACAATCACGTTGCAGGGATCAGATATCGCAATTAATGCGGCGGCGACGATCAACGCAGGCGCAGGAGGTATCGCCCGATTCTTTGCTTCAAACCCAGGGGCTCAGACGATCGGGGTCGGCACGGCGGTCGGGGGTGTGAGTATCGACAATACCGAGCTTGGGCGGGTGACGGTGGGAACGCTGGTGTTTGGAGATAGCGCGACACAAGTCGGCGATATCACTTTTAGAGCGGCTGTGCCGACGGCGGGCCAGAACGTCACTGCGGCGCAACTCGTCGGTGGTCTCGGAAAGATCGTGTTGGACGACACTGCAAACACGGTCGTTGCGTTGAGCACCGGTGCTGGAAATGTGAGCTTCACTGCCGGAACGGGCGGGGTCACTGCGGCTACCGCAACGAATACAACCGCAGAGATTTCAAGCACCGGGACGGTGACACTGAACACGACGGGTGGAATCGGTACTGCGACGAACCGGCTTCAACTTGCTGCTGCGGCACCAAGTAGCGTTGTCGTGGGCAGCACAAACCAATCTGCAACCGGTGGAGTATTTTTGCAGGGGCTCGGGTCGTTGAGTCTTGGAGCAATCAACACGAATAATCAGGCTTTTAACGTCGTCCTGCCCAACGCAGGTACGCTGACCGCATCCGGCGCGATCGCGACCAACGGCGGAGGCGTCACACTGAATTCGCAGGATGCTCTGGCGGTAAATGGCGGGATTACTGCCGGTGCGGGATCCGTGGCGCTCCTCGCGAATCAAAACGGATTGGCGACGCAAGGCTTTACGCAAGCCGATGCTACTACGATCAGTGGAACGGGGATTTCTATCACGGTGAATACTGCGGGTACTGCGGTCGGCGTCGGGGGCGGAGCTGTGGTCAGCAACATCACCGATCTCGGCGCGTTGAGCATTACGACCAACAACGGCACCAACAATTCGACCGGCAACATCACGCGGACAGCGACGAGTGTTCTTTCGGGGACGGGTGTCACTCTTACGACTGGCACCGGTGGAATCGGCGTTCTCGGAACGGACATCAACTTTGGCGCGGGTCAGAGCGGCGTAGTGGCTGTGACTCACGGAGGGAACGTTTTCCTCACGGATTCACTAGGTTCTCTCAGTGTCGCTTCGGTGATAACGACCGGCAATCAGAACGCACCCGGTGGAACGGTCACTATCACGACGACTGGTGTCGGCAACGCGCTTACGGTCGGAACGATTACGACGACGGGTGGCACAACAACGGGGGCGGGCCCCGCTGGTGGAACGGTCACATTGATTTCTGCAGACGAACTGACCGTAGGAAATGTCCCTGCTGACGTAATTAATACCTCCGGAAGAAACGGTGCCGGAGGAGGAAACGCTGGTGGCGTGGCTGGGAACATAATTCTGAATGCCGGAGGCGCTACGCCTCTCGTGACAGTGAACGCAAATCTGAACGCGACCGGCGGTGCAGCAACAGGAGCCGCGTTGGACGGCGCCAACGGAGCGGTGACGTTTACCGGCAATGTGGTGACTGCGGCGAATCGTATAATTTCTGGTGAGACGATCACTTTCAACGGTCGGCTATCGCCCGGTGGCGATGCGACGGAGACGACATTGACAATTAATGGCAATCTCACTTTTGCCCCGACGGCGACCCTTTTCGTGACGCTGGATGGAACGACGGTGGGGGCAGGGCCTAACGGATTCGATCAAATTGATGTCAATGTTCGCCCGAATAACAATGCGAGCACAATCACTCTCGGGAACGCGACGCTGCTCGGCACAGCCCCGTTTTCCTATTCCGTGAGCGGCCCCAACCAGAACATTATCAACAATGACGGGAATAATCCGGTTAGTGGGACTTTTTCGGGCCTTACAGAAGGAGCAGTCACAAAAATTAACGGCCAGGACTTTCAGCTCTCTTACGTGGCTGGCTCAGACAATGTGAGGCTGGACAGAGTCCAGACGGACTTTGTATGGGACGGGCAAAGGGACAACACAAACAACAGCGGTGACAACAATTGGAGTAACAGATTGAACTGGTTGGGCGATGATGGGGTTCCGGGCGATGGGGACGTGGTGCATTTCGCAGGGTCGACCCGTTTGACGCCGAGTTACGATTTGCCTGGCAACCCGACCATCGAATCCATCACTTTCGACGCGGGGGCCAGCGCGTTCACGCTCAATTTCGGTAGCGGAACGGTTTCGCTGAGCGCAGGGATTACGAACAATTCCGTCGTGACGCAAACGGTGAATATGCCGGTGACGCTGACGGCGGATCAGGCGTTTATTGCGACGGCAGGCCCGCTCGAGTTCGGGGCTTCGTCTGCTGTCAGTGGCGCATTCACGCTGACGCTGAACGGCGGGTTTAACATCGGTGCGGCTGCCGCGCGGATGCCGAGTACGGTCACTACCTTGGTGGACAGCATGACCGCTGGCACAGCATTCGTCGCCCAGTCTGGCTTGCTGAACCTTTCTGGGTTGACCGGCGGAGCGAGTCTCGATCTCACGAATACAGCAACGACCACGCTTGTCGGCGCATTGAACACCGGGGCGGGTAACGTGACGCTCGCTGGCGCAGTGACCGGCGGTTTGAACACGATCACGGCGGCGACGTTGACTTTGAACGGGGCGGGTGCCGTCGGGACTTCGCTCGCACGTTTGAACACGGACGTGGGTTCGCTGGTGATTGGAAAGACTGCGGGAAATGCGTTCGTTAGCGAGGCTGATGCGGTGAACGTCAGCGGGACGGCTACTGGAGGATTAATCGATGTTGTCAATGTGACGGGAAATCTCACCGTGCCTATATCGGGACTATCAAATGCGGGCGATATTTCGCTACGTTCGACGGCGGGGCAGGTCTTGCTGCTCGGACCATTGACCTCTACGACGGGTGGCATCACCTTGCGTGCGAACGGGGTGCTGGATACCGGCGCTTTCCCCGTATCCGCGCTCACCCCCGCGACTGGGGACGTGACGCTGATCTCGAACACGAACACGGTGACGATTGGATTGGGCGGCGTCAGCGTCGGCGACACGCTGACCATCACGATCGGTCCCGCGCAGTTGCTGACGGTGACCGGCGCGCTGGTTGCGCCGAATCTCGTTTTGAACGCTGACCTCATGGAGATGGCTGCGCCGATCGGTCCGACTGCACAGAGCGTGACCATCGCGCCGGTCTCTGCGGGGCAGGCCATCCGGCTGGGAAGCCTGGATTTGCTGGATCTCCCCGGGACGCTCGACATCCGTGCCTCGGAATTTGCGAACCTGCTTGGCGTGGGCGTCACCAGCCTGACCTTTGGGAATGCGACCTCCGGCCCGCTGACGGTCGCCGGTCCGCTGACAGGATTGCTGGCGTTGGGGACACGGAGCCTGACGCTGAACAGCGGCCTCAGCGTCTCACAGACGGCGGGGTCCGGGATATCGGCGACCACCGGCGTAGTCGCGGTGAATGCAGGGACGAGCATCACGCTGAATGACGCGGCTAATGAGTTTCAGAATTTCGCCGCAACGTTCAACAATACGAACGTTGCAGGGACGACCTTGGATGTGGTCACAAATGCTCCGCTCGGATTCCTGACCGGCGCAATCACGAACGCCGGGGCGACGCCGGCGGCCTCTGTTTCGATCCGCAACACCGGGGGCTTCCTGACAGTGAACGGCGGCATCACGACGGCGGGCGGCCCGCTCACGCTGCGCGCAAACGGCGCGCTGACGGTGAACCAGGCGGTGGCTGCCGGACTGGGAAATGTCACACTGACGGCGGATGTCGGGGATATTTCGCAGGCGGGTCTCGGAGTGCTCACCGGCTCGGCATTGACCGCAAATGCGATCACGGGATCGGTGTTGCTGGATACGGCGGTGAATGATTTTTCTGAAATCACGGGCGTCGGGGCTGGAGCGGTGCGCTATCGTGATGCCGGTGCGTTTGCAATCGGCGCGGGCGGTGTCTCGGCGGGCGGGCTGGTGGCGTTGCAGTCCCTGAACTTGGCGGGCACGGCGTCCGGCGCGATCACGCAGACCGGCGCGATCACCGGCGGCAGCCTCGTCGTGCGCGCGGCGGCGGCGGGCGGTTCGGCGAATCTTCCAAATGTGTCGAACACGCCGTCTGTGGTCGCTGCGGATGTGGCGGGTAATTTCCTCTACACGAATGCGAATGTCGCCGGGCTTCAGGTGGGCACGGTGGACGGGGTGCTCGGGATCACGACGCCGGGCGCGGTGACGCTGACGGCGCTGCAGGGCAATTTGTTCCAGACGCAGGCAATCGATGGTCCGGCGAGTTCGCTGTCAGCGACCTCGACGCTCGGGGTTGTGGATTTGACGAATCCGGGCAATGCGTTTGCGACACTCACCGGCTCTTCGGCGCTGGGATTTTCGGCGCTGGATTCCGTTGGGCTCACGGTGGGCGCGGCGGGCGTTACGGCGAATGGCGGGAATGTGCTGAACCTCACGGTGAACGGGGCGGGAAACAGCCTTTCGCTCGCGGGAGTCGTGGCGGGCGGGACGGTGAATCTTCTCGCAAACACAAACATCACCCAGACCGTAGCGGGCCGAGTGGTGTCGCCGAATCTACAGGCCGTGGCGACGAGCGGGCTGGTGAATCTCACGGCGGGCGCGGCGAACAATAACGTCGGCACGATCGCGGGAAGCGCGAATGGGAACTTCAGCTACACGGATGGACTCAGCGCGGCTCTGGCGATCGGGACGGTGACGACGGTGGGCGTGACTTCGACGACGGGATCCGTGTCCGTCCTCGCGAATGCGGGGACTTTGACGGTGAATAGTGCGGTGCTGGGCAGTGGTGACGTGACGCTGACATCGAACGGAAGCCAGACCATCGCTGCGACGGTGACGTCTGCGGCTGGAGACGTCGCCGCCACCTCGACCACGGGGACGCTCAATGTGAATGCCGCCGTTACTGCGTCATCGCTGGGTGGCGATGTGGTGCTGAATTCCGCCGGGCAGCTCAGCTTGGCGGCTGCGGTGACTGCGAATGCGACGAATGGGCGGGTGACTTTGATTTCAACCGGCAGCTCCATCGTGGAGACCACTCCGGGGGGCATCGTGTCCGGTGCGCAGTTGCGCGCGCTGGCGGGGACAAATGTAGATTTGTCGCTGGGTGGACACGCAGTCGGGGCGACGGGCTTTGCAGCCGTTGCGACCAACGGCTTCGTGGCGTTCATCAACAACACTGCACTGAACATTGATCAGGTCGGGATCACGAACGGTGTGTCCGCACTCGGAGCCGTTTTTATCGGCGTGCAGAATGGTGACATCACCCAGACTGCCAACGGCATCATTACCGCCGGAGCAGGGCTGGCGCTTCGTGCAAGCAGCGGCTCCGTTAATCTGAACGAGGCAAACTTGATCGCCGGAAACATGTCCGTCGTATTTGCCTCCGGTAATGTGACGCTGCGTAACACCGGGAATGTCAATATCGGGACGGTCGGGCCGCTGGCGGTGCAAGGCGGATCTTTCACGTCGAATGGAATCTCGGCGTCCACGGGTGCGGGAGCATTTGTTTCGCTGAATTCCGTCAACGGAGCCATCAGCCAGGACACTGCCGCAGTGAACCGGATTTTGGGAGGGGACCTCCAAGCGACCACGACGAACCAGAATGCGACGCTAGCCAATCCGGCCAATGAGATCGGCTCTGTCGGCACGGTCGCGCTTGGCGCGGGGAGTTTTACGCTGGTGGATTCGACGGGCGGGATTTTCGTCAACGGGCCGCTCATTAATGCGAACGGGGGTGTCAACATCCAGACGACGGGCGGGGCGTTGACGCTGCCGGGCAGCATCACCGTTGCGGCTGGGGACATCGTGCTGCGTTCGACGGATCAGGGGCTGTCGCTGGGCAGCACTTTGAGCGCGAGCGGACTCGTGCAACTCGACGCGGGCGGCGCGGGCACGATCGACCAGACAGGCGGCAGCATTCTCGCCACTTCGCTGATCGCACGCGCGCCGGGGAATGTGACGCTTAATCAGGTGACCAACAACGTGACGAATCTCGCTGGTTCCTCGACGGCCGGCACTTTCAGCTACCGCGATGCGACGGCGATCACTGTGGGCACAGTGAACGACGCGTCGCTCGTGCCTGTGCCGGTCGTCGGACTGACGACGGCGAACCAGGACATCACCGTAGTCGGGGGCACGGGGGATGTGGCGATCAATTCGGCGTTGAATGCGGGGGGCGGAACCGTGCGGCTACAGAGCGCGACGGGGGACATCACGCAGACCGCAGCAATCACCGGCAGTAATCTACTTGCGAATGCAACAGCGGGCTCCGTAAGTCTCGCGGGCGCGACGAACAACGTAGCGGTGGCATTGGCCGGCAACTCCGGCGGCGGCAGTTTCCGATTCCTCAATTCCGGTGCATTGATCGTGGGCTCCGTCCTCGGGGACGCGATCACTACCGCGTCGAATGGCGTCACTTCTAATAACGCGGACATCGCCATTCAGTCGGCTGGCACGCTGACTCTTTCCCAGCCGATCGATGCGGGTTCGGGTATTGTGAGACTGCGCGCAACGACCGGGGATATTACTCAAGTCGTCGCTGGTTCGATCGTTGGAAGCGGGTTGCTGGTGGATGCGGCCGGAGCCGTAGCGCTGACCGCAGCAGGGGCGATCAATGACGTTGGAAATCTCGCCGGGAGCGCTGGTACGGGCGCTTTTTCCTACACGGATAGCAACAATGTCTCGGTGGCGGCGATCGCGGCCGACGGCGCAGGGCTTGGTCCGGTTCTGCCGATAGCCGCGTTTTCGGGAATTGCGACTCCCGGCGCTGCGACATTGACGGCGGGCGGCGTGTTGAGCTTCGAGGTTCCGGTTGCGTCGATCGGTTCGCTTGATGCGTTCGGCACAACCATCGAACTCAACGCCGGCGGGAATCCGACGATTCAGACGAGCGCGGGGCAGGTGTACCACAATCCCGTCACGCTTGGCGCGGATTCAATTCTTGTAAACACCACAGCAACGCCGATTCGATTCCTGAGCACGGTGGATTCCGCCACGCTAGCCACACCGCGGGCGCTTACCATCAATGGATTCGGAGACGAGATATTCGATGGATTGGTTGGAAACGCGGCACCGATTGCAAGCATGGTGACAGACGCGGCGAACTTGGGCGGCAGCACATTTTTCAATGCAATCGGAACGCTACTAACACCGACGGTGACGACGACAGGTGTCCAAACCTACAACGACGCGATGATCCTCGGTGCATCAACGGTGCTCCAGAGCAACGGAGCAGGAGCGGCAGGCAACATTCAGTTCAACTCCACGGTAAATAGCGTCAACATCGGCTCTCCTAGCGCACTGACCGTAAATACGAACGGCGACACGGGCTTCAACAATTACGTAGGAGGTTTGGCACAATTGGCATCGCTGACGACTGATGCGGGGGGCACCACGACGATCAATGTTACGCCGTCTGCCTTCCCAAATCCGATCTCCGTGACCACACAAAACACGCAAACCTACGGGGATGACGTGGTCTTGGCACAGAATACTGTTCTGAATGGAACGTTCTTCCGATTCGACGGTACGGTCACCACGACTGGCGGAGACCGAGACTTCGCCATTCGCGCAAACCCCGGGGACTTAATCACCCTTTCGACGGTATCCGTGAACTCCCTTACGTTCAGCGCAGTGGATATCACATTCACTGGCGCGGTCAGTGGGGTCGGGTTTTTTGACCTTGCGCCGCGTGTCATCGGTGGAGGAAGTGGCCTTACCGGCGGCTCAAACGTAGTTGTGCCAGTCATCGTTCCAAGCCCAAGTATTATTTTGGGTGCCAATGTGACCACAGTCGGGAGCCAGACTTACATCGACAATGTGAAGCTCACGGCTGACGTGACAATGGCCAGCACTGCGGTCGGAAATATTCAACTCAATGGGAGCGTGAACAGCTTTGATGCGACTCCCCGATCGCTCACCGTGAACACTGGGGGCGTGACCGGATTTGGAAACGGCTCCGGAGATGATCGTGTGGGCGCGATGAACGCGCTGTCGAGCCTGACGACGGATGACAACGCAGGCGTTGCAAACGGACTCGGCGCAGGACAGGAGCGGACTGTGTTTAATGTGGATCCGGCTTTTGCGACCACCGTTCTTACAACGAATGGACAAACGTATAGCGATGCAGTTTCGCTGACAATAGATACCGTGTTCACCAGTTCGGCGGATGGAGATGTCGTGTTCAATGGAAGCGTGGATAGCGCGGGCGGCGTGGCCCGTTCGCTCGTTGTGAACACGGGCGGAGTGACGAGATTTGGAGATGGAACCGGCGATGACCGGGTAGGAGGTGCAAATGCGCTGCTGAGCCTCACTACAGACGATGATGCCACCGCCGATGGACTCGGTGCCGGAGAGGAACGTACGGTGTTTAACGTAGATCTGACAGTCGGTCCGTTCCCAAATACCGTGAGCACGAATGGGACTCAGACTTTCGGCGACGCAGTGGCGCTCGCGAACAATTCAGTATTGTCCAGTTCCGGAGCGGGGGCGCTCGGCAATATCCGCTTCAACTCGACACTGGATAGTGCCACAGCCACTCCTCAATCGCTGGCGATAAACACCGCAGGCGTGACGGGCTTCGGAGACGGTAGCGGGAATGATCGCGTCGGTGCGACGAATCCGTTGCTGCATTTAGTCACAGACGGCGCCGGCAGCTCAGTCCTTGATATTGGAGGCGCACCACTGCCGAGTGTGACCACGGCCACATTCCAGACATATAATGATGCACTGACGCTCACGCAAAATACGGTGCTCTCGAGTACGCTTCTCGGGGACATTTCGTTCACCAATACGGTGGACAGCGCAAACGTGTCAGCACGGAGTTTGGAAGTAATCTCAGGCGGGGTGACCCGGTTCGGCAATAGTGACGGTCTGGCGCCTGCGAATATATCCGCGAGTTCGACGTCCGGGCGTGTAGGCGGCAATTTCCCGCTGCTGAGCGTTTTGACGGATCTCACTGGCAGCACGGTGTTCAATATCGCTGCGGCTCCGCTATCGAGCCTGACGACGACAGGCTTTCAGACTTACAACGACCCGGTGACGGTCTCGCAGGACACGCTTCTCACGAGCGACAGCGATCCCGTTACCGTTGGAACCCAGGGAACAGTCCCCGGAAACAATATCGAGTTTGTTTCGACGGTTGATGGGGCGGGCAGCTTGGACTTGAATACTGCCGGGGACACCATCTTTAACCAAAAAGTCGGCTCTTTGACGCCGCTTGCCTCCCTTACCACCCGTGGTGGTGGTAAAACCGTAGTCAAAACAACATCCATTAAGACGGTGGGAAATCAGGATTACCGCGACACCGTGACCCTAAGCGTCCCGACGGGTGGTGCTACGGTTGTTTTCAGAAGTACCGGCGGAAGCGGGGCTCGTAAAATCTCATTCTATGAGAACGTATCGTCGGCAAAACCGCGAGCCAATATGCTCATCAGCACTGGTGGCGATGCGCTTTTGGCGAAAAACGTGTCGGTCCCGAATCTCACGGCGAACGTAGCGGGAGTCATGGAGTTGGGCACCGCTGGAAGCAGTTCGGTAATTACAACCAGCGGCGCTCAGACATTCAGAGGCCAGGTTTCAGTCGTAGGTAATGTCGCCAGTAACTCCACCGTGTTCAACGCTGGCGGGGCATTGTCAATTCAACCTGGCGCGAAATTCACAGTCAATTCATCAGGCAAAGTAACTCTTACTGGCGGGATCGGAAGCAACGGAGGGGATCTAACGGTGGATGCCAAGGACGCGTTCCTGGCTGTTGGTGCTGTCAATTCGGATGGCCGAATCACCATCAAAGCTGGCGGGAAACCCGTGGAATTTCAAGGTTCTGTGACGGGGAACGGTGTCTTGAACATCAATCAGGGCGTTGCGACCCCCGGGCTTGTCACTTTTGCGGAGTCCTTGAAACAGGGCGAAGTGACGGTGAATGGAAGCATCATCACTGTCGATGACGCCGAGACGAGCAGCGGTAACTTGACTCTTTCGGCCAGTTCCCTCCTTAGTCTCACCGGCACTAAATACAAATCGAAGAAAGACATGTTGCTCAACGACACTCCAAGATTGGTGGAGACGAGCGATGCCACGATTCTTAAAGAGGGAGGGAGTCTCTCGCTCACCGCCGGCGGCAAGTTTATCATGGGCCACGGGCAGAAACTCCTGGTGGACGACGGCGCGCTTTCGATCAGCGCCCGAACCGCTCGATTGGGCGATTTGGCTGCGTTGACAAGCTTGAGCGTTCAAGCGGGAACGGTTGAGCTCCTCGGGCGTGTGGCGGGTAGCTTCAAAAACGATGACCGGGAAGACCTTGGATTGGGATTTGTCGGTCAGACCATCAACTTTGGAAATGCGAATCTCGTGTTCGTGCCCGGCGGCCCCGCCGTGGCAACATTTGGTACCGCATTTGGGTTGCCTGTTGGTGTTAAGCGAACAATCTCGAACCAAGGAATTACCTTCGTCACGATCGATGATTTCGTGAATCAATTCCATCAAGATGGGACGGCACCGAATCCGATGGGCTTTGGGTCCCTTTCTTTGCTGCAACCAATTGCGAACGGCGTGCGAGCGGGTGAGTCGACCGAAACTCAAACGATGGTCATAGACGAGCGTCCGGAGCCTTTCTACTTTGAGCAGAACGCCACCCTCAGTGCCGCAATCAAAGAAGCACTGAAGCGAATGAGCATCAGTCCTCGTGACGCAACGGCCGAAGAGAATATAAGCATGAGTTTGTTGCGTGGATTGCTTCGCCAGCCTCTGGAAGGACGCTCGATTCTTGAGGACTTCGAGTACCTCGTCGTCGTTAATCGATTGACTAAAGAAGAGGTCGACGAGGTTCTTGACGCGTATCTCACGCTCACCAGTTCGTACTACGCGAAGTGGAAGGCGGAGCAGAAAACGAAAAACCCAAGTTCTGCCGAGTTCTTGAAGCTCGCAACAAGCGGCCAGATCAAGGATGTTCCTACGCTGGCTGAAGTCTATGACAAGTCATCCAAGCTTTCGAAATCCTTCAACGACTTGGTGGATCTCTACCAGAACGGAGACCCGGAGAAGCCCAATCGGGAACTCGGAGGCTTTCTCGAATGGCTTCAGGGGCAGCGGGCCGATGCAAAGTTAGGAGCAGATGCGACCTTTGTGGCTGACAATCTTGATCTGCTTGCAAACTTGATCAACCGGCTTGGAAAAATCGGCCTGACGAAGAAGGAGCTCGAAGTGAGCAAGAAGTTTGTCGTCTCGGGTATTGCCAAGAAGTATCCCGAGTTGGTAGCCGACCTTTCCGGCGTGCCGCCAGTGGCCAAAGTTACCAGGGAAGCGGGAGCCCCGCTCCCCGAAACAGCCCTTCCGCCTCCACCTGTTGATCCACCCCTGCCTCAACAGGACGTGCCTGTTCCGCCGGTGCCGGAGGCGCCAGCGGGGAATCCTACCACGCCTGCGCCGGACGCTCCGGCCCCGAATGCACCGGTTCCTCCCGGTTCAACGGAGCCGCCTATCCCGCCCGGTTCGACCGAGCCGCCAGCACCACCAGCACCGACGGCACCGCCCGCTCCCGAAAATCCGACGCCTGCTCCTGCCGGGAAATAGGAACACGCACTCGCATTATCTATGAAAATGACCGTCGAAAACCTATTAGAGCCCATTTCTGCCGAAAGTCCTTGCGGGATTGACCTAGGGTATGACCCTCAATTCCTCGAATTGGAAACAATGCTCATAGGCAAAGAGGAGACCCAGTTTGCCGCAGCCGAAGAGCCCGATTGGGGGGCTGTGGTATCTCGCTGTCTGGAACTTTTTCAGCGCTCAAAGGATTTGCGTGTGGCGTTGCGTTTGAGTCTGGGGCTTCTACGGACCGAAGGATTGACCGGATTTTGCGATGGGCTTCGCTTGATGAAGGGGATGATCGAGCGGTATTGGGAGCCGCTTTATCCACGACTCGACCCAGATGACAATAACGACCCGATGGAGCGCGTGAACGTCCTCGCGAGTCTCTCTACTCCGATGGGGACCTATGGAGATCCGCTACAGTTCATCGGACGAATCCGGCAGGCCCCATTGGCGGATTCCTCGCAGATCGGGCGAATTAGCATGGCGGACGTGGAGCGCTCCGCCACCGGAGCGCCTAACAGTGCCGGCACGGTGATTACGGGTGCACAGATCGCGGGCGCATTCCGCAGCACTCCTCCGGATACGTTCAAAAAGATTTACGATGCAGTCGTCGGGGCGCAAGCAACGGTGAAGGAACTCGACGATCTATTGACCCGTGCCGTTGGAGCGAGCAATGCAGTTGCTTTCGAGCCCCTTGAAAAATGCCTGAAAGAGTTGCAGAAAACCATGGCTCCTTATGGCGAGCCCGGGACAACAACGACGGCGACCGGGGGCGATGAGAGCACTGCGACTTCTCATGAAAGTGCTGCGGAGGGACCTGGTATTTCGGGCAGCGTGCGGACGCGTCAGGATGTCGTCCGGGTTCTTGAACAGATATGCGACTTTTATAAAAAGACGGAACCTTCCAGTCCGGTCCCTCTTCTCCTCCAGCGTGCGCGTCGCCTTGTTGATATGGACTTCGTTCAACTACTCACGGACCTTACGCCGGAGTCGCTCAATCAACTGAAGCTGATCGCCGGGATCAAAGACGAGCAACATCCGGGATAGTGGTTGTCTCCCGTCAGGAATTGACCTCTTTTTTCTCGAAAAAACATCTTGCATTCCCTCACGGAAATTCATACACCGAATTTACACGACAGGTCCTCTAAAGCGAAAAGCTCCCAAACGAATCTCAACGGCAAACCAAAATAACTACCATGGCAAAACCAAGCAGTCAGAAGTTCATCGCTCGCAACCGTGCTCCGCGCGTTCAAATCGAATATGATGTCGAGGTTTATGGAGCACAGAAGAAGGTCGAGTTACCTTTCATCATGGGCGTAATGGCAGACTTGTCCGGCAAGCCAGCCGACCCGCTTGCGCCAGTCGATGAGAGGAAGTTTCTGGAGATCGATGTTGATAATTTCGATGATCGATTGAAATCCGCGAAGCCGCGGGTTGCGTTCCAGGTTCCTAACTCACTGACTGGCGAGGGAAATATCAGCGTCGATCTGACGTTTGAAAGCATGGATGATTTCTCGCCGGCAGCGGTTGCCAAGAAGGTTGACTCTCTGAATCAACTCCTCACGGCTCGCAATCAACTTGCGAACCTCATCACATACATGGACGGGAAATCCGGAGCGGAGGATCTGCTGAGCAAAATGCTGGCGGATCCCAATCTCTTGAAATCTTTGGCAGCGGCACCTAAGCCGGAAGAACCGAAGTAAAGTATTTTAACACCAACTTATTATGGCTGATCCAAACATGCAGACGCAAGCTGGCGCCTCGCCGGCGGCAACGGAGGAGATTAACGAGTTTGAGGCGCTTCTAAGCAAGCAGTTCAAGCCGAAGTCTGATTCTGCGAAAAGTGCAGTTCAATCTGCAGTTAAGACTCTGGCGGAACAGGCCCTGGCGTCGACTGGCCTCGTGAGTGACGACGTCCTCGGATCGATTCAGGCGATGATCGCTGAACTCGATCGGAAGTTGAGCGAGCAGGTCAATAAAATCATTCATCACGAGGATTTCAAAGCGCTTGAAGGCAGTTGGAGGGGGCTTCATCACTTGGTCAACAACACCGAGACCGATGAGAAGTTAAAGATCCGGGTGCTGAACATCTCGAAGAAAGATGCAGCCAAGACGCTTAAGAAGTTTAAGGGGACAGCATGGGACCAGAGTCCTATATTCAAAAAGATCTACGAGGACGAGTTCGGAACCCCTGGCGGAGAACCTTACGGCTGTCTCATCGGAGATTATCAGTTCGATCACTCGCCGCCGGACGTTGAGATGCTCGCTGGAATCGCACAGATTTCCTCGGCAGCTCACTGCCCGTTCATCACTGCGGCAGCGCCGACATTGATGAACATGGACACCTGGCAGGAATTGAGCAATCCGCGCGATTTGACCAAGATCTTCCAGACCCCCGATTACGCTGCCTGGAGATCGCTTCGTGCGTCGGAGGACGCCCGCTATCTGGGGCTTACCATGCCGCGGGTTCTGGCTCGGATTCCATACGGATCGAAGACAAACCCGCTCGAAGAGTTTGCATTTGAAGAGGACACAGAAGGAGCGGACCACGGTAAGTATTGCTGGATGAACTCTGCTTACGCGATGGGTGTGAACATCACCCGCGCGTTTAAGCTCTATGGCTGGTGCGCCTGCATCCGCGGAGTCGAGAGTGGCGGTATGGTTGAGGGATTGCCTGTTCACACGTTCCCAACCGATGATGGAGGGGTGGATATGAAATGTCCGACCGAAATTGCGATTACCGACCGACGGGAAGCGGAACTTGGCAAGAACGGGCTGATGCCGCTTTCACATTGGAAAAATACAGATTACGCGGTGTTCGTTGGAGCGCAGTCGCTACAGAAACCTCAGGAATACGATGACCCCGACGCGACAGCAAATGCAAACCTCGCGGCACGGTTGCCTTATTTGTTCGCGACATGTCGGTTTGCGCACTACCTCAAGTGCATGGTCCGCGATAAGATCGGCTCTTTCAAGGAGCGTAGTGATATGGAATCGTGGCTCAATAGCTGGATTCAGCAATTCTGCGTCTCTGGAGAAACCGCATCTGAAAATGATAAGGCGCGGCGTCCGCTTGCAGCTGCAGAAGTGGTTGTGGAGGAGGTCGCGGGAAATCCCGGATATTACACTTCAAAGTTCTTCTTGCGTCCACATTATCAACTGGAGGGACTCACTATTTCACTTCGGCTGGTTTCAAAACTTCCATCCGGAAAAGGTGGCAAGTAACGATGTATTTAGAGTCGTGAACCTTAACTCCTTGTCGTTTCGGTCGAAAGTCCGGAGCCCGAAGTTCAGGTTCACTTTTAGCAAAACAAAAACAAAAACAAACTGAAAGGAATAACTATATGGCAATGGACATGTTCATTAAGATTGGAGACATCAAAGGGGAATCCAAAGACTCCAAGCATAAAGAAAAAATCGATGTTCTGGCGTGGAGCTGGGGCCTCTCAAATTCTGGCAATGCCCAAGTTGGAGGCGGTGCCGGGGCAGGCAAGGTCAACGTACAGGATCTGAGCTTCACAAAGTACATTGACAGTGCGACCTGCCCGCTGATGCTTGCCGCATCCAACGGCAAACACTACAAAGAGGCCCTCCTCATTGTGCGCAAGGCCGGCGAGAAACCTCTGGAGTACGTCAAGATCAAGATGGAGGACGTGCTCATCACTTCGGTCAGCACCGGAGGTTCCGGTGGTGAAGATCGTCTCACGGAGAACGTGTCCCTGAACTTTGCCAAAGTCAGCGTGGACTACACGCCGCAAAAACAAGATGGCAGTGCGGATACCACAATCCCTTATAGTTGGGATATCGCAGCGAACATCAAAGGCTAGATAGAGTTTTACACATCATATCGGTCGGCGCGATTCCATTGTTGGTGTCGCGCCGACTGAAGCTGTGTTTTCCGATACTTGTCCTTAAAAGAATCCAAGGATTCGACTTTTCATTGCTGCGGTTTAACGCCGTTGCGACCTGAAACACATAATAGAAAAAATGACTGCTGAAGAGTATATTCGTTCCGGTGATTTGGACAGTGCACTCGCTGCAGTCCGTGACTCAATCAGGAAGAGTCCGGCGGATTCCAAACTCCGGGTTTTTTTGTTTCAGTTGCTGAGCGTGAATGGGGAGTGGGAAAAGGCGCTTACGCAGTTGAATGTGGTGGGTGACATAGGGCCCGATTGCATGCTTTTGGCGCAGATCTTCCGACCTGTGATTCAGTGCGAGGCGCTCCGGGCAGAGGTTTTTGCGGGGAAGCGAAGCCCTTTAATTTTTGGTGAACCGCAGGAATGGCTTGGTCTTCTTGTGCATGGCAATTCTCTACTGGCTTCAGGGAATTTGAAAGAGGCTCGGGAAGTCGTGAACAAAGCATTGGAAGATGCACCGGCAGTTTCGGGAAGCATCAACGAGCACGATTTCGAGTGGATAGCCGATTCGGACTCCCGAATGGGACCTGTAATTGAAGCGATTATCGATGGGAAATATTACTGGGTTCCATTGAATCGGGTTTCCCGGATCAATATCTCCCGGCCGAGCGATCTCAGGGACCTGGTCTGGATTTCCGCCACGTTCACCTGGACGAACGGCGGCGGAAGCTCCGGAATGATTCCAGTCCGCTATCCCGGAAGTGAAATATCGTCCGATACAGGAATTCGCCTCTCCAGACGCACGGACTGGAAGGACATTGGCGAGGATTTCTATCTTGGGTCCGGGCAACGGATTTTCACGACAGATAAAGGCGAGTATCCCTTACTGGAGACTCTCATGATCAAATTTAATTGCGAGGAAGTGAAGCCTGATGCGCAGGCTTCGGAGTAAGAGGCTCCCTGATCTTGGGATGCAGTAGCCATGGCTATCGCTCAAACAACTCCTTACGAGAGACTTCAGCCTTGTCTTTTCGACAGACTGATCGATGAGGATCCTCAGAACCGCCAGGAGGGCAGGACCGCGAGAGTTATTTCCTTGTCGGATTACAGGGCTGCCGTTTTACGCGATTTGAGCTGGCTTTTGAATTCCAGCAGTCACATGCCTTCGGAGGGATTGGCGGATTTTCCTGAGGTGGATGCTTCGGTCTTTAATTTTGGAAAACCAAGCCTTTCCGGTCTCGGGATTTCGGGGATGAACATTGAGGACCTTGAGGCCGAGGTCGCGAGGGCTGTGCGTATTTTCGAACCTCGAATTGTCGAAGATACCCTTGTTGTCAAAGCGGTTCGGGAAACGACAACGCACGCCCCGAGCACGCTCGTGTTTGAGATTCGTGGGGAGCTATGGGCGAGGCCGTTTCCCGAGAAGCTTTTCATTAAGACCACGCTCGACACGGAAACCGGTGCGGTTACTTTGTGATTTCTCGCTCCCCGTCCTCGGTCATGCACGTTGTTGCTTGCCTCCCAACGAATGGGTGGATGGGTTGCGAAATTTAAGGGGATGAATCGAACATTTCTTGGTCTCTATAATAATGAACTGCACCATCTCCGGGAGGTTGCGGGGGAGTTTGCGCGTGAATTTCCAAAGATCGCGGGGCGGCTTGCATTAGATAGGGACGCGAAGGAGGAATGCCCCGATCCATTTGTTGAGCGACTTCTAGAGGGGTTTGCTTATCTTGCTGCGAGGGTTCAATTGAAGCTGGATGCCGAATTTCCCCGTTTCACACAATCATTGCTGGAGACGGTGTATCCGCATTATCTCTGCCCGACCCCGTCCATGGCGATTGTTCGAATGGAGGCCGACCCTCAGTCTCCGGGTTCGCCGGAGGGATTCCTGGTGGCTCGTGGAAGTGTCTTGCGCGGCACCAGTAGTTCCAGCGATACCGCGTGCGAATTCCGCACGGCGCATGACGTGCGAATTTGGCCGCTACGGGTTACGGACGGGAAGTACTTCACCCGGAATATGGCAGAGTTGGGATTGCCGAACTCCTTGCGGGGAAAGGCGGCGATCCGGATCCGCCTGGCCACAAATGGCGGCGCAAAGCTCAAGACGCTCGACCTGGATCGCCTTCCGATATTTTTGAGGGGCCTGAGTGAAACTCCGTCATCCATCTACGAGCAGATATTTGCGCGGGCCACGCACGTGGTGGTCCGAACCTCGAAGGCGAACGGGAACGTGAGTCACGTGTTGCCAGCGTCTACGATTAAGAGGCAGGGAATCAGCGAAACTGAGGCGCTCCTTCCTTTCGCGCCTCGCGGATTTGAGGGCTATCGGCTGGTCCATGAGTACTTCGCGATGCCGGAGAGATTCATGTTTTTCGAGTTCACGGAACTCGCGGCGGCCATCAAGAAGTGTGATTGCGAGGAAGTGGACTTGATCATTCTGCTTCGGGACGCTGAGCCGCGTTTGGAAAACGTAGTGGACGCCCAATCGTTCGAGTTGTTTAGCACCCCCATTATCAATCTCTTTCCGAAGCGACTGGACCCGATCTCACTGGGCGACAAATCATCCGAGTATCATGCTGTCGCGGACAAAACACGCCCGCTCGATTTCGAAATCTATCAAATTCAACAAGTGGTGGGGCAGGGGGCTTCCGCTGATTCGCAGCAGATATTCCGGCCATTCTACATGGCAAGGGATGTCGATTTGGAATCCGCCGCATATTTTAATGCGCATCGCGTCCCTCGCGTGATTTCGGCGAGGGAGAAGCAATTCGGGGCAACTTCCTCCTACACCGGCGGTGAGGTTTACATTTCTCTCGTGGATGGTGCGGCTGCGCCTTACCGCTCGGATTTGGCCCAGATGAATGTGACGGCGCTTTGCAGCAATCGGCACCTTCCGCTTCAGTTGATCACGCGACAGGGTAAGACGGATTTTCGATTGGATCTGTTTGCGCCGGTCTCTTCGATCCGCTGCGTGGCCGGGCCCACGGATCCGCTGCCTGCGCATCCAGATGGCGAGATTGCGTGGCGGATGATTAGCCATATGTCGCTCAATTATCTTTCGCTGCTCAATGCGGATGGCGATGCGGGCCCGACTGGTCTGAAGGAAATGCTAAAGCTCTACTGCGAAGCGAGCGATCTTCGGAGCCAGAAGCAGATCGATGGAATCACCGCAGCCTATTGCAAGCCCATCATTCGGCGCGTCGAAGCTCCCGGACCGTTGACATTTGGGCGGGGATTGGAGGTGGTCGTGGAATTCGACGAGCCGGCTTTTGAAGGGAGCGGGGTGTTTATTCTCGGTTCCGTTCTAGAGCAGTTTTTCTCGCGCTACGTGTCGCTGAATTCATTCACTGAGACTGTCATTCGTTCGCAACAAAGAGGGGAGATCATCCGATGGCCAACACATCCGGGGAAGAGACCGATCATCTAATTGCGCGTCTCGTAGAGAGCCCGTTTGCGTTTGCCTTTTTTCGGGCCGTGCGGCTTTTGGAGTGCCATTTTCCCGATGCACCTAGAGTCGGCACTTCCCAGCGATTGAAGGATGAATGGATTCGCTTCGGGCAAAAGCCGTCATTGGCGTTTGCACCGTCGAGTGTGGATCAGTTCGATGCGCCCGGCGACGGACCGGCTCGAATGTTTGTTCAATTCCTGGGTTTGCTTGGGCCGAACGGGCCGCTGCCGACGCATGTCACGGAATTTGTCATAGGACGAATCATTGGCGCGAAAGACAAGACGCACGCGCGCTTTTTCGACGTATTTAATCATCGCTTTGTCGCATTGTTTTACAGGGCGTGGGCGGTGGCGCAAAAGACCGTCGATTTCGATCGCCCGGAGGACTCGCGCTTTATTGCATATATCGGGAGCCTGTTCGGAATCGGGATGGGTTCGTTGCACGGCCGCGACTCGGTGCCCGATCGTGCGAAGCTTTACTTTTCAGGGCGGCTGGCCTGCCAGACCCGCAATGCGGAGGGTTTGCAAGCGATCATCGAGGGCTTCTTTGGAATTCGTACGATCATCGAGGAGTTTTCGGGATATTGGATGCGCATCCCCGAGTCGAATCAGTGTCGCCTGGGGGAATCTCCGGAGACTGGATCGATCGGGCGCAATGCAATCGCCGGATGCCGGAAATATGAGACGCAGTTGAAGTTCCGGATTCGCATGGGACCGATGAAGTTGCGGGATTTAGAGCGGATTTTGCCGGGTGGGGCGGCTTTCAAGCGGTTGAAAGACTGGGTGATGAACTATATCGGATATGAGTTGCGATGGGACGTGCAGTGTGTCGTTGAGGCCGCAGAAGTGCCGTCCGCATGTCTCGGCAAATCAGGGCGACTCGGTCTCTCGTGCTGGACGAAAAGCAAGGACATGACAAAGGACGCAGAGGACCCCATTTTTGACCCTGAGAATTACGCATGAAAGTCTCGCCATTTTTTCAATTTGCGAATAGCAAACGGTTTCTCGAAGCTTTATGAAAACCGCGAAGCCGGACTTGGATGTCGCGGATAGGCTTTGAGCCCGGATGAGTGTGAATCGCCCGTAAATTTTTAGACCCAACAAAACACAACATTAACCATGGCCGAAATCAAACCAGCAGTCCTCTTTGGTAAACTCAATACCATCGCCTACAAAGCCCTCGAAAGCGCGACCGTCTTTTGCAAGATGCGTGGCAACCCGAACGTCGAACTCGCTCATTGGGTTTTTCAACTGATCCAGGTGCCCGATTCGGACCTGCTCCGGATCATCAAGCAGTTCGGAATTGATGAGTCCAAGCTCGCATCGGAGCTGACCACAAGTCTGGATCGACTCCCCCGTGGCGCCACTTCCATTTCGGGATTTTCGCCCCAGCTTCAAGAGGCTGTGGAGTTTGGTTTCGTATTCGGTTCACTTTTGTTTGGCGAGATTCAGGTGCGGTCCGGTCACGTGATGGTAGCGCTTTTGAAGAATCCGGGGCTGCGGCATTTGCTGCCGGGGCTGGCGAAAGAATTTGGAAAAATTAAAGAGGGCACTTTATCCGATGATTTCCAAAAAATCGTCGCCGGTTCCCCTGAGGAATCGCTCAGCCCTGCGGATGGATCGGGCGCTGCCGGAGCTTCGCCTGGCGATGCGAGCGGGGCGATTGCGCCGGCAGCGTTGGGCAAGCAGGAAGCCTTGAAGCGCTTCACCACCGACCTGACGGAAAAGGTTCGGAAAGGGGAGATCGATCCGATTATCGGTCGCGATGAGGAGATTCGCCAGTGCGTGGATATCCTCATGCGCCGCCGGCAGAATAATCCAATTCTGACCGGTGAAGCCGGAGTGGGAAAGACCGCGGTCGTGGAAGGCTTCGCGCATCGCATCGTTGCTGGAGATGTTCCTCCTGCGCTCAAGGACGTGAGCTTGCTGTCGCTCGACATCGGGCTCTTGCAGGCGGGTGCGAGCATGAAGGGCGAGTTTGAGCAGCGGCTTCGCAGCGTCATCGACGAAGTGCAGGCATCGCCGAAGCCGATCATTATCTTTATCGACGAAGTGCATACGCTCATCGGCGCGGGCGGCGCGGCAGGAACGGGCGATGCTGCCAATTTGCTGAAACCCGCACTGGCTCGGGGAACTTTGCGGACACTCGCGGCGACGACTTGGGACGAATACAAGAAGCACATCGAGAAAGATCCGGCGCTCACCCGCCGATTCCAGACGGTAAAAGTCGAGGAACCTGGCGAAGACAAGTGCATCCTTATGATGCGCGCCGTTGCTGCTCCGTTCGAGAAGCACCACTGCGTTCAGATATTGGATGAAGCAATCGACAGCGCAGTCCGCCTGTCGCACCGCTATATCTCCGGACGTCAGTTGCCTGATAAGGCCGTGAGCCTCATCGACACCGCCAGTGCGCGCGTTGCGGTGAGCCAGCACGCGGTGCCGGCGCAGGTCGATGATTGCCGCCGCCGCATCCAGGCTCTGGAGACGGAAGTCGCGATTCTCGGAAGGGAAGCCGCGGTTGGTGTCGATCACAAAACACGGACGGTCGAAGTGAATGGAAAGCTCGCGGGCGAGAAGGAGAAACTCGTCGCTCTTGAAAAGCACTGGGCCGAGGAAAAAGAACTCGTGACCAAAGTCCTCGAATTGCGCGCGAAACTTCGTGGCGCGGGAGTTGCGCCGGATGAAGCGGTGAAGGCTGTGGAGACCGGAGCGGACGGCGCTGCTGCAACGGGCGATGGAAAGTTGAGCGCGGAGGAGCGGGAAAAACTCGTCGCCGAATTGGCGAAGATGCAGGCCGAACTCAAAGAGTTCCAGGGTGAAACACCGCTCATCTTTCCCAGCGTGGACGCCAACGCCGTCGCCAGTGTCGTGGCCGATTGGACGGGCATTCCCGTCGGGCGCATGGTCAAAAACGAAATTGAGCAAGTGCTTAAGCTCGCGGACGTCCTTGAGCGACGAGTGGTCGGCCAGCGTTACGCGCTCGACGCGATCGCCCGTCGTGTCCAGACGAGTCGGGCCGGACTCGACAATCCGAATCGCCCGATCGGCGTATTCATGCTGGTCGGCCCGAGCGGCACTGGAAAAACCGAGACAGCCCTCACGCTTGCGGAGGCGCTTTACGGTGGAGAGCAGAACATCATCTCCATCAATATGAGCGAATTTCAGGAGGCGCACACGGTGTCCACGCTCAAGGGCTCTCCTCCCGGCTACGTCGGCTATGGCGAGGGTGGCATCCTCACCGAGGCAGTTCGCCGCAGGCCTTACAGCGTGGTCCTTCTCGATGAAGTGGAAAAGGCGCACTCCGATGTGCATGAGATTTTCTTCCAGGTCTTCGATAAAGGCTGGATGGAGGATTCCGAGGGGCGTTACATCGACTTCAAGAACACCATCATCATTCTGACCAGTAATGCCGCGCAGGATGTCATTATTAACATGTGCAAAGACCCCGATCTCATGCCCGACGGACTAGGGCTCGAGAAGGCCATGCGTGGCCCGCTCACCAAGGTATTCCCGGACGCGTTGCTCAATCGATTGTTGGTCCTGCCCTTCTACCCGATTACGAAGGACATGCTGAAGATGATCATTGGAATCAACCTCCGCAAAGTGGAAAAGCGGATCGTCGAGAACCACAAGGTTCCGTTCTCCTACAGCCCCGAGGTCACCGAACTCATCACCCAGCGCTGCACGGAACTCGAGCGTGGCGCCCGTATGGTGGACGCGATGATCACGAATACCATGCTGCCGGAAATCGGACGGGAATTGCTGACACGGCTTGCAGAAGGTTCGCCGGTCACCAAAGTCGACATCGCGGTCAAAGATGGAAACTTCCAATACACCTTTGCGTAATCCTGTGGTCATTCAAAGCACTGCGAAACTTCGCAGTCTGTGATGGATTAAAAAATTCCGACGGTCCGCAGGAGCGCCGGTTCCTACGTCGAGGCTGCGTCAACGAGGCGTCGGATCAGGTCTTCCCATGTCAGACGTCCAATAGGGCCGTTTGCTCCGCGGACTACCGCGACGGTTGTGCGGGCTGCGCGTAGTTTTGTGAGGACGCTGTGGGCGGGTTCATTGATGCCGACGGTGACGACGCGTCGGGTGTAGGCACTGACGGTGACGTCGCGGCGGCCCGCCATCAGCGCATCGAAGGCGCTTACGACGCCGATGATCTTATCCGTTTCATCGCGTACGAGCCAGCGGTCCTGATGCATCCCGGCACTGAGTTGCAGAAGCTCCCCGACGTTTGCCGAGGCGCTGATCATGCGGGCGGGGTCGAGCGGGACCATGACGTCTTTCGCCGTTTCGCCACGGAAATCGACGACGTTGGAAATGAGTTCGCTCTCGACCTTTGTAAGGGCTCCGGTGCGCTCACCTTCTTCGGCGAAGTACTTGAAATCTTCGCGTGCGAGGTAAAGGCGCTGCTGCATCGCGGTTTCCTTTCCACCCATGAGTCGCTGAATCGCTTCGCCGAAGAAATGGAGCGGTGTGAGGATGAGGTTCGCGAGGCGAAGCGGCTCGGCCAGCGCTGCCAGGGCACGGTATGGGAAACGGCGAAAGAGCGACTTTGGCAGCAACTCGAGCCCGAAAAGAAAAACAGGAAGGTAGGTGCCGAGCGCGAGCCAGTATCCCTGCGGGCCGAAGCGGGCGACAATCCGATCGGTGACTAGAATGAGCGCGGATATGTTCGCGAAATTCGTCACGATGAGAACGGTCACGAGCAGGCGATCCGGCCTTGCGAGCAAGCGCTCCAGCTTCAGCGCGGCGGCTTCGCGCTGCTTCGCCTGGTGCGCCAGGCGCACACGGTTGACGGAAAAAATCCCTGCCTCGATCCCGCTGAATACGAAAGAGACGAGGAGGCAGATTACGATGATCAACGGAATCATTGCTCCTCCTTTTCCAGCGCAGTGAGCTGCACTTCCTCCACCCGCTTGCGGGAGACTTTCCGAATGAGGGCACGAACGGGAGCGATTTCGATATCCTCGCCTTGCTTCGGAAGGTGGCCGAGGTGATTGAAAATGAGCCCGCCGATCGTATCGACTGCGGCTTCTCCAAATTCGACGCCAAGCTCTTCGGAGATATCTTCCAGACGCGCGTTTCCGTTCGCGAGAAGGACGCCCTCGCCGATGTTTTCGAGATAAAGTTTCGCGTCGGAATTCGGAACCGCGTCGCTGATGATCTCTTCGACGATGTCGGACATGGTGATCACTCCTTCCACGCCCCCATGCTCATCGACGACGATGGCGAGGTGCTGCGGGCGTTTGAGAAAGCTCTTCAGCAGCGCGATGGCCTTCATCGTATCAGGAATGAACGATGGAACTTCCATCCGCCCGGTGTAGTGCTCGGAAGGGTCGCGAAGGAACGCCGCAACATCCAGCACGCCCTCGATGTCGTCCGGGGTTTCGCCATAGACGGGCACGCGATGGAGTCGTTTCTTGCGAAGCGCAGCGATGGCTTCTTCGTTCGTGAGCGCGTCGGACAATGCGAACATGTCCACGCGCGGAGTCATGCAATCGTGCGCGGTTTTGTCGCCGAGCTTGATGATTTCGGCAATCATCTCGCTCTCGGTTTCGTGAAGCGCACCTTGCTCCGAGCTGAGTTCCACGAGCGTATCGATCTCGTCTTCCGAGAGGTGGCGTTGTTTCTTTAGCCCGGCGGGAAGGATGGTCTCCGCAATCCGCTCGGCAAAATTCTGAAGCAGCCGGGCCACGGGATCGAGAAGTGGAGTGAGGCGATGAAATACGGGCACCCCCAGGCGTGCGACGGCCTTCGGCTTGCTCAAGGCGAGCAGCTTCGGCACAAGATCACAGATGAACACAATCAGCGCGAGAAGCAGCAGCGCGAGCGCCCAGGATGGGAGATTGAAGTGACGCTGGGACTGGATAAGGGCAAGGCTTCCCACGAGCAGAGGCGCATTCACGACCGCATCTGCGAGCAGAATGCTACTGAGCAGGCGGCGCGGGTTTTCCAGCATACCCACGAGCGTGGTGGCGAAGCGGCTCCGACTTTCTTTGAGCGCGTCGAGCTGGGATGGCTGGATGGAGAACAGCGCAGTCTCCACTGCGGAGATGAATGCGGACGCCGCCGCAAGAAACACGAGGACGATGAGCAGAACAGCTTCCGGGGTCATTGCGGGGCGCTGGAGTCCGCGCACCAGTTCGGGGCGGATTTTGCTGTTTGTTTCGTTGATTGGAATTTCGGCCGGAGGCCAAGCTTGTCTTGCACTGCGGGGAAGACGATAGTGGATGAGGAATTTCCGGCGATGAAAAAAAGCGAACGTATCGAGGCCTTTGTGGCCACGCTCTCATCCGGCGAGCCGGGATGGGACCCGTGTTACGCCGGGTGGTTTCGTTGTTTCAATGCGGGGGATTACTATGAGGCGCACGATGTTCTGGAGCATCTGTGGCTGCGCACGGAGGGTTCCGACTACGCATTTTATAAAGGACTCATCCAGCTTGCGGGGGCCTTTGTTCATTTGAAAAAACAACACGCTCGCCCGTCGCATCCCAAGGACGGATGCTGCCTCGCTCCTGCTTCACGGCTCTTCGCCCTCGCGCTGGGAAACCTTTCACGCTACGCGCCGCTGTATCGAGGGCTGGATGTTGCGGCGGTCTGCACGCTTGCTGGTGATTGGCGCGATGCGCTGATCGCGGGCGAGTTTCTGAACAATCCATGGAGCCCGGAAGCTCTGCCCAATATCGCTCTCGATGAACGTTGATGTCGCCGTCCTCGGCGCGGGCGGCGCGGGGTTGATGTGTGCTGCAACTGCCGGGTTTCGCGGGCGCAGTGTTGTCGTTCTGGAGCACAGCGAAAGTGTGGGGAAGAAGATCGCCATCAGCGGCGGCGGACGGTGCAATTTCACGAATCTCGGGGCGACGGCTGCGAACTACATCTCGGAGCGCCCGGACTTTTGTAAATCGGCGCTGGCACGTTACACGCCGCAGCACTTTGTAGCGCTCGTGGAGCAGTATGGAATCCCTTACCATGAGAAGAAACTCGGCCAGCAATTCTGCGACGGGAGCGCCCGGGAGATTATCGACATGCTTGTGTCCGAGTGCCGCGAGGCGGGAGCGAAGATTCTTTGCAATGCCCGCGTCTCCGGCGTGGAGAAGGGCGGGCGATTTACCATCCACACATCAGCGGGTGTAGTGTCGGCGGAATCGCTCGTTATTGCGACTGGCAGTCTTTCGTTCCCAAAACTTGGAGCCACCGATTTTGGTCACCGCATTGCGAAGCAGTTTGGCCATCGAGTTACACCGCTGCGTCCGGGGCTTGTGCCGCTCACATTCCCTCCGGCGCAACAGCCCTTTCACGAGCTGAGTGGATTGGCGCTGCCGGTTGTCGCGCGCTGCAATGGGGCGGCTTTCGAAGAGGCTTTGCTCTTTACACATCGCGGCATCAGCGGCCCGGCAACGCTGCAAATATCGAGTTACTGGCGAGAGGGCGATACGGTGCTGGTAGATTTCCTTACGGATTCACATTGCGAAAATGCCGTTGTCGCTGCGCGGGCGACGGGACGCGAATTGGGCGCGATTTTGACGGAATGGATGCCGCGGCGGTTCGTTGAGGCGTGGTGCGCGGCGCATGCGCCGAAGAAACCACTCGTGCATTATACGAAGAAGGAATTTGACGACACCCTGGCGCTGTTGCGCGCGTGGCCCTTCCCGGCAGCAGGCACCGAGGGCTATCCGAAAGCGGAGGTCACGCTCGGCGGCGTGGATACGGCGGGCATCTCATCCAAGACGATGGAATCCCGCACTGTTCCGGGGTTGTATTTTATCGGCGAAGTGGTGGATGTCACCGGCTGGCTGGGCGGCTACAACTTCCAGTGGGCGTGGGCCAGCGGCCACGCGGCGGGCGAAGTGGCGTAGTTGGATTCCTAAGGCGAAAGCCGTGCGAGCTGCCATCCATCGGTGGTCCGAGTGAAGCGCAATCGGTCGTGCAGCCGGCTTCTGCGGCCCTGCCAGAATTCGATGACTGTCGGTCGCACGACGTAGCCGCCCCAATGTGGTGGAGCAGGGGGATTGTCGCCGTGGTCCGCACGCGCTTTCTCGAATGCCGCCTCCAGCACTGCGCGACTCGCCACGATGGAGCTCTGGCGGCTCGCCCATGCGCCGAGTGCTGCGCTCACCGGGCGCAATGCGAAGTATGCTTCCGTTTCCGCGCGCGGCACTTTCTCCACGAGGCCGGTGATGTTCACCTGCCGCTCCAGTGCGCCCCACCAAAAGGTCAGCGCGCAGCGCGGTTCGCCGGCGAGCTGCTCGCCCTTGTGGCTGTTGTAGTTGGTGAAAAAGACGAATCCACGCTCGTCGCAGGTCTTCAGCAAAACGGTGCGGCTCCACGGTTGTCCGCTGGAATCCACGGTGGAAAGCGTCATCGCGTTGGGCTCGATCAGGCCGTGCTCAAGCGCTTCGTCGAGCCATGCGTGGAACTGTGTGAGCGGGTCTGCAGCAAGCTCAGTTTCGAGCAGTCCCCTCATGCTGTATTCCCTGCGCAGTGTGGCGAGATCTTCGTTTGTAGGCATGGCTTCATCCATCACGGTTTGTGCGGAAAATGCAATCGGGTCGTGTGAAAAATGCGGATGGAGTCCGCAAGAGCGATTTCATCATTTTCACGGTTTCCAATCCGTAGGTTTCGGTAGAGACTCGAGCGATGAGTGAATCCACGACGAACACTGCGGCACCCGCAGTGAATTACAAAATAGGCAACGAGAAGCTCGTAAAGCTCACCGACAAGGCGGGCTCAAAGCTCGCATCGCTGCTTGCGCGGCAGGGGCGCCCGACAGGCGCCCTCCGCGTCGCCGTTATCGGCGGGGGATGTTCCGGGCTTCAATACAAGATGGACCTCGTCGATGGTCCAGCCAATCGCGACATCATGGTGATGTCGCAGGAAGTGCGCGTCGTCATTGATCCAAAGAGCGCGCTCTTCGTCAGCGGAAGCGTACTGGATTTTTCGGACGATTTACAAAAAGGCGGCTTCAAGGTGACGAATCCGAACGCCGAGGCGCACTGCTCGTGCGGCGAGAGTTTCGCTGCGTAAGTTTCAATACGCCCGGACGCGGTTGAGCCAGCCGGCCAGCCATTTTTGCTCGTTTCGCGAGGGGTCTGAGTTTTCCACCCGGCGCGTGAGCACTCGCGCGGCGGATGCACCGAAATCTTTGGCCGAGTCGCCCTCCATGCCTGCGAGGACTTGCAGGAGTCCCCAGCCTTCCCCTTTGTAGCGCTCCTTCGGATTGGTTCCTTCGCCTTTGAAATTCACGTAATCAATCAACGCATACGTCCCCGGACCTGTCGCGAGCAGCGCTTTGAATTTCGATTCCACACCACGTTTTCCGGATGCCGCGACCAGTTTGGGTAGTGCTTTTTCCATCCGCTTCGCGAGGAAACGCGATTGCTCGCGAATGCTTCCTGCGAGCATCGCGCGCAGATCTTTCATCCTCGGGGATTGAAAGTCCGCGTCGAACTCGGTCTTCGTTTTCCATGGGCATGCCATTCCCGATTTCAGCCACGACGGGAGCTTTACGCCGCTCTTGAAAAGATACTCCGCGAGCTCGGGGAAGCTCTCCTGGAACGGTCCCGAGCCTCCAGCGGGGTACCATATGAAATGACCGATTCCCAGCGATGCAAAAGCCTCGCCGTGGTTCCAGGATGTGAGGCCTTCCCGGGTTCCATTGCATTCATTTTTCCACACCCGGTTTCCGATGGAGTCGAGTTCCTTGTCGGATAGCGCAAATGCGCTTGTTGCGAAGATTGTAGCTGCGACCAATTGTCTGAACATTGCTTGTAGCTACACCGTTACGCTCAACGAAGCAACTGCGACGGTGGCTGGGGATCGCCGTGGCCTGCCGAGTGCATGAGGCGGATGCCGAGCCGCACGTATCCCAGGCCGGAAACGAGCGTAAAGAATCCGGCGATGATCACAGGGATGTCTAGGAATGTCATTCTCCACCCGCCAATTTTGTAGCTCCATGCATTCCACTGTAGCATCACAAATCCGATCGCGATCATCTGTGTTACCGTGGCAGTTTTCCCCAGCCAGCTCGGGCTGATCTTTACGCTGCCGAGGATAAAATGAAGCGCGAAAGTTCCTGCCATGATGACGACATCGCGGGAGATCACGAGCACGGGAAACCACACCGGGAATTCGTAGTGCCAGTTACTCATGCTCAGTGTGATGATTCCGGCCAGTAGCAGCCCTTTATCCGCAATGGGATCGAGGATGACGCCGAGCTTGCTCATCTGATTATAGCGTCTCGCGATATAGCCGTCGATTCCGTCGCTCGCAGCCGCACTGATGAAGAGCACGACTGCCGTCCATCGCATCCATTCCTGCGGCGCGCCTTGCGAAACGCTCCGTCCGTAGTAGAGCGCCATCGTCACGAACAGCGGAATCATGAGGATTCGTGTAATCGTGATTTTGTTGGCGGTGGTCATGTCTGTGTCATCCCCAATGGGATATGAAATTCGAACGCTGTCCAGTCTGGAGCAGAATCTGCAATGAGCGAGATTGTGCCGTGATGCGCCCGGATGATCTCTGCGCAAATGCTGAGGCCGAGCCCCTGTCCGCCAAGGGCGCGCTCGCGTGATGGCTCGGCGCGATAGAAGCGATCGAATACCCGGAGGCGCGCTTCGCCTTTGATTCCAGGGCCGGAATTTCCGATGCGGAAATATGCCCTGGCCTGTCTCCTTTCCAGCAATGCGATGATTCGTCCGCCGTCCACATTGTATTTGATGGCGTTGTCGAAAAGGTTGAGCAGGACCTGTCGCAGGAAGCGCGGATCTCCACGGACAATGAGTCCCGGGTCCACCGTCACCTCGACAGTGATGCGTCCCGGTAACGCCAGGATTTCGATGTCCTCCCGCATCTCGTTCACAAATGCCGAGAGATTGAAGGGCTGGAGGTCGAGCTTGAGCCGGCCTGCATCAGCTCGCGAGAGCAGAAGCAGGCCTTCCATAATGTGAACGAGGCGCCCCGTTTCCTCTTGAATGTTTGCCATGGTCCGCTCTGCCGCCGGCGGGAGTGTCCCGCTGCCGAGGGCTGCTTCGACTTCTCCGCGGATGATTGTCAGGGGAGTCTTGAGCTCGTGCGAAGCGTCGGATGCGAAGCGTCGCGATTGCTCGAAGCTGCGCTCCAGACGGTCCATCATTCGATTTAGGATCGCGGTGAGCCGCCCGATCTCATCGTTCATCTTTGACACGGGAAGGCGGCGGCCGAGTTCACTCGCGGTGATGGCGTCCGCCATGGCCGAGATTTCATCGACGGGTTTCAGCGCTTTACGGGTGAGCCAGCGTGCGCCCAATCCGATGAACACGAGAATCGTCGGGAGGGTGATTCCGAAGGCGATTTGCATTGTGCGCTCGGTCGCAAGCATTGGCTCCAAATCGGCGGCGATGCGGAGTCGGACGCCGTTCTGTTGAATCTGATAGATTCGCGCATAGCTATCGCCGAGCGGAACGGTCGCGATCTGTCCGTCGTTTCCTTGCGGAAGGTGCCTGTCCACCGGCTTTCGCGTGCGATACACGATGGTGCCGAGCGGCTCTTCGACCTCAATGCTGTAAAGGCTGTGAACGACGCTGAACAACTCCCGCAGTGATGGGTCATGCTGCCATGTTACGGGCACTTTCCGTGTATCGAGAATACTGAAGAAAGCCGCCGATTGCTCTTTCAAAAGGCTATCGATTTTCTCGATTTTTGTCTTCCGGAGCACCACGCCCATGACTGTGCCGAAGACCAGCAATCCCAGTCCGCCAATCAACACGGCGAGAACCGTGATTTTTGTGCGGAGCGAATGGTCCCGCATCAGCTATTTCGACACGATGCTGTAGCCGACGCCGCGGACTGTCTGGATCATTTTCAGCGTCTCGCCATCATCGATCTTGCGGCGCAGTCGCTGGATGTAAACGTCCACGAGATTCGTTCCCGGGTCGAAGTGGTATTCCCACACACGCTCGATGATTTGCGTTCGCGTGAGCACATGATCGGGCGCGCGCATGAGGTATTCGAGAAGGCGGAATTCCCGGCCGGTCAGCTCGATTTTCCGCTTTCCCCGCAGCACCTCGCGGGAGACGAGGTTCATCGACAGTTCACCGGCGCGGTAAAGACTGATGTTCTCGCCTGTCACGCGGCGCATGAGCGCCCGAAGGCGGGCGATCAACTCGTCCATCGAAAACGGCTTTGCCATGTAGTCATCGGCACCAGCGTCCAGCCCCTCCACTCGCTCATTCACTTCGCCGCGGGCGGTGAGGATCATCACGGGAGTGTTGATTTTCTTCTCTCTCAACGCGCGGAGCAGGCTCAGTCCGTCGCGCCCCGGCAGCATGATATCGAGGACAATGGCGTCGTATTGCTGATTCACCGCACGCTCCAGACCCTCATCACCGTCGTGGACGACATCCGCAGTGTAGCCCTGCTCGCGCAGGCCTTTGTTGATGAGCGTGGCGATCTTCTTTTCATCTTCGATAACGAGGAGCTTCATAGTCTTGGACTGAGTGAACCACAGATTCGCCCGCACGTTGTGCGCTTTGTAATGAATTCGCTGTAACCAGCCTCTCCCGGCCGAACTCGCTGATTACGCAAGGCACTCGTCCAGTGCCGCAAGGAGTTCGCGCATGGTCGCCGGTGTCTCGTCGCCCATGTTTGAAAGACGGAAGGTCTTCCCTTTCAATTTTCCGTAGCCGCCGTCGATGATGAACCCGCGCTCTTTCGCCTTTTTGGCCAGCGATTCCACGTCGATGCCCTTCACGTTTGCTATGCATGTCAGCGCCTTCGAGCGGAAACCTTCCGGTGCGAAGAAGTCCTGGCCTTTCGCCCGCACCCATTCGTGGACTATTGCATTGTTCTCGGCATGGCGGGCATGACGGTTCGCAACGCCTTCCGTGAAAATGTCATCGATTTTCGATTCAAGCGCGTAGATGTGGCTGATGCTCGGCGTGCTCGGTGTCATGTCTTCCGCCTGATTTTTTGCAAACTCAACAAAGTCGAAGTAGTACCCGCGCGCCTTCACCGTCGCAGCGCGCTCCATCGCCTTCTTGCTCGCAGAGAAAAGGGCGAGGCCCGGAGGCATCGCGAGCGCTTTTTGCGAGCCGGTGAGTAGCACGTCGATGCCGAGTTCGTCCATCGGCACTGGCACGACGGAGAACGACGATACGGTATCCACGATGAGGCAGACATCCGGGAATTCCTTCACCACGGCCGCGATCTCGCGAATGTCACTCATCACGCCCGTCGAGGTCTCATTGTGGATCAGCGTCACTGCGTCAAATCCGCCGGCGCTCAGCGCAGCGCGGACTTGCTCGCCGCGAATGGGCTGGCCCCATTCGACCTGCAGCGCGACGGCATCCTTGCCGCACTTTTTCGAAACATCCAGCCACTTGTCGGAAAATGCGCCATTCATGCAGTTCAACACTTTGCCGCCACCCACGAGATTGCGGATGCTTCCCTCCATCACGCCCCAAGCGCTGCTCGTGCTCAGAAAGACGGGCTGTATCGTGCCGAAAAGCTCCTTCAGTCGTGGCTGGATGCCGCCGTAGAGCTTCTTGAAATCACCGCTCCGATGTCCAATCATCGGCTTGCAGAAAGCGCGGAAGGTTTTTTCGGAGACTTGAACGGGACCAGGAATGAAGAGCTTTGGCATGTTTCGTATTTGGTAAATTGAAACGCGGAGAAAAGAGGAAAACCGCTGCGAGGGGAAATGAATTCTCGTTTCCATCGAATCCCGAAACGCAAATATTCGGGAATCCAAATCGTGTCTTCCAGCGTAGGGCTGCGAATGTTTTCTCCAGCCGTTGGCTGCCCGATTTTCTACCCCAGCGTCGCAAGGAACTTCCGCAATTCCACCGCAATCGACGGGTCGCGGAGGGCAAACTCGACATTCGTTTTTACAAAGCCGAGCTTGTCCCCAATGTCGAACCGACGGCCTCCGTAGCGCCATCCGTACACGCTTTCGCGGGAAAGCAGGAGCGAAAGAGCGTCGGTGAGCTGGAGCTCGCCATTTTTCCCCGGAGGCGTGTGGTCGAGACACTCGAATATGCCGGGCGAAAGAACATAGCGACTCGTGATTGCGAGGCGGCTTGGCGCTTCCTCATGCTTCGGCTTCTCCACGAGCACGCTGGCCCGGATGAGCCCCGGTTCGATCTCCGGCCCGCCCACGATACCATAGCGGCTCACACGTTCCGGCGCGACTTCCTCGAGTGCGATCGCGCTTCCGCCGTGTGCCTCCCAAACGTCGCACAGTTGGCGCGTGACTGGTGCCGCACCAGCCGCGGGCTCCACGATGGTATCGCCCATCAACAGTGCAAACGGCTCGTTCCCGACATGATGCCTCGCGTAGAGGACAGCATCACCGAGCCCCCGCATTTCGTGCTGCCAGACGAAGTGGACGCGCGCCAGATTCGACACCGCCTGGCAAGCCGCCAGCGCCTCGCTCTTCCCCTTGGCCGCAAGCTCATCCTCGAGTTCGCGGTTCGGAAAAAAGTGTTCCTCGATCGAGCGCTTGCTTCGCCCGATGACGATGAGGATATCCGTGATCCCGCTCGCGACCGCCTCTTCCACGACGTATTGAATCACCGGCTTGTCCACAATCGGCAGCATTTCTTTCGGCACGGACTTACTGATGGGTAGGAAACGGGTGCCGTAGCCAGCGGCAGGAATGACGGCTTTGCGGACAGGTTGATTCATCCCAGCCCCTTACCGGAAAACACCTGCAACGGTCCACGGAATACGCCCGTTCCCTTCAAAAGATAAGCCCGTTCCGAAAAGTGCAAAGCCTTCGGAGTCAGAGAAGGAGGCGCGCAATTTGCCGCGTAGGCGCAAAGTCGCGACTCCTTTTTAGAGAGGTAAGACCGCACAGTTGCGCGCTTATCCCAGTGCCATTCAAATGTGCCTCATTGTCCGACGTGGAAAGGGCAGCCTCCCGATTGGGAAAAAGTGCGCAGCGGCCGGAGCAAAAATGCTCCATCATTCGATTTTGCGCTTACATCCGCGTCAAAATGGGTATTGAGGGAGCGCGCGTCGGCGACGGCGCTGTAGTTTTTTATACACTTTCATAATGCCAAAAGGTCACACAGTCCTGATCGCCGATGCCGAAACCGATTTTACCGAATGGGCCGCCAAGCAGCTTGCTGCGGCGGAGATTCGCGTAGTTTCCGCCACTCGCGCCGACGAGGCTTTTGCGCTTTTTACGAAGGAGAAGCCGGATTTAGTCATCATCGACACGCATCTACAGCCGTTTCCGGGCATGGAACTGCTCTCGCGCATTCGGGGGCGGGATTCGAATGCGTTTGTCCTGCTCATCAGCCAGTTCGGCACGACCCAGGCGGTGATCGAGGCGATGAAGCTCGGGGCGTTTGACTTCGTGAGGAAGGAAGCGCTCGCATTTAATCTCCGTATCGTCGTGGACACCGCGCTCCGCGAGCGGGCACAGGTCCGGGCGGCCACGGCGAGTGTTCCGAAGCTGACAGTGGAGCAAAACCAGGACAGTATCGTAGGCCAGAGCGCGGCGATGCAGACGGTCTTCAAGCTCGTGGGCCGGGTGGCAGGGTCCGATGCGCCTGTGATGATTACTGGTGAGAGCGGAACCGGGAAAGAGCTTGTTGCGCGGGCCATCCACCATCACTCCCAGCGGAGCACGAAAACGTATGTCGCCATCAATTGCGCGGCCATTCCCGAGCAATTGCTGGAGAGCGAGCTGTTCGGTCACGAAAAAGGAGCGTTCACCGGTGCGACGGGGCAGAGGATTGGGCGCTTTGAGCAATGCGATGGAGGCACGCTTTTTCTGGATGAGATCGGCGACATGCCGCTGCCGCTTCAGGGGAAAATCCTCCGCGTTTTGCAGGATGGGGAGATCGTGCGGGTCGGCGGCAACCAATCGGTCCGCACCGACGTCAGAATTGTCGCAGCGACGAACCGGAACCTCGAAACGGAAGTGACGGAGAAGCGCTTCCGCGAAGATCTTTTCTATCGACTCAACGTCGTCCGCATTCAGCTCCCGCCGCTCCGCCAGCGGATTGAGGATATCCGGCTTCTTGCCGAGCATTTTGTCCAAAAAGTGGCGATCGAGCAGCGGTTGCCAAAGCTCAAACTGAGCGAAGAAGCCGTCCGTGTGCTGGAAGCGCACACTTGGCCGGGCAATGTGCGTGAACTGGAAAACACAATCCAGCGGGCATGTGTGTTGTCCACGAGCGATCTGCTCATGCCGAAGGACATTCCGCTTGGCCAGATGGTTGCGGAGCCGGCGGCAGGAGGGATTGCGACGAAAGAGGAGGCGATCGAAATCCTCATTCGCGCAGCGCAGGCTGACTCGACCGTCGAACTGCTGCCGTGGCTGGAGAGGGAATTTACCGTTCACGCCATGCGTCAGACTGCTGGAAACCAGGTCCGCGCGGCGAAGCTTCTGGGGATAACACGATCCACGCTACGCAAGCGGCTCGAACGCTTTGGCGTAACGCGGGAGTTGGTGATCGAGTAGGACTCTACTTCTTCGGCATGATTTCGAGGAGCTCGACTTCGAAGACGAGCGTCTCGTTTGGCCCGATCTTCGGTGCGCTGCCGCGCTCGCCGTAGGCCAGCTTGCCGGGGATGACGAATTTATATTTTGCACCCTTGTTCATGAGCTGCACGCCTTCGGTCCAGCCGGGGATGACGCCGTTGAGCGGGAAAGTCGCGGGCTCATTGCGGGAGTAGCTGCTGTCGAATTCTTCGCCGCTGATGAGCGTGCCTTTGTAGTGGACCTTCACGGTGTCGGTCGCCGCAGGCATCGGCCCGGCTCCGGCTTTCATGACTTCGTATTGAAGGCCGCTGGCGGTCGTTTTCACGCCTTCCTTCTTGCCGTTGGCGACGAGGAACGCCTCGCCTGCCTTGCCGGACTCTGCGCGCTTTTGCATTTCCACGGCCTGCATGGCGATTTGGAATTTCTCCATGGCTGCCTGAAGATCCTTCTCGGGGTACTTCGAAGGCTTGCCGCCCGACGCGTCATTCATTCCGGCAACCAGTTCGTCCATCTTTGGAGAGAACCCTTGTTGCTTCATGTTGCCGCCGATATTGCGACCAATGAAGTAGCTGACGAGGTCCATGGGCACTGCGGCGAGTGGGTCGCCCGCAGGTGCGACTGTTGCTGGGGCGGCCGCGGCGGTTGCGGGCTTGGCTGGATCTTGTGCGAAAGACATAGGTAGAATGGATGTGGCGATTGCGAGTGTAAGGATGCGTGTTTTCATCGAAGCGGGTGTTCGTAGCCGCTTCTGCGAAGTGGTCAAAGCGAATCGTGGAAAATTTCAAATCCCGATTGGCCGCACTCCCGGTGCGCCAAGCTCCTTCACGACCGTGCAAAGGAAGACTTTTCCCGGATACACGTCGCGGTATTTGGTGATCTCCGCCTTATTGAGCAGAGTGAAGCCGTAGCGCTCGAAGAGAGGCTCGCCGCGCCGCCCCTCAAATGAAACGATTTGTCCGAACACTCGGGACTCGCCTCGCGAACGCAGGAAATCGAAGTAACGCCCCGTGAGCTCTAAAATCGTGCGCAGGCTCCGGGCGTCGGGCATTACATTAAAGTGGAAATGCGCAATCCGGCGCGGAGCCGCGGGAACCTCGCGCCACGCCTGTGTCAAAATCCAGCGGACGAATTTGCGCGATGCCTCGTTATAGCCGCCGAATCGCACGACGCCTTTGGCGAGGAGGCTGAGGTTGTTGAACGCGTTGAAAAACTGCTGGCGAAGCGGCCTCCGAGAACCGAGCAAATAACCGCGCACGACGCCGTCTTTTTCCACGACAAACGCGGACTCGGGCTCGGCGTCTGTGTAATAGCGAGTGAGGTAGTTGGCAAAAAGCTCGCGGTCCTCGAAGACCGGATCGATCGGCGCTCCGAGAAACCCCGTGTCGCAGCAAAGTCGCCGCACGGCTTGGCGGTCGGAGCCACGGAACTCGCGAATTTGGACGTCTGATTTCATTGCTGCCGGCATTCGTGGATGACTTCGCGATACACGTCAAATAGCCGGGCCATCACCGAGTCCCACGAAAACTCGGCAATCACTGCTTCGCGCGCCGATTCACCAAGCGCGGGCAGATCGTGGCAAAAGGCGGATTCGATCGCATTTGCAAAGGCCTCGGGAGTGGCCTCACACGCCCAAAAATCCTGCGTGTGGCGCACGATGCGGTCCATCGCGGTTCCCCGGATTCCTACCACCGGGAGGCCGCAAGCCTGCGCCTCCAGAGTCACAAGCCCGAAAGTCTCCTGCACGCCGGGATGCACAAACAAATCCGCTGTGTGAAAGAGCCGGAGCAAATCGTCGTGAGTGTCGAGGAACGGAAGCCACGTCACCGCACCCGTTTCATCGCGAAGGCGCTCCACCGCATCGCGCTGCAATCCTTCGCCGGTAATAATGAGATGAAATCCCGACAGACGCCGAAATGCGTCGCACAAAAGTCGCGTGTTTTTCTCCGCCGCAAGACGCCCGACGGAGAGCAGGACGCGGGCATTTTCAGCGATGCCGAGCGCCGCACGGGCTACTGCGCGGTTGCCCGGAAAAAAGCGCTGTGGATCCACGCCGAGATCCACGAGCGACGTATTGTCGATGCCCCAATCTCCGAGGACCCGCGCAATCGCAGGCGACGCAACCAGCGTCCGTGAATAACGACGATACAGTCTGCGACTGTATCGGGCGGCCAGCGAGACGAAGAGCGCGGCCACAGTCGACCCGAGCAAGCGCTCCAACGGCCGCACCTCCGATTCCGCGAAGTGCGAGTGGTAAAATGCCACGCTCGGAATCCCGAGCGCGGCCGCATAACGCGCAACGGCAAAGCCGACTTGATACGGATCGCCATTCTCGACGATGTCCGGTTTCTCCGCTGCCAAAATGCGCCCGATTTCACCCAGCCTGAGCAATGCACGATACTGCGTCACCCGCGATATCAGCGGGCTCGCGATGGTGTAAACGCGCGCCGAATCATCCCCGGAAACGGTGTCATGCTCGCCGGGAATAATGAGCACATGCCCCCCGCCGCATGCCCGGAGCGCACGCACTTTTTCCGCGATGTATCGTCGCACACCTCCGCTGACAGGGGACCAGAATTGGGTGACGTCGCAGACTTTCAGAGCCGCGCCCCTTTAGTGAATGCCGAGATCGGCCAGATAACGCTCCGCATCCAGAGCCGCCGCGCAGCCCTGTCCGCTCGCTGTGATGGCCTGGCGATAGCGATGATCGCTCACGTCGCCCGCCGCAAAGACGCCGGGGACATTCGTCGCGGTGGTTTCGCCTTTTTGCAAAAGGTAGCCGTTATCATCGAGGTCGAGGACTCCCTTAAACGGTGCTGTATTCGGCGTGTGTCCGATGGCGACGAACACGCACTTCAGCTCGATCTCGCTCTCGACGCCGGTAACGAGATTCTTCACTTTCACACCGCTGACGTGATTGTCGGCGTCCGACAGGTATTCGGTGATCGCCGAGTTCCAAACAGGTTCGACTTTCGGATTATCCATGACCCGCTGCGCCATCACCTTCGATGCACGAAGGCTGTCGCGGCGATGGATGAGATACACCTTGCTCGCGAAGCGGGTGAGAAACGTCGCTTCCTCCGCCGCCGAATCGCCGCCGCCGACTACGCAGACGGGCACATTGCGGTAAAAAGCACCGTCGCACGTCGCGCAACTCGTCAGACCGTGTCCGCGCAACTCGCGCTCGCGGTCGATCCCGAGCCACTTTGCGCTCGCACCGCTGGCGATAATGAGGGCACTCGTGTCCATCCATTTTCCTTCCACTTCGATGCTCACATGCCCGTCGCCGCGTTTGAGCCCCGTGCACTCGGAATATGCGAACCGTGCACCAAAACGCTCGGCCTGCGCCTTCATGCTCATGATGAGTTCCGGCCCGCTCACGCCGTCCTTAAAGCCGGGATAATTCTCCACCATCGTCGTCGTCGAGAGCTGCCCGCCGGGCTCCGCTCCTTCAAGAACGAGCGGGCTCAGATTGGCGCGAGCGGCGTAGATTGCGGCGGTAAGACCGGCGCAGCCAGTCCCGAGAATGATGACTTTTTCCATAGTAGGCCATTGTGAAACCATGTCCGCGCGCGGCGGGCA
>JAYUSJ010000315.1:0-12721 GCA_043755735.1 Verrucomicrobiaceae bacterium | reverse complement strand
AATGGCTCGGACACTCTGTCGCTGACCAAGAGCGGCACCGGCAAATGGGTGCTCGCGGGTGTGAACTCATACACGGGCAACACAACCATCAATGCCAGTGGAGGCACGCTGGAGATCGGTGGCGCAGGTCAGCTCGGCAGCGGAAGCTACGGCGGCACGATCGCCGTCGGTGCCAGCTCTACCTTTTCCTATGCCAGCAGTGCGAACCAGACTCTGACGAACGTCGTCAGTGGCTCGGGCGCTCTGAGCAAGAGTGGCGCATCGACGCTCGCCCTGACCGAAGCGAACACCTACACTGGCCAGACGAATGTGAATGCTGGCACGCTGGTCGTCAGCGGATCCCTGAGCGGCACCGCATCGGTCAGCGTGGCCAGCGGGGCGGCGCTCGCCTCCGGCACGACCGGCAGCATCACCACCGCGGCAGCGGGCAATGTGGACATTACCGGCAGCCTCGCTCCCGGCGGCAGCACGCCGGGCGCTGGCGCAGGCACGCTCAACTTCAATCTCGGTGCTGGCGGAAAACTAAACTTTGCCTCTTCTTCCTCTTTACTCTTCGGCCTAGGCACGGCTTCAGACGTGGTGGCCTTCAATGCTGCCGGTGATTGGTTGAGTGGCAGCGCCAACGCCACGCTGCAACTCGACGTGACGCTCGCGGGCTTCAGCTACGCAAACACCTACACGGTCTTCAATAATGTGACCACCGACGGGTTCGCCTTCGCCAACATCACCGGTTACGACGCGGTGAACTACACGGCAAACTTCGCGGATGCGGGCAGCAGCTATCAGGTGAACTTCGTGGCCGTGCCCGAGCCCGGTAGCGCCGTGAGCTTGCTCGCCGGGCTCGGTATGCTGGCCGCCCTGCGCAGGCGCCGCCTGTCTTAGCTCGGACCCCAGCTTGATTGCCAGGGCATCCATCGCCGCGAAGCATTGCATGTGGGTGGCCTTTTGCGCGATCCATGAACTCATCATTACCGAGATACGCATAAACATCTCTATGTCCCCAATTCAAAAACTCATTACGAGCACTCTGATGCTCTTCCTTCTGCTCTCACCGGCACACGCTGCCACCGTGACCTGGACTGGCGGAGCAACGGGCAATTGGAAAACGGCGGCTAACTGGAGTTCTGGGAGCCTGCCAGCGGCTAACGATACCATCATCATCGGTGCGGGCAGCACGGTGACTTATGATGGCGGCGGTGTGTTGCCCGCTGGCGCTACCGTGGAGCTTGCGGGCACTCTCACCAACGCAGGTCAGTCTGCGATCCGTCTGAGTAGCAACATTATCAAGGTCGCGGCCACGGGTTCACTCGCGGGTGGTTTCTGGGACCTGAACCAAGGCAGCGTGCGTTTTGAGGCTGGGGCCCAAGTCGCCACCATCGACTGGGAGCAGAAAGGCACCAACTCATTTCATTTCACGCTGAATGCGACTGGTTTTACCAAGATCCAACCGGGTCGCTTGCGCAGTGGAAACTCGGCTACCTGGGCCAATGCGACCTTCGTGATCGATGCAACGAACTACGACCTCGCTAATGGCACGAGCATCGTGCTGGCTGATTTTAGCAGCAACGATGCAGCCTACAACGGGACCTTCAATCCCACGGTGCAGATCACGAAAGCTCCGACTCATAGCGCGGCAACGCTTGTCTTCGACACAGTGACCTCGCAGGTGATTCTGACCTTTGCCACACCGCCACCGGTCTGGGATGGCGGCGGATCGGATGGGCTCTGGACCACGGCTGCCAATTGGGACCCCAATGCAGTTCCGGTAGCTACCTCCAATGTCTTTGTACCGACGGGAGCCGTTGTCAGCGCTGCGCCGAATGTCTTTTCTACGCTGGACATTGCCCAAGGAGCGAGTGTCACTTTCGCTGGTGAGACTATCAGTGGCACGAAGACCCTCACCGTGGCTGGCACGCTCAATCGTGTGGGTGTGCTGCGCTTTGGTAGCACGCTGGATCTGTCGGGTGCGCTGGGTTCGGGCATCACCTTTTTGGACACTGGCAGTGCCACGATGCACTTTCGCAATGGCGCTTCCTTTGCCAATCCGAGCATGTCATTTGAGCACCGAGGAACGAACACCTTCAAATACACACTCGCGCCATCGGGGTTCACCACACTGAACGCTGGCTTTCTCTTCAGTGGCTCGTCAGCGACGTGGCCCAATGTGACTTACATCATCGACATCTCTGCCTACAATCACGCCAATGGTCTCAACCTCGTCCTGGCTGATTTCACGGGTCACAGCGCGGTTTATGGCGGCACCTTCAATCCCAATATCCAGATCATCACCGGCACCAGCGGACTGAGCGCGCAGCTCACTTTTAATACCACCACTTCATCACTCGTGCTGTCGATCAATCCACCGGGCAATGATGCGCCTGTGGCTGCGAACCAATCCTTTTCGGTCACAAGTCAGGCCGCAGTGAATGTGACGCTGACTGCGACAGACCTAGATGGAGATCCGCTGACTTACAGCGTCGTTTCATCTCCCACACGCGGCACCCTTTCTGGCACAGCCCCGCTGCTCACCTACACGCCCAATGCGGGTGCTTTGGGGGACGATAGCTTCACCTTCACTGCATCAGACGGCACTGTGGTTTCTAACGTCGGCAAAGTCAGTCTGGTAGCAGTGCCAGCAACTGCTCAAGAGCTTTGGGCATCCCGTCAGGCGGCCATTGTCGCCGACCCACTTCAGCCGGAAATCCTCAGCACCACGACCGCGAACGGCATCACACTCTCGCAGATTCGCTACAGTCTGGGCACACTCACCGGAAGTCGAGTAACAGCCTCTCCGATGATCGCTGCCTATTACGCCGCGCCTGTGGGTGGGACCAATCTGCCGGGCATCGTGGACATTCACGGTGGGGGTCAGAAGGCCAATGCGGACTTTGCCAAATACTGGGCAGGCCAGGGTTACGCAGCCATCAGTATCAACTGGGGCGGGCTTCCGCTGGATGCCGGTCTTGCCAACACCGACTGGGCCGGGTTAGCCGCTGGTTTCTCTCGCACAGGAGTGACGGACGCCATTCACTATGACTCTTGCGACCCAAAATTGTTTACCGATGGCGCGACGCTCTACGACGTGGCTCATCCGATGAATTGCAGTTGGATTCTGAACTCGTATGCGGGTCGGCGTGCATTGACCTATTTGCAGAGTCGTCCCGAGGTCAATGGCACAAAGCTCGGCGTGGTAGGCTGGAGCATGGGCGGGCATACCACTGTCATCACGGCCACGGATCCACGCATCACTTGCGTGGCACCTGGTGTCGGTGGCACCGGCTTTTTATTTGAAGACTGGTGGGGCCTGCCCGGCACAGCCAAAAGCACGACAGGCATGCAGTCGCTCCCGATGTATTTCCAGACCGTGGACTGCAAGAGCTACTGGCCGAACATCACCTGCCCAGCCATGTTTGTCGAAGCAGCCAATGACTTTAATGCACCCTTTGATCTGGTGACCCAGGCCATGAAACTGCAAAACCCAGCCATTGAGCAAAGGCTTGTATTTTCGCCTCACTTTAATCACCGCCTGAATGCTCAGGAAGCAGCTTCGCAGGTGCTGTGGATGAAAACGCATCTCAAAGGCGACTTCACTTTCCCCAAGACATCGACAGCTCAAATCACGCTCTCGAATAGTGATGGAATTCCCGTCTTCAAGGTCTGGCCGGATACCACCACGGCACTTTCCATTGCAGCGGTGGACATCTACTACGGCGTTGACCGCAACTCGCTGAAACGCTTCTGGCGGGATGCACAGGCTGTCAATATGGGCACGCATTGGCAGGCCCCATGTCCTGTTTTTGACAAGAATGAGATGATGGTCGTGCTGGCACAGGTCCACTACAACATCGGCTTCAGCCAACCCCTCCAAGCAGGCTATTCACCCGCTCAGACCTTTAGCGTCGCCTCTGAAGTGAAGACAATCTATCCCGCAGATCTCGCTGCCGCTGGCGTGAAGAACACCGCCGCCAAAGAGCGCGTGATCGATGACTTCAGCCGTGGCTACAAAGACTGGTTCCGGCTCAACGCCGACAATCCCGAAGTCTGGCAGTTGTGGACGCGAAAGGTGAATGACCAGTCCTGGACCGGCCCACCCAGTGGAGGTTCGCTGTCCTTCACCATCACCTCCACGGCTGGCAATAGCGTCGGCATCAAACTGCTCACGGACTGGAATGAAACCGCAGCCAACTCTTTCATCGCCACCGTACCCATCACTGCGGCAGGCGCGACTTCCATCTCTCTGCCACGCAGCTCTTTCTTGAATCAGCAAACCGGCGTGCCGCTCTCCAGTTGGGATGATGTAGTCGCTCTCGGGATCATGCCCGCGCAGGTGTTCGGTGCTGGAGCGCCCGTCTGGACAAGCGGTGTGCCCACGATTGGCAATCTACGCTGGGTTGGCGGCACCTACACATTTACCAACGGAGTGACTTCAGATTGGCTGGAACTTTATGGTCTCATCTTGAACGATGCCACCACGCTCGTGGACACTGATGGCGAAGGTAAACTGAATTGGGAAGAGTTTGTGGCGGGAACCAACCCACTAAACCCAACCTCCCTTTTCCAAGCCACCAGCAGTTTTACTGGCACGAATCAACTCGAGTTTCAATGGCCAGCCGTCGCCGGAAAAACCTATCAACTTTTCTATTCCCCCGATCTCACCAGCAACTCCTGGATTCAACTCGGCGGCAATCTGCCCTACAGCGGCAATCTCGGACAAGTCGCCGTTTCGATCTCAGGCCAGCAGGGCTTTTACAGAATCGGTGTTCAGTGAAGCAAACGAAGTGCATGAAGTGTCTCTCTGGCCGGTTACATGTGCTAAGCGCGTGTTCTCGATGAAACTCACCTACCTCACCATTCTCAGTCTGCTTGGCTTATCGAAAGCATGTCTCCACGCCGGAGATGCCGCTGCCCTGCTCGACCTCTTCCCCAAATCAAACGCGCCGACGTTTTACGACAAGCCAAGTGAGTTCGTGGTTTCCACGCAATACAGTCCGAACCAGCGCAGGCCGTCGCATTGGACCGAAGGCGTGGACGAGAAGCCTGCATTTCATGCCTATCTCACTCACAAGTCCACGGCCGAGCGGAGCTGGGAACTGCGTATTGGCAAGGGCGGGCAGATTTACTCCATCGTCAGCTCCTGTGGCGAGATCATGCCACCGCAGCGCCTGATGTCGCCCTTCAATGACGAAGCCTGGCAGATGGTCACCTTCAGCAACGACGAGGTGGACTACGATCTGGAAAAAGGCCCCGGTGCTATTCGAGACGAGATCAATTCCTTCATTCACCAGTCCGGTCTCTATGTGGGACGAAAGCAAAAATACACACCGGAGCGCCCCTTCTATTGTCCGCTCCTCGCCTCGCATTGGGACGAGAAGGAGCGCACTTACACCATGATCAACTGGGGACTCTGTCCCACGATCAGCATCAATCGCAGCGACGTGCTCTTCATGGTTCAGTTCCGCGATCTCGGCGCAGGCGTGATCGAGCTGAATCATCTGTGCTACAACTTCGGCACCTTCCCACTGCACACGCTCGCCACCATGTGGGGCGGCGTGCGGACCTCCGTGATGCCTGAACTCGTGCTGTCGAACCCTGACGGCAGTTACCGCTTTCACACGCCCTACGATGGCGACTCCAAGGATTGCTACGGGAACATCATCGACACCGGCGGCTGGGCCGCAGCCACGCAGAACGCCGCGAATCCTGCATCCTTCGCGCTCGGTCTTGTCTTCGGTCGCGATCCGCATTGGATCGCGCAGCGCACGCTCAAACACGCAGGCACGCCAGGCTGGCAATCGTCCCCCACCGTCTATGGCGCGATGGATTCCCGCCACGGTGAGCGCGACTACACCGTGATGAATATGGACAACCGCGTGACCATCGCGCCCGGCGAAAGCTTCTTCCGCCGCACCTTCATGGTCATCGGCACCCTAAACGAAGTTGCTGAAGCCGGACGCAAACTCGAGTCCTTCACCGACTTGCATCCCCTGAAGTTCCGCGAGCAAGACACACCCATGCTGCCGCTCTACCTCAAGACCGCCGACAAAACGCCACCGCAGCCCACCCTCGAAGCCCCCACGCTCGAAGCCAAGCCCGTATGCCAGCTTTACGCGCATCCCGTGAAGCACTCGCGGCCCATCTTCCTCTTGCAAGATGGCCGGACCAATCAATACATCCTCACCACCGATCCCGCCCTGCTGACCCGCAAAGTGCCCTTTGAGAATCCCTATCCCGTCGGCCATGCGAAACACGACAAGTTCCAGAATCGTGTGCAGTACCTTACCCACCAGACGCACACCAAGTCCTGGAAACTCCTCGGCTACGCCATGCCCACCGACAAAGCCGACACGAAGCAACAATACACCAAGCTTAGCGACATCCCCGCTCTCGCCGTTCTCTTTCAGGCAGGTGAATCCCTCGCCGCTGATGCACTGCTGATCAGAACGTCGGACCAGCCTGAGTCAGCGACACCTGGCGCTTCACCCTACCCGTCGGGGCGGTGAAGTTTTTCGTGCGGCTGCGGGTGGTGAAGTGAGCGCGTAGCTCGACTTTCCAAGGTCGAGTCTGGACGCCCTCGACATAGCGACCGTCCGGCACTCCACGCTCTCCCACTCGACATTGGAATGTCGAGCTACGCCTGTCGGGGCGGTGAGTTTTTCGTGCGGCTGCGGGTAGTGAAGTGATGCGTCGCTCGGGTCGCGTCAGCCTGCCTATCTCGTTTCAAAAATGGCGGTCAACCAGCCTTCGTATCCGCCGGTCGGTGTCGAAGGTCGGAAAACCCGCCCCGCTCTCTGGCTCCCAGTCCGCCCAATCTCTACGAAAGTTCTGTTTGCGGTTGCCGGGGTGGCGGGTGGCGGGATAACACCGGCACCCGCTTTTCTATTTTTATGAGTCTCGAAGTCAAAATTCCGTCCGTCGGCGAATCCATCACCAGTGGAATGATCTCCACCTGGCACAAAAACGAAGGCGATGCCGTGGCGAAAGGCGACGCACTCTTCACGCTGGAAACCGACAAGGTCTCCAGTGAAGTCGGTGCCGAAATCGCCGGCGTCCTCCACATCCTCGCCCCCGTGGGTGCCGAAGTGCAAATCGGCCAGGTCGTCGCCACGCTCGACGCCGCCGGTGCCGCAGCCCCTGCCCCTAAAGCCGAAGCCCCGAAAGCAGCCCCCGCCAAACCCGCCGCCGAGAAAAAACCCGCCGCCAAAGCCGCCGAGCCCGCGCCGGTTTCTGCGCCGATGAGCATTTCCGCCGCCGTGGAATCCGCCAACCAATCCCTCACCGCCATCTCGGAAAACGTCGCCCCCGTGACCGATGGCCGCACGACGCGCAAACGCCTCTCGCCCCTTCGCCGCAAGATCGCCGCGCAGCTCGTCATGGCGCAGCACACCGCCGCCATCCTCACCACTTTCAACGAAGTGGATATGTCCGCCGTGATGAAGATGCGCAAGGATCTCGGGGAAGCATTCCTCGCCCAGCACGGCGTGAAACTCGGTTTCATGTCCTTTTTCATCAAGGCAACCGTCGCCGCGCTGGAGGCCGTCCCGCAAATCAACGTCCGGGTGGATGGCGATGATGTTGTGCAGAATCATTTCTACGATGTCGGCGTCGCCGTGGGCACGGAGCGCGGGCTCGTCGTCCCCGTCATCCGCGGCGCGAAGGACAAATCGTTCGCCGACATCGAGCGCGACCTCGCCGCATACGCGGTGAAAGCGCGCGATGGGAAAATCACCATCGAAGACTTGCAAGGCGGCGTCTTCACCATCAGCAACGGCGGCATCTACGGCAGCCTGCTGAGCACGCCCATTTTGAACCCGCCGCAAAGCGGAATCCTCGGGATGCACAAAATCCAGGAACGCCCGATGGCGGAAAAAGGCGTCGTCGTCATCCGCCCGATGATGTATCTCGCGATGAGCTACGACCACCGCGTGGTGGACGGCAAGGAAGCCGTGACGTTCCTCATCAAAATCAAAGAAGGCCTCGAACAGCCGCACCGGCTCCTGCTCGGGCTGTAAGCGCTACTTCAGCAATTCCTGCTTCTGCGCCGGAGTAAGGGAGTCGGTTTTCTGAAACCACGAAATGGCCTCGGCAGGGCTCCGCTCGAACCAGCGCTTCACGACAAAAAACCCAGCTTCTTTTCTCCTCGCCGGGTCCGAAATCGTAAATGTCCACTCCATCGCGCCGTCGGCGTCCCCACCGGCGACTTGCGTCGCGTAGGCTGAAATCGCCGCGTCTTTTTCCGGAGTCGGCGGCAGACTTTGCAACCAATCCGCGCCGGCTTTCGGATTCTCTTTTCCTAAACGGCCTGCCAGCGCGCTATACGCCCCCGAGCGTTCTTGTACCGCCGGGAGTTTCCCCGCCCACGCTGCCGCTCCCGCCCAATCGTCCAGCGGCCATTGGTTCGCGCCCCCGATCGCGACCCCTTCAAGCACCTCGCCGTTCCGCGCCTCTGCCAGAAACGCCGCAGCGGCTTCCTTCGGCGCGGCGGGCAACCACGCCCCGTAAACGCCGGCCAACGCAGCGGCCCGGACCTTCGGGTCGGCAAGCGCCTGAGCCCATTGGAGCGCGGTGCCGCGGTCTTGAGCCGCCCATGCGCCCGCTGCTTGTTCGATGCCGGAAGTGGAGTTCTCCGGGTTGTGAAAACTGACAATTCGCCGCGCATTTTCTTCGGGCTGGGAGGGATCTTTATTATCATTGAGAGCGCTCGAAAGTGATCCGTCTTTGAGCAGTTCGGAAGCGTGAATCCTGGCGAACGCGATCGCGTTGTCCGGGTCCATTCGCGCCTGGCTCTCCACGATAGCCCGCAACCCGTCTTTACGCGCCGATGCATCCTCAATCCCTTTTGCAAAAGCGACCGCGCCATTGGGATCTTTACTGCTCCAGATGCTCCACAACAGCGCGCCGTCGATATCAAACCAGCCGCCGAATTTCTTATTCTTCAGCATGTATTCCGCAGCCGCCTTCGGGTCCAACTCCGCCCATCGCGCAGTGGCAAAAAGCTCGATCATGTCGGCCATCTCCTTATCCGCCGAGCCATCCGCACCGCCATCCATCACGCCCGGAAAATCGTCCGGCCCAAGCTGGTCCGAGATCTGGATCGCGCGCCGAAGAATCGTCGCAAAACTCCCCTCCCGCCGCAGACTTCTCGCAGCCGCGATCAGACGCGCACGATCCCACGGCTGGTGGCGCACCGCCTCGCTGTCGCCTTCCACCACGGAGCCCACACGCTTTGCCGCAGTCGCAGCGGCCCGCTCCGCCGCAACGCGCTCACCCGCTGCCACTGCATCGGCACTGGCAGCGCCCTCCGGTCGTGCACGAAACCAGCCGCCCATGAGAAATCCAACAATCCAGGCGCTCAGCACGAGCGCGACGGTGAGAAGTGTTCTGGCTTTCGGCGACATAGCAGTAAGACAAAGCTGGGCGCGCCACGCTCAAAAGTCACGCGCCGAGAGAATCGTCACCCGCGAAGCGCACTCCCGCTGGAGGGAACGCTCTTTTGATCCGCGCTTCGGGAAAAGGGTATCACGCAGAGGGCTGCGCGCTATTTCCCGGAGATGCAGCACGCGGCACCAGTCGCTCCCAGCCGAGATGGTCGAGACACTCGATGACCGCGGGCAGTAAAAGCGGGAGGCACTCGCCGATGGCGCGGGGGTTGCCGGGGAGATTCACGATGAGCGTGCTGCCCCGCGTCCCGGCGGTGGAGCGGCTGAGGATGGACGTGGGCACTTTGGCAAACGACTGCACGCGCATGATCTCGCCAAAGCCTGGCAACTCCCGCTCCAGCACGGCTTGCGTGGCTTCCGGTGTGACGTCGCGCGGCGACGGTCCGGTGCCGCCGGTGGTCACGACGAGGGCCACTTTCTCCGAATCGCACAGCTCGCGCAGGATGCGTTCGATTTCCGCTCGCTCGTCGGGAATGAGCACCTGATGCCACTCCACCGGCGTCTCCAGCCGCTCCGCAAAAAACTGCTGAATCGCCGGACCGCTGCGGTCTTCGTAAACGCCCGCCGCGGCGCGGTCGCTGAGTGTGATGCGGGCGAACTTCATTCCTTGCGTTTCTCCGTCACGCGGATGTCGCCGATGACCATCCCTTTATCCACGGCCTTGCACATGTCGTAAATGGTCAGCGCCGCGACGCTCGCCGCGGTGAGCGCTTCCATTTCCACGCCGGTCTTCGCGGTCGTATTTGCGGTGGTGCGGATTCGGACGGCGTCGGCTTCGATGATGAATTCCACGTCCAGCGAATCGAGCGGGAGCGAGTGGCACAGCGGGATGAGTTCGTCGCAGCGTTTCGCCGCCTGGATGCCCGCGATGCGCGCGACCGCGAGCACGTCGCCTTTTGGCAACGCCTGTTTTTGAAGTGCGGCGATGGTTGCAGGAGCACATCGGATCACGGCCTCCGCCCGCGCAATGCGGCGCTGGAACGGCTTGTGCCCGACATCGACCATGCGGGCCGTGCCGGTTGAATCGAGATGGCTGAATGTGGCGTCGGACATGCGCCACGGTTGCAAAGCACACGGCTGTTTGGCGAGCACGGATGCCCGAAGATTCGATTGACGGGTGCTATCATTGCTATCACCTTAAAACCATGCCGCAATTGCTTGTCAGAAATCTCGACGCATCCGTCGTCAAACTCCTACGCCGAAGGGCTGCCGCGCATGGTATTTCGGCAGAGGAAGAACACCGCCGCATTTTGAAAGAAGCGCTGACCCTGCCGGCCAAGCGTCCCGAAACGCTGATGGAGTTTCTTTTGTCGCCGGACGGTTGCGCACCGGATGTGGACTTGGAACTCGAGCGATCCAGCGATACCGAGGCGGGCCGCGATGTTAAATTTTAATGGCCTACCTGCTCGATACGAACGTCCTGTCCGAACTTCGGAAGGGGGCAAAGGCCGCTGCGAACGTGCGGCGGTGGGCGCGAGCGGCCGTGAGTCAGCGACACTGCATCAGCGTACTTTCGCTTGGCGAGATTCGCCGGGGAATTGACCGCCTCCGCCTGAAAGACAAGGTCCGCGCGGCTTTGCTGGAAAAATGGATCGAGAAGCTCCGGGTGGATTTCGGGCGTGATATCCTGCCCATTTCCGAAGTTGTGGCAGAACGTTGGGGGCAGATTACCGCGGGAGCTTCGCTACCTGTTGCCGATAGCCTCATCGCAGCGACCGCACTGGTCCACGGGCTTACGGTCGTGACCCGGAACGAAGATGATTTCAAGCGATGCGGCGTCGCGGTGCTGAATCCGTTTCTGTAGCAGGTAAAGTCGCAGAAACTCAAACGCGCAGCGCATCGACAAGCCCGCCCGCCGGGATTCCCGTCGAGCCGGATGGAATGCGGAGGAGGAGGTCCACACCGCTGATGCCCGTCATGTCGCCGGAACTGCGCCATTTCAGCGGAGTGGCGGTGGCTTTTCCATCGGCGATGGCGAGGCGGGCGGGCCACCAGGTTTCGCGCGGATTGCCGGGAAGCGGCGCTGTCGTGCTGAGGGTGAAAAGCGGAAGCGCGGTCTCGCCGGTAAGGAGCATCTCGAGCGCGGCGCGGATGGCGACGTGCCAGCAGACGAAGTGCGAGAGCGGGTTGCCGGGGATGACGAACGCAAGCTGGCGTCCGCGTGTGGCAAAGATGAGCGGTTTGCCGGGGCGGAGGTTGAGCTGGGTGAAGTGGATGCTGAACCCGAGCTCGCGCAGCGCCCGCGCGCCAAAATCGTAGTCGCCCACGCTCGCGCCGCCGGAGATGAGCAGCATGTCCCACGCGTCGCCCGCCGCGGCGATGGCGGCGATGAGCGTGTCCAGCGCATCGCCGCAGCGCCGCTGGTGGGCGAGCCGCGCGCCGCACTCTGCGAGCAGCGCTGCGATGAGCGTGGAGTTGGAGTCGCGAATCTGCCCCGACTCCGGTGCCGCCGCGGGGTCGGTGAGTTCATTGCCCGTGGCGAAATGGATCACGCGCGGTGCGGGTGAGACGCGCGGCTGCACGCCGCCGAGCTGCGCGAGCAGCGCCAGCTCGCCTGCGTGGAGTCGCACCCCGGCCCGCAGCAGCACGTCGCCGCGCCGCGCGTCCTCACCGCGGCGGCGGATCCATGTCTTCGCGTCCCGCAGCACGGGCGTCATCCACCCGCCCTCACGCGCCACGTTTTCCTGCATGATGACCTGCGAGGCACCCGCCGGGATCTGCGCTCCGGTGAAAATGCGCGCGCATTCGCCGGCGCGAATTTCCACCTGTGGCGCGGCGCCCGGCTGGATTTCGCCGACGACGCGGAACCGCTCCGAGCGATCCTCCGCTCCCACCGCGTAGCCATCCATCGCCGAGCGGTCGAAAGCCGGCATGTCCTCCCCCGCTGCGACATCCTCGCGCAGCACGCGCCCCTGCGCGGCGGAGAGCGGCGCGACCTCGGTATCGAGTGGGCGGACCGCCTCGGCGATACGCGCTCGGGCCTCGGCGAGCGAAATCATTTCTCCGCGTACCCGGCCTTCAGTACGGCGACGAATTCCTTCAGCGCGGGCGACCGGGTGCGGTTGCGTTTGGTGATGACACCGAGCGGGCGCGACATCTCCGGCCCCTCGATCTTCACCGCGCAGAGCACGCCGCCCTCCACCTCCTGCCGCACGGTGTTGGCCGGCACGATGGAGACGCCGCCTTCGATCTCGACCGCGCGTTTCACCGTCTCGATGTTGTCGAACTCCATGGCGTGCTCGATCTCCACGGAGTGCTCGCGCAGGTAGCGGTCGATGACTTTG
>JAYUSJ010000314.1:0-3992 GCA_043755735.1 Verrucomicrobiaceae bacterium | reverse complement strand
GGCGGTAGCGGTCAAGTCCGCCGTTCAGTAACTCGCGTCGTCTATCGTCTGTCAGCTCCCGCCCGAGCGAGGATGCGTGGTCGAAGCTCGGGCACATGGTGTAAGAAACGCTGTGTGGTTCCTGCATCTGGAGGAGCGCCCAATTCTGGTGATGCCGGTCGGTATTTGCGATCCACGCATCAAGCACGAGGTAGCCGCCAAATACTTGAAGAATATCCCTGCACGGCGTCTGCCCGCACCGCTGGCGGATGGCCTCTTGGATATTGAGCCAAGTGTGCTCGTTCTGTCCGCGTTTCCGCTCTTTATTATAGCCGGTCACGTAACCTGCGAGGAGTTCATTGCCATGGACCATCGCTTCACTGTCCCCCGCGAGGATATTGCGAGACAAGGAACCGGGACGGCCGTCGATTTCAGCCAACTCCACATGAGCGACGGTGATTCCTGCGAGCGTTCCGAGTTCTGCGGCCACCTTCTCCGCCCAATGCTCGCCGGAAAGCCCGGTAGCCTCTGAAATCAACCGTGGATGCTTGAATAACCAGAGGCGCTCATCGCTCGGATGACGGCACCAGTCCTTGTCTTTTGTCCCCATTTGTTCGTCATAGAGTACGTTCTCTCTCGGAATCTGGATGACTTGGTAACTCATACTTCAAACAAATCGAAGACGTGAAAAAACGGCAGCTACAGCGTCGCGGCGAAGATCGCGGCGGCCTCGTCGATTTGGGCGCGGGTGACGTTGAGGGGCGGGAGCCAGCGGAGGGCGTGCGTGCCGCTGGGGATGACGAGCAGGCCGGCTTCGTGCAGGCGATCGACCATCCAAAGGCTCGGGGCGCGGCCGGCGGGGGGCTTGGCGAGGTCGGCGAAGTCGGGGACGAGGTCGATGCCGAGCATGAGGCCGATGCCGCGCACTTCGCGGATGAGCGGGCTTTTTATAGCGCGCAAAACTTCGAGCGCGTAGGCGCCGGTGGTGCGGGCGTTTTCCAGCATCCCTTCTTCTTCCACGACGGCGAGGACTTCGTTTGCGCCGATGCAGACGAGCGGCGTGCCGCCAAACGTGGTGCCGTGTGTGCCGGGGCCGAGGAGGTCGCAGAGTTTCTTCTTGGTGCCATCGGCGAGCGTGAGTTCGCGGTCGCTCGCCCAGATCGCGCCGAGGGGGAATCCGCCGGCGATTCCTTTTGCCCACGAGACGGCGTCGGGCATGACGTCGGGCGCGATGGTTTTCCAGCCGCACCAATCTCCCGTCCGGCCGAGGCCGCACTGGACTTCGTCGAAAAAGAGCAGCAGGCCGCGCTCGTCGCAGAGCTGCCGTGCGAGGCGGAGAAACTCGGGCGTCGCGGGATGAATGCCGCTTTCGCCCTGCACGGGCTCGAACATGACGGCGACGACGCCGGGTTGCGCGACGGCGGCGCGGAGTGCGTCGCAATCGTTGTATGGCACATAGCCGTCTTCGGTCGGCGCGACGGCAAAGCCCTGGACCATCGGCTCGAAGCCCTTTTTGACTTTGTCCTGCCCGGTCGCCGAGATGCCGCCGAGCGTGCGCCCGTGGAAGCTGCCGCGCATGGTGACGATGCCGATGCGGGGCCCGCCGGCGGTTTCATTGCCGAACTTGCGCGCGAGCTTGTAGAGGGCTTCGTTCGCCTCTGCGCCGCTGTTGCAAAAGAATGCCTTGCCGGGACCGGTGAGGCGCACGAGCCGCTCGGCGAGTTCGCCTTGCGGGCGTGTGAAGTAGAGATTGGAGACGTGAACGAGCGAAGCGATCTGCTCCTGCATCTTTGCGACGACGCGAGGATGGCAATGTCCGACGCTCGTGACGGCGATGCCCGCGCCGAAGTCGAGGTAGCGCTTCCCATCTTCATCCCAAACCTCGCACCCACGACCGCGCGCGAGCTTCAGTTCAAACCGCCCGTAGGTCGGGATGACGTATTGGTCGAAGAGTTCGCGCGTAGATAAATTGCTCATTTCGTAGGGGGCGGAGATTCATTTCCTGCGCCGCGAATGCGAGCGAAAAATTGTGCGGCGACCGAGAAAAATCCGCGTCTATTTCTTGAGTTGAGCTTTCACCCAGCGAAGCGTGGAAAGCTCGCCGTCGGTGCGCATGCGGTTGAGATACTCTTTAAGGACTGTGGCATCTTGCACGATGATGCTTTCAACCGGCACCGATATGAGGTCGTGAATCTCGGCCTTGGTTGCTTCCAATTCGGCCTTCCGTTTTTCCTGTGCATCGGCGGGTAATGAGCTGAGGCCCTTGGTTTCAATTGAGATTCCCACGAGTTGACCGATGAGTATCCGCGCGGCCTCGGGTGTCTGGAACATCTTGCCAAGCCCCCTTTGAATCCGTGCTGCCTCGTCGATGTTCGTTTGACTTGTGCCTTCCGCAGTTTTCCAGCTTTCGAGCCCTTTGGAAGAGGCTTGCGCGATGGACATCAGTGGCAATCGAAGAGACGCCATTCCAAGCAATTCTGATATGAGCGGGTCGATGCCTTGGTACTCAAACAATGCGCGAGCGGCGGCGATTCGCTCCGATGCGTAGATGTAGAATCCGGGGCGCTCCAGTGCTGCGGCTGCTTCCGCAGCAGCCTCGGCGGGACGACCATCTTTGAAGAGCATTTCGGATGCGATGATCCAGGCGATGGGATTCGAGGGCTCGGCAAGCTTGAGCCGGTCCACCCATTCGCGCCGCAATTCTGGGAGCGCCTCTTTGCGCTCCAGCAGGGCGGTCATCAGAACAACCGGAGAATTGGGGAATGCGTCGAGTGCCCGGTCCAGCCACTTTCCATTACTCGTTTTCTCGAAAATCGCGATGAGATTCACCGCAGTGGCTCCGTGTTTTGCGAGAAAAGGTTCGTAGTCCACGTCCTTGGGCTCTTGTGGCGGGCCGACTTCCCCTTTCAAAATCGCGAGAATGAGCTTCAGGTCTGCTGAAGGAGGTGCGGGCAGTTTGGCGAGTTCGCCGCCGGATTCAGTTTTTGTCGGCAACGCCTCGGTGCGAATGCCGGTTTGCGTGCCCTTGGAAATTGGATCCGGTTTTTCATTGTGGGGATTCGGGCCGGACAGCATCGACAAAACGACCGCAACGATCGCAGAGACGATTATTCCAACCACGATGGCGATGTTTCGGAGAGTCATACTGTATGGACGTATACCGGGGCGGGATTTGTCTGCAAACTTACGCTCGGACTTTCTTGATTTTCTGACGTGGCGACCAAGGGAACCGTTGATTTAATGAGCGTTTCCTAAGGACACCGAGCTTGCTGGATAACGCTTTTTTCTCACAAATCATGAACACACCAATTTCCCGCCGTAGATTCCTCGCCACCAGCGCCGCTGCCATTGCCGTGCCGCACATTGTTACTGCACAGAAAGCGGACGGACCGCTCATCATTGGGGAAGGGGAGCATCGCTATGAAGTGCTGCACAACTGGCCGAAGTTGCCGGACAAATATTCGTGGCAGACCACGCACAATGTCGCCGTGGATGCGGAGGGGCTGGTCTATGTCATCCATGAAGGACGCGAGAACATGAAGGACCATCCGTCGATTTTTGTGTTCGATGCGGAAGGGAAGTTTGTGAGGGCGTTTGGGAATCAGTTTCAGGGTGGTGGCCACGGGCTGGAAGTGCGCACGGAAGGGAAAGAGCAGTTCCTTTATGTCTCGGCTTATCAGCAGGTGAAGAGCTTTGCGAAGCTCACGCTCAAAGGTGAAACGGTGTGGCAGAAATATGCGCCGATGGACTCGAAGGTTTACAAGGCGGAGGAGGACACGAAGCCCGTGAAGCGCTGGGGGCGCGATGCCTTTATGCCGACGAACTTTGCGTTTTTGCCGGATGGCGGATTCTTCCTCGCGGATGGATACGGCTCGTTCCGCATTCACCAGTACGACAAAGACGGCAACTGGGTCTCGATGTTTGGCGAGCCGGGCACGGGGCCTGGGCAATTTAATACGCCGCACGGAATCTGGATGGATAATCGTCCGGGGCGCGAGGCTTCGGTGGTCGTG
>JAYUSJ010000313.1:0-39135 GCA_043755735.1 Verrucomicrobiaceae bacterium | reverse complement strand
AATGCGGACGAGCGGACCGGCGGCGGCGGGCTCAATGATTACAGCGGCAGCGGAACGGCGGCGAACTTCGTGCTGGCGCAGCCTGTGGTGGATAAACTGACGCCGGCAGACACGACATATTCGATCGGCGAAACGGTGACGTATGACATCCTCGTGACACTGCCCGAGGGCGTGACGAACGGGCTCGCGGTGACCGACAACCTGCCCGCAGGCCTTGATTTTGTGAGCGTGGCGGTGCAGACGGCGGCGGGCGGAGCGTTGACGAATGCGTTCAACGGAACGGTGACGAGCACGCCTGGCACGACGAATGTCGGCAACAGCTACACGTTCACGTTTGGAGCGACGACGACGGCGGGCGACAACGACGCGACGAACAACAGCTTCCTCGTGCGTGTGACGGCGCGTGTGGCGAACGTGGCGGGCAATCAGGGCACGGTGGTGCTGACGAACACGGCGACGCTGGCCTACACGGACGGAACGCTCGGAGCTCAGACGGTGAACGACGCGACGCCGAACGTAGATATTACCATCGTCGAACCATTGCTGACGGTGGACAAGACGACCGTGGGAACGAGCACGGGACTGGACGCCGGAGACACGGTGCAGTTCCAGATCGTGATCACGAACACGGGAACAGCGATCGCGCACGAAACACTGCTGGGCGACGCACTGCCGGCAGGACTGCTGATCACATCGATCGACAGCACGACACCGGCGGGCGGAGCGAGCGTGGACGTTGCGACGGCCGGAACGGGCACAGCGAATCTCGCTGGCGAATACACGATCCCCGTGGGCGGAAGCGTGACGATCCTGTATACGGCGACGCTGCAAAGTTCGGTGACACCGAACACGACGTTCACGAACACGGCGACGATCACCTACACGAGCGTGGACGGAGTGGCGGCGGTGGAGCGCGATGGAACCGGCGGGCTGAACGATTACACGCAGAGCGACACGGCGGACATCTCGACGGGCGGAGTGCTGACAGTGGCCAAGAGCGTGGACAACGCGACACCGAGCATCGGCGACGTGCTGACCTACACAGTCACGCTGACGTTGAACGAAGGCACGACGAATGGCATCGTCGTGACGGACACACTGCCCGTGAGTGGCGACCTCCAGTTCGTGACCGGCAGCGCGGCAATCAGCTTCGGCACAGGCGGCAGCAGCATCAGCGGAAGCGCAGTGCCTGTGGTGAGCGGAGCGAACAGCAACGTGCTGACCTTCACGCTCGGAAGCGCCGTGGTGCCTGCCGGAGCGGGAGCGAACACGCTGACGCTGACGTATCAAGTGCTCGTCACGAACGTAGCGGGCAATCAAGCCGGCGACGTTGAAGGTAACAGCGCTGGCGTCGTAGCGACAGGCCTCGTCTCACCCGCGCCAGCGACGACAAGCATCACGATCCAGGAGCCATCATTGAGCGTGAGCAAAGTGCTCGTGACGCCGGGAGCGGACAGCGGCGACGCGGTGCAATACACGATCACGATCACCAACTCGAACGCAGCGAACACGGGAACTGCGTATGACATCAACGTGCTGGACGTGATCGACACGGACATCCTGCTGACGGACACAACGTTGGGCAGCGGCATCGTAGTGGCTGGAGCGGCGGTGAGCGCGAACACCTCGACGGTGTCGAACCTCAATCTGGTGCTCGCATCGCTGGCACCCGGAGCGAGCGCAACGATCACGCTGAATGCGAACGTGGCTGCGACCGCGCCCGCGGGATCGACGGTGGGCAACAGCACGACGGTGACGTGGACAAGCACGCCGGGAGCCAATGCGGACGAGCGTAATGGCGGCGGCGGGGTGAACGATTACACGGGCTCATCGACTTCGGCGAACTTCGTGCTGGCGCAGCCGGTGGTGGACAAGCTGACGCCGGCGGACACGACGTATTCGATTGGCGAAACAGTCACATACGACATCCTCGTGACACTGCCGGAAGGCGTGACGGATGGACTTGCGGTGACGGACAACCTGCCTGCGGGCCTTGATTTTGTGAGTGTGGCGGTGCAGACGGCGGCGGGCGGAGCGTTGACGAACGCGTTCAACGGAACGGTGCCCGCGGTGACGACGACGAATGTAGGCAACAGCTACACGTTCACGTTTGGAGCGACGACGACGGCGAACGACAACGTCACGACGAACAACAGCTTCCTTGTGAGGGTGACCGCACGAGTCGGCAACGTAGTGGGCAACCAAAACGCGGTGGTGCTGACGAACACAGCGACGCTGGCCTACACGGACGGCACGCTAGGAGCGAGCACGGTGAACGACGCGACGCCGAACGTGGACATCACGGTGGTGGAGCCGGTGCTGACGCTGGACAAAACAAATGTCGGAACCAGCACAGGCCTCGATGCCGGGGACACGGTGCAGTTCCAACTCGTGATCACAAACACCGGCACGGCGACCGCGCACGAAACGCTGCTGAGCGACGCGCTGCCGGCGGGCCTCTTGATCACCGCAATCGACAGCACGACCGCAGCGGGCGGAGCAAGCGTGGACGTAGCCACCGGCGGAACGGGCACCGCAAATCTGACGGGTGAATACACAATCCCCGTGGGCGGAAGCATCACGATCATTTACACGGCAACGCTGCAAACATCGGTGACGCCGAACACGACGTTCACGAACACCGCAACGGTGACTTACACGAGCGTGGATGGAATCGTAGCCGGCGAACGCGATGGCAGCGGCGGCATCAACGACTACACGCTGACGGACACGGCCAACATCTCGACGGGTGGAGTGCTGACGGTGGCGAAGAGCGTGAACAACGCGACGCCAAGCATCGGCGACGTGCTGACCTACACGGTGACGCTGACATTAAACGAAGGAACGACGAACGGCATCGTCGTCACCGACACGCTGCCTGCGAGCGGAGATTTACAGTTCGTGACGGGAAGCGCGGCGATCAGCTTCGGCACAGGCGGCAGCAGCATCAGCGGAAGCGCAGTGCCCGCCGTGAGCGGAGCCAACAGCAACGTGCTGACCTTTACGCTCGGCAGCGCCGTAGTGCCCGCCGGAGCGGGAGCAAACACGCTGACGCTGACGTATCAAGTGCTGGTGACGAACGTAGCGGGCAACCAGGCCGGCGACGTGGAAGGAAACAGCGCTGGCGTCGTAGCGACAGGCCTCGTCTCGCCCGCGCCATCGACGACGAGCGTGACGCTCACCGAGCCAAACGTCACACTCGCGAAGGGTGCTGACATCACGAGCAACGTCGATGCAGGCGACGTGATCACTTACACCGTCACGCTCACAAATCCGGGCGGCGCAAACAGCGCGACTGCCTTTGATTCGCTGCTCGTCGATTCGATGCCTGCAAACCTTCTCGTCACCGGCATCACGAGCACGACGCTCGCGGGCGGTGCGACGGTGGACAGCGCTGCGGCCATCACCGGCGGCGGCACCGGCATCACCGGCCAATACGACATCCCGGTCGGCGCGACGGTCACGATCGTTTACACAGCGACAGTCCAGTCCGGCTTCGCGCCGAACGACTCGCTCACGAACGCAGCCGTGCTCACATGGACATCGCTCAACGGCGGCAACTCCACCACTCCCGACGCCAGCGAACGCTACGGCGCAGCCGGCACCACATTTGGCGACGGCTCGCTCAACGATTTCCGCCGCGCGACCAGCGTGACGACCACAGGCGCGGCTCCGACGTTTAACAAACTGCTCTTTTCAACGAGCGACGCGGGCACCGTTGGCAGCAATGTGGGCATCGGCGAAACGGTGACCTACGCACTGCTTGTCACGCTGCCCGAGGGCACGACGAGCGGCTTCAACGTGCTCGATGCGCTGCCGGCCGGGCTGCAATACACCGGAGCCGCGATCATCACGACGGCTGCGGCGAGCAACGGATTGCTGACGGCAAATTTTGCGGGCACTGTGCCTGCGCCGACCGTCACCGGCGGAGCGACCGATGGAGCCGATGTGAACTTCGCGTTCGGCACGATCACGACGACCGGCGACAACGACGCGACCACAAACACGTTCCTCATTTTGGTGAATACGGTCGTGACCGACGTCGCTGGAAACAACGGACTGAGCGGATCGCAGACGACCCTGCCAAACAGCGCGACGTTCGACGGCACGGGCATCCCGCCGTTCACGCCGCCGTCGGTGGATACGACCGTCATCGAGCCGCGTTTGCAAATCACGAAAGGTGTCGATGACACGACCGCGGATCTCGGTCAGACGCTCATTTACACGCTCACGATCGACCACACCGCGAGCAGCACGGCCACGGCTTACGACCTCATCATTCGCGACGCGATCCCTGCCGGCTTCACGCTCAACATCGGCTCGATCACAATTGCGGGCGGCACCATCGCCACGGACACGAGCACGACTTCGCAGCTCGCGCTCACGGTGGATGCATTGTCCGTCGGCGGAACGATCACGATTACTTACACCGCGACTGTCGGCACCGCGGCAGTGCTCGGCAGCACGAATCAGGACAACAATGCCCGACTGTTCTGGGATTCGCTCGCGGATGACGCCGGCAGCAATGCCGTTCTCACGAACGTCGCCGACGGCACAGCCGACCGCGATTTCGGCGCGACCTTCGGCTACGTCGAAGCCGCAACACCGGGTGTTGACGATCCTGCGCAGGACACGGTGCGTGTTACTGTAAATAGCAGCACAATTTCCGGCGTGGTTTACCAGGACGCGGATACGAATGGTGTGCTGAGCGGGCTGGAAGCGGGAGTCGGCGTGGGCGTGACGGTGACGCTGACGGGCACGACGTTCTTCGGCGAGGCGTTCACGCAGACGGTGACGGCGGATCCTGTGACGGGCATTTACACATTCGGCAATGTGCCGCGCAGTGATGCGACGGGATACACGATCACGGAGACGCAGCCTTTGGCGTTTGTGGATGGCATCGAGACGGTGGGGACGACGTTTGGCGGAGTCAAAAATGACGCGCTCAATGCGGACACGATCACGAGCGTGGTGGTGCCAGCGGGAAGCAACACGGGAACGGGATACAACTTCGGCGAGATGATCGGATCGAGCCTGAGCGGGTTCACGTATCTCGATTTGAACAACGACGGGATCAAGCAGGGCGGCGAGACGGGCGTGGGCACGGGACTGCCGGTGGCGCTGACGGGAACGGACATCTTTGGCCAGCCGGTTTCGCTGAGCGCGACGAGCATTGCGGGCACGGGTGCGTATTCATTCACGGCGCTGCGGCCGAGCAACCTCGCGGGATACACGGTGGCGGCGGATGATTCGGCGGTGGTGCCGGCGACGTTGTTCGACGGCAGGGACACGGCGGGCTCGCTGGGCGGAACGGTCGTGGGAACGGGACCGAAGTTCGATGCGATCAATGTCACGCTCGCGCAGAACGCGAACGGGACGGATTACAACTTCGGCGAGATCCAGAAGTCGTCGCTGTCGGGCAGCGTGTATGCGGATTTGGATAATGACGGAGTGTTCGACGCGTTTGAGAGCGGAGTTCCGGGCGTGACGATCACGCTGACGGGCGTGGACGATCAAGGCACGCCGGTCAGCCTCACGACGACGACGGGTGCGGACGGCAGCTACACATTTGCGGGCATTCGTCCGAGCGACGCGACGGGATATTCAATCACCGAAACGCAGCCGGGCGATTACACGGATGGCGCCGATACGATCGGCACGCCGGGCGGCGTGACGATCAACGACGCGTTCACCGGAGTGGTGCTCGCAGCGGGAGTGAACGGCACGGGCAACAACTTCGGCGAACAGCCTGCGTTCACGCTCACGAAGTCACTCGTGAGCACGAGCGAAGCAGGCACGCTCGGCAACAACGTGGCCATCGGCGAAGTGGCGACATTCCGGCTCGTGGTGACGATCCCCGCGGGATCGCTGACGAACTTCCAGGTGCGCGATTTGTTGCCCGCCGGCTACGCATTTATCAACGGCAGCGCCCGCGCCGGGCTGGTCGGAGCGCTGAGCAGCACGACGGTCCCTGCAACACTCGGCGGCATCGGCGACACGCCGGTGTATACGCTCCAGGACGCAGACGTATCCTCGAGCGTGTCGGCGAACAGCGACACGTATGCGAGCGGCGCGGATGTTTACTTCAAGTTCGGCAACCTCGTGAACACGGACAGCACCGCGGCAGTGGAAGCGGTGGTAATCGAGTTTGACGCACAGGTCGTGAACGAACTGGCGAACACAGCGGGCACGACGCTGGCGAACAACTTCGACATCCTCTTCGACGCGGACGGCACGGGCGATCCGGATCCAAATCCGGCGCCATCGACGAGCGTGACGACGACGGTGCTTTCGCCGGTGCTCACGCTCGTGAAGGGTGCGTCGCCGACTGGCTCGGTGGGAGCGGGCGATGCGATCACCTACACGCTGACGCTGACGAACACGGGCGGCGCATTCGGCTCGACGGGCTTCGATGCATTGATCGCCGACACGATGCCTGCGGACATCCTTGTCACCTCGATTGATTCGGTGGTGCTCGCGGGCGGGGCGACGACGGACAGCGCGGCGGCGATCACCGGCGGCGGCACGGGATTGAGCGGACAGTTCGATATTCCGGTCGGCGCGACGGTGACGATTACTTATACGGGCACGGTGCAGTTGAGCGCAGCGCCGGGCAGTATCCAGACGAACAACGCGGACCTGACGTGGACCTCGCTCAACGGAGCGAACTCGGTGACGCCGGACAGCGGCGAGCGGTTCGGAGCGGCCGGCACGCTGTTTGGCGACGGCAACCTGAACAACCTGCGGCGCGTGGCATCGCAAACGGTGACGGTGGGCACGGCGACATTTGACAAGCAGCTCTTCGGCACGAGCGACGCGCTGACACTGGGCGCGAATGTGGGCATCGGCGAACTGGTGACGTATGCGCTCGTGGTGACGGTTCCTGCGGGAACAGCGCCGTCGCTTTCGATCCTCGATACGCTGCCGGTCGGACTGAAGTTCGTGACGTCGTCGATCATCACATCGGCGGCTGCAAGCAACGGGCTGCTGACGGCGGATTATAATGGAACGGTGCCTGCGCTAGGCGTGACGGGCGGAGTTGCGGACGGTGATGATGTGACGTTCAACTTCGGCGCGATCGTGGCGAATGCGGACGGCGATCCGACGAACAACACGTTCCTCGTTTTGATCACCGCGCAGGTGACGGACATCGCGGGCAACGAAGGCATTCTGCCGGGCCAGACGACGCTCGGGAACACGGCGACGTTTGAGATCCCGGGCGACGGAGTGCCGCCGACGACACCGCCGCAGGTGGACGTCACGGTGGTGGAGCCGGTGCTGACGATCGACAAGGAGTTCAGCGTCACACAGGCGGATGCGGGCGACACCGTGCAGGTGTCGATCGTGGTGGGCAACACGGGCACCGGACCGGTGCACGATGTGTCGATTTCGGACCTCGTGGATTTGGTGAAGTTCGGAAGCATCACAGCGGTGACAACACCGGCGGGCTTCACATTCAACAACGCGGCGGGAACGGTGACGTTCTCGGGCGGAACGATCGATGCGGGATCGAGCGCGACGTTTGTGTTCTCGGTGGTGCTCAACGATTCGGTGAACCCGAGCGAAGTGCTCAGCAACACGGCGACGGCGGCGGGCTCATCGCAGCCGGGCGTGGTGGCGGGCGAGCGGAGCTTTGGACCGGTGGCGGACACGGATACGATCACGGTGCCTGCGGTGTTCAACGTCACGAAAGGCATCACATCGCCGGTGGGCGGCTCGGTGCTGATTGGCGACGTGGTGACGTATCAAGTGACGGTCACGATCGTGGAAGGCACGACGCAAAATATCTCGCTCGCGGATGTGCTGCCAACCGGCATGACGTATGTGGCCAACAGCGCATTCGTGAGCAACGCGAATGGAATGACGGTGAACGGATTTGCGGCGGGCATCGCCGGGCAGACCCTGACGATTACGGCGACGGATGTGATCAACCCCGGCACCGTGGACAACGCCGCGGCGACGGACAGCGCGACATTTACGATCACGTATCAAGCGGTGGTCAACGATGTTGTCGGCAACAGCTCCGGCGTGCTGCTCACCAACAACCTCACCGGAACCGGAACGGGAGTTCCGCCGAGCACGCCGCCGCCGGTGACGACGACGGTCACCGAGCCGCAGATCAAGATCACGAAAGCGGTCGATGACGCGACGCCGGACCTCGGCCAGAGCGTGCACTTTACCCTCACGGTGGTGCACACCGGAGCGAGCACGGCGACCGCATTTGATCTGCTGGTGCGTGACGCGCTGCCTGCGGGACTTTCGGGTCTGTCGAACATCACGGTCATCGGCGCAACGATCGACGCGAACGCCTCGACCGGCACGGCGCTGGATCTGAAGCTGGATCAGCTTGCAGTGGGCGGCACGGTGACGATCGAGTTCGACGCCATCGTGAGCAGCGCGGCGGCGTTCGCAGGCGCGAGCATCGATAACAATGCGCGGTTGTATTGGGATTCGCAAGCGGGCGAGGGCGACAACAGCGTGCTCACCGGCGCGCCGGATGCGGACGAGGATCGCGACTACGGAGCGACGGGCGCGGACGAAGTGTTCAACGTGGACACACAGGACGGCCAGGACACCGAACGTCTCGTGATCAACGGCAACACGATCAGCGGCGTGGTTTACCAGGACGCGGATGCGGATGGTGTGCTGAGTGGCCTGGAGGCGGGAGTGGGAGTGGGTGTGACGGTGACGCTGACGGGCACGACGTTCTTCGGCGAAGCGTATTCGCAGGTGGTGACGGCGGATCCGGTGACGGGCATTTATACACTCACCAATGTGCCGCGCAGTGATGCGGCGGGGTATGTGATCACGGAGACGCAACCGGCGGCATTTGTGGATGGCATCGAGACGGTGGGGACGACGTTTGGCGGAGTCAAAAATGACGCGCTCAATGCGGACACGATCACGAGCGTGGTGGTGGGCGTGGGCAGCAACACGGGAACGGGATACAACTTCGGCGAGATGATCGGATCTTCGCTGTCAGGCTTTACGTATCTCGATTTGAACAATGACGGGACCAAGCAGGTGGGCGAGACGGGCGTGGGCACGGGATTGCCGGTGACGCTGACTGGAACGGACATTTTTGGTCAGCCGGTTTCGCTTTCGGCGACGAGCATTGCGGGCACGGGTGCGTATTCATTTACTGCGCTGCGTCCAAGCAATGGAGCGGGTTACACGCTGGCCGGGGATGACTCGGCGGTGGTGCCTGCGACGTTGTTCGACGGTCGCGACACGGCGGGCTCGCTGGGTGGAACGGTCGTGGGAACGGGGCCGAAGTTCGATGCGATTAACGTGACGCTGGCGCAAAATGCGAACGGGACGGACTACAACTTCGGCGAGATCCAGAAGTCGTCGCTATCGGGCAGCGTGTATGCGGACCTCGATAATGACGGAGTGTTCGACGCATTCGAACGCGGCATTCCGGGCGTGACGATCACGCTGACGGGCGTGGACGATCAAGGCACGGCGGTCAGCCTCACGACGACGACGGGCGCGGACGGCAGCTACACGTTCGCAGGCATCCGTCCGAGCGACGCGACGGGCTACGCAGTCACCGAGACGCAGCCGGGCGATTACAACGACGGCACCGACACGATCGGCACGCCGGGCGGAACGACGATCAACGATGCATTCACCGCAGTGGTGCTCGCAGCGGGCGTGAACGGCACGAACAACAACTTCGGTGAACAGCCGGCGTTCACGCTCACGAAGTCTCTCGTGAGCACGAGCGAGGCGGGCACATTGGGCAACAACGTGGCCATCGGCGAAGTGGCCACCTTCCGCCTCGTAGTGACGATCCCCGCGGGCTCGCTGACGAACTTCCAGGTGCGCGATCTGTTGCCCGCCGGCTACGCATTTATCAACGGCTCGGCCCGCGCTGGGCTGGTCGGAGCGCTGAGCAGCACGACGGTCCCTGCAACACTCGGCGGCATCGGCGACACGCCGGTTTACGTGATGCAAGACGCCGATGTATCATCGAGCGTGTCGGCGAACAGCGACACGTATGCGAGCGGCACGGATGTGTATTTCAAGTTCGGCGATCTGCTGAACACCGACACCACCGCCGCAGTGGAAGCGGTGGTGATCGAGTTTGATGCCCGCGTTGTGAACGAGCTTGCGAACCAATCGGGAGTTGGACTCAACAACTCGTTTGATGTTCTCTTCGACATCGACGGCGACACGGTGCCGGACAACGGTCCGGTGCTTGCGGCACCGCTGACGACGTTGCTCGTTGAGCCTGTGATGGCGCTGGACAAGGCGACGGTGACGGGAGCGGTGAACCTGCAGGCCGGGGATACGATTACCTATACGCTGACGTTCTCAAACCTTGCGGTGAACGGTGCGACGTCGGCGGCGTTTGATGCGCTGATTACGGATTCGCTGCCGGCGGGGATTTTGATCACGTCGATTGATTCGGTGGTGTTCCCGGTGAGCGTGACACAGGACGCGGCGGTGACGATTACCGGCGGAGGCACGGGGCTGACGGGGCAGTTCGACATTCCTGTGGATGGCACGGTGACGATTACCTACACGGGCACGCTGCAAACTTCGGTCAATCCGGGATCGAGCTACGTGAACAACGCGGAGTTGACGTTCACATCGATCAACGGAGTGGACGCGAACGAGCGGACGGGAATTTCGCCGAACCTGCAGGGCGATGGGTCGCTCAATGATTACCGGTTGATTGATTCGACGACGGTGACGACGAACACGACGTTTGTGCTGGATAAGACGTCGGCGGCGGGACCGTTCGCGGTGGGCGACACGGTGGCCTACACGCTGACGCTGACGCTCGTGGAAGGCACGACGAACAGCGTGCAAATCGCGGACGTGCTGCCGGCCGGGTTCCAGTTTGCCGCGGGGTCGGTGACGGTTACGAACGGCGTCGGAATGACGAACGGCTTTGTCGATGAAGCGACGAGCGTGACGGTGGCCGGGCAGAACATCACGTTTGATCTCGGCACGGTGGTGAACCCTGCGGCAGGCGGGAACACGGTGACGATCACATTTGATGTGCTGGTGCTCGACAGCGCGGCGAACACGGCGCCGACGGCATTGGGTCAGACGAAGACGAACTCGGCGACGGCGACGGGAACTGGCGTTGCGCCGAGCCTCGATACGACGGACGTGCAGTTTGTGGAGCCGAGCCTCGTGGTGACGAAGGCGGTGAGCGACACGACGCCGGACATCAACGACGTGGTGACTTACACGGTGTCGATCTCGCACGCGGCGAACAGCGGCGCACCGGCTTACGACATCCGCGTGCGCGACTTGCTGCCGGCGGGACTGGACCTCGACGAACTCACGCTCACGATCGTCAGCGCACCTGCGACGACGTCGATCAATGCGGGCAGCAACGTGTCGGCGGGCAACCTGCTCGACTTCACGCTCAACCAGCTCGGCCTCGGCGAGAGCGTAACATTTACCTATGACGTGCGCGTGGTGAACGCGCTGACGACGGTGGGCACGAGCCAGGACAACAACGTGCGACTGTATTGGGACACGCTGGCAGCGGACGAAGCGGTGAACATCGTCTTCGACGGAGGCCTGGATGGAACGGACGATCGCGACTACGGAGCGACGCCGGGCTACACGGAAGCGGAAACTCCCGCGCCGGACGACGATGCGCAGGACACGGTGACGCTGACGGTGAACTCGAACAGCGTCGCGGGCACTGTTTACACGGACAACGACAGCAACGGCGTATTCAACGCGGGAGACACGCGACTCGACGGAGTGAACGTGACGCTGACTGGCACGACCACGAGCGGCCTGCCGGTGAACATCACGCTCACGACAGTGGGCGGCGACTACAACTTTGTGAACCTGCCCGCAGGTATCTACACGCTGACGCAGACGCAGCCGACTGGCTACACGGACGGACTGGAAACCATCGGCAGTGCCTTCGGCGGAGCAGCGGTGATTTCGAACGCAGTGGGCTCGAACACGATGACGGGCATCACGATCCCGACGCAGGGCGCGACGACGGCGACCGGTTACAACTTCGGCGAGACGCTTGCTTCGACGATCGCGGGTCAGGTGTATCGCGACTTCAGCAACGACGGACTCGTGGGCCTGACGGAGCCCGGCATCAACGGAGTGACAGTCACGCTGACCGGCACGGACATCTACGGAGTGGCGGTGAGCGAAACATTCGTCACCGCAGGCGACGGCAACTATTTGTTCAACAGCGTTGGCGGGCTCGCCGAGGGTCTGCGTCCCGGTAACTACACGATCACGGAAGTGAACGGCGCAGCGCTCGCGCCATACTTCGACGGCATCGACAGCTTCGGCACGGCAGGCGGCGCACTCGCCGGCACAGCGCCGCAGTTTGACGCGCTGACAGTCACGTTGCTGCAAGCCACGACAGCCACGGACTACACATTCGGTGAACTCGATCAGGCTAGCATCTCGGGATTTGTGTTCGTTGATTTCAACAATGACGGCGTGTTCGATGCGAACGAAGCGGGCATCAACAACGTGACCGTGACGCTCACCGGCACCGATGATCTCGGAGTCCCTGTGAACCTCACTTTGGTCACTACGGCGAGCGGCGCGTATTCATTCACCGGTCTGCGGCCCGGCACTTACACGGTCGATGAAACGACGCAGCCCGGCGGATACACGGACGGCATCGATTCCGTCGGCACCGGACTCGCGGGCGGCGGCAACGTCGTCGGCATCGCGGGCAATGACACGATTGGCGGAATCAACATCGTCAACGTCGCGCCGGGCAACAATGCGGGCGTGAGCTACAATTTCGGCGAACTGTTCACGCCGGAACTCACGAAGGCGGTCGTCGGCACTTCCGAGGCATTCACCGGCCTCGTGGCCGGAACGGAGCGCGTGGCGATTGGCGAAATCGTTCGCTACCGCATTGTGGTGCAGGCGGTGGAATCGGCGTTCGGCGACTTCACCATCCGCGACACGCTGCCTGCGGGACTGCGGTTTATCGACGACGGCTCGGCCACGCTCGCGCTCGTCAGCAACGGCGGACTCACTTCGTCGTTCGGATTCGGCGGCTCGCAAATCGTGGGCAACAGCGGCGCAGTCACGCCGGTCTTCCAAATCAACGGCGCGAACATTTCGAGCGACATCGGCAACACTGCGGATGTCTTCGGCAGCGGCGGGAACGTCTATTTCCACCTCGGCGACGTGAACAACACGGACGGCGATGCGGACAACGAATACTTCGTCATCGAGTTCAACGCGCAGGTGCTGAACGAAACTGCGAACCAGGCGGGCGTGACGCTTTCCAACTCGTTCGATGTGCTCTTTGATCGCGACGCCAGCGGCGCTGCGGACAACACGGAGGTCGCAGGCGGACTCGCAGTTCCGGCGAATGTCGTCATCGCAGAATCGAACCTCGCGATCAGCAAGGCGCTCACGTCTCCAGTCACTGCTCCGGATGCGGGCGACACGGTCACCTACCGCATCACGCTCACGAATAATGCGAGCGGCAACGATGCGGCGGCGGCGTTTAATTTCCGCATCCTCGATCTGCTCGACGCGATCACCGCAGGCAACGTGGGCGCGGATCTCGAACTCATCGACACGATCGTCGGCAGCGGCATCGTCATCACCGCGCCGGGCACCACAACGCTCACGACGAACAGCTCGACGTCTTCGCAGCTTGATCTCGTGTTCAATCAATTGAACCCCGGCGAGACCGTGACGGTGGACATCACCACTCGCGTCATCGCCACCGCACCGGCGGGCGCGACGATTACGAACAGCGTCACCGCGGACTACACCAGCCTGCCCGGAAGCGGCACGGGCCTCGTAGTCAATACGAACAACGGACTAGTCACCACCTTGCCCGGAGCGGCGGGAACTGTGGACGGCGAGCGCACCGGCGCGGACATAGCGGTGCCGGTTGATAACAACGGTCCGGCGAACAATGCCGTGCTCAATAATTACGCCGTCGGCGCTACGATTCCTCCGGCCGACGTGCTCAGCGGAAACACGCCGCTCATCGATAAGGTATTCGGCGGCACGAGCGAAGCGGGCACGCTGGGAACCGATGTCGCCATCGGCGAGACGGTCACTTTCAATATTATCGTGACGCTGCCGGAAGGCTCGACGCAGGGTGTGATCATCACCGACGCGATGCAGGCGGGGCTGGAGTTTGGGAGCGCGTCGCTCGACTTCACGGGCTCGGGCGTTGTTCCGTTTGTGCTGTCTGCTCCGACGATCACGGGCAATACAGCGAGCGGAACGCAGCTCGTTTACAATCTCGGCAATCTGCTCAACGCCGCCGACAACAACGCGGGCAACAACACATTCACGCTCGTCGTCACGGCGCGCGTCGCGGATCTCGCGGGGAATGTGGACGGAGTCGTTCGCAGCAACGCGGCGGATTTGCAGTTTACTGATCCGGACGGTCCGGGCACCGGCGTCCCGACCATCGTGGCGGTCACCGATCCGAACGGCGATCCGAACGTCACCATCGTCGAGCCGCAGATCCAGATCGCGAAGGCGGTCGATGACAGCACACCGGACCTCGGTCAGGTGCTCACCTTCACGCTCACGATCGATCATCTCGTTGCGAGCACGAGCGACGCTTACGATGTCCGCATCCGCGACCTCATCCCGCATGGCGCAGGCACCGGGCTCATCCTCGATGCGGCAAGCATCACCGTGAACGGCATCGCCGCAGGCAGCAGCCCGCGCGTGACCGCGAACCTCACCGCAGGCGATCAGCTCGACCTCACGATCGATCAAATCGCGGTCGGCGAAGTCATCACGATCACGTATCAGGCGCGCGTGGAAAACACGTTGGCCAACGCGGGCACGCTCACGCTGCAAAGCATCCACGAAAACAACGCGCGCATTTACTGGGACAGCACCGCAGCCGACGAGGCGACGAATGCAGTCTTTGACAATGCCGCCGACAGCACACCGGATCGCGATTACGGAGCGACGCCGGGCTACACGGAGGATCCAAACGCGCCCGCTCCGGACGACGCCGCGCAGGACGGCGTGCAGATCACGATCAATACGAACGCAATCACCGGTATCGTGTATCGCGATGCCGATACCGACGGCACGTTCAGCGCGGGCGATGTCCGGCTCGATGGCGTCACCGTGCGCCTCACCGGCACGACGGCGGGCGGCCTCACGGTCGATATCACAACAACGACCGTGAACGGCGACTACGCGTTCAACGGCGTGCCAGCGGGAACATACGTCATCACCGAGACGCAGCCTGCCGGCCTCACCGACGGCGTGGAAACGGCCGGGACGAATTTCGGCGGCACCGTCTCAAACGCGCTCAACAGCGACACGATCACAAACATCGTCATCCCCGCGCAGTCGAACACCGGCGGTCCTGGCTACAATTTCGGCGAACTCACGCCGACGAGCATCGCGGGATCAGTTTACCACGACCTCGACAACGACGGCTTCCGCGACGCGCTGGAAGTCGGCCTTACGTCGAGCATCCGGCTCACGGGCACGGACGCATTTGGCGAAGCGGTGGACACCACGCTCCCGGTCACCTCGGGCGCGGGCGATGGGCGGTTCACTTTCAACAACCTCGGCAGCGGACTGCGTCCCGGCACTTACACACTCACGCAAGTCGTGCAGCCTGCGGGTTATTTTGACGCGAAGGAAACTGCGGGCACCAGCGGCGGAATCGCGGATTCGCTCGGCGAAAACATCAGCGCCATCACGCTCAATCAGGGCGTGAATGCGACGAACTATCTCTTCGGCGAAGTTCTTCCGTCCACGCTCTCGGGAACTGTGTATCTCGATGAAAATGGCGACGGTGTTCTTACCGCCGGAGAGACGAAAATCGGCGGCGTGCTGATCACACTGAGCGGCACGGACGATCGCGGCGCTGCCGTGAGTGGAACGTTCACGACGCTCGCGGACGGAACGTATTTCTTCGGCAATCTGCGTCCGGGCGTTTACTCGCTCACGGAGACGCAGCCGGTTGCTTACACCGACGGTCCGGACACCGCAGGCTCCATCGGCGGATCGGTTGCGAACGATCTCATCAGCGACATCACCGTGACCTCCGGCGACATCGGCACCGGCTACGATTTCGGCGAACGCGGAGCGACACTCACTGGCACTGTCTTCCGCGATCTCGACCGCGCGGGCGACATCGATCCGCTCACCGATCCCGGAATCGCGGGAGTCACGATCACATTGCGCGACAACCTCGGCAACGTCTTCGCCACCACCACGACAAATCCGGACGGCACCTACCAGTTCGTGAACATCCCGACGGGCGACTACACCATCGAGGAGACGCAGCCGGCCGCATTTGGCAGCAGCACGCCAAACACGCTCGCGGTGAACATTCCGCTGGCGGGTCTCACGGATCAAAACTTCGGTGAAACGATGGGCACGCTCAGCGGCCTCGTCTTCCGCGATGTGTTGGGCGACGGAATCTTTAATGGAACGGACGCGGGCATCGGCGGCGTCGCCATTCAGATCACCGGCACCGACATCGAAGGTGGCGTGGTCAATCGCACCACGACGACCAATATCGACGGCACCTATACGTTCGACGCGCTACTCGCGGGCACTTACACGCTCACCGAAACGCAGCCGGGCGGATTCAACGACGGCACCGACACCGCGGGCTCGCTCGGCGGCACCGTGGCAAACGACGTCATCTCGAACATCGTCTTCCCTGCCGCAAACGATGCGGTGAATTACACGTTCGCCGAAACCGTCCCGCCGCCGCCTCCGGGCAATGGCGCAATTGTCGGCACTGTTTTCCGCGATGTGGATCGCGACGGCACGCTCGAAGCCGGCGACACCGGCATCGGCCTCGTCACCATCGAACTCTTGAATGGAAGCGGCGCCGTCGTCGCCACGACCACCAGCGGAGCCGACGGACGCTACTCGTTCCCGAGCATCACGCCGGGCACCTACACGATCCGCGAGACGCAGCCAAACGGCTACGGCAGCAGTTCGCCGAACTCGATCGCGAACGTCGCAGTGGTCTCGGACCAGACCTTGTTCGATCAAAACTTTGCTGAAACCACGGCAGGCCTCGCGGGCAAAGTCTTCACCGACCTCGATCGCGACGGCGTGTATAATATCGGCGAACCCGGCATCGCGGGCGTGACCGTCACGCTCATCGGCACCGATGTAAACGGAGCGGCAGTCAGCGTGAGCACGATTACCGATGTGAACGGCGACTACGCGTTCGACGGACTTCTCGCGGGCACCTACCGCATTGATGAAGCGCAGCCCGCGGACCGCGCGGACGGACTCGACCGCGTGGGCACCAGCGGCGGCACCGTGGGCAACGACACGCTCACAAACATCGCGCTCAACAGCGGAATCATGGCCACCGGCTACACGTTCGGCGAACAGCTCGCGACGATTGCGGGCACTGTTTTCCGCGACACCGATGTCTCCGGCACGCTCAACGGCGCGGAGGCCGGCCTCGGCGGAATCACTGTCACACTGCGCGACAGCCTCAACAACGTCTTCGCCACGACGACGACAAATCCCGACGGCACCTACCAATTCCTCAACGTGCTGCCCGGCGATTACACCATCGTGGAGACGCAGCCCGCGGGCTACGGCAGCAGCACGCCGAATATCATCCCGATCACCGTCACCACGCTCGATATCGCGAACCAGAACTTCGGCGAATTCACCGGCTCGCTCGCGGGCAGGGTTTATCTCGATGCGGACAACAACGGCTCGTTCACAGCGGGCGACAGCGGCATCGGCGGGGTCATCATTCGCCTCACGGGCACGGACGCGCAGGGCACCGTCATCGACATCACGACGACGACGAACCCGGATGGCACGTATCTATTCAGCGGTCTCCTCGGCGGTGCTTATCAGATCGAAGAGACGCAGCCTTCGGGATTCACCGACGGCGCTGAAAGCGTGGGCACCGCGGGCGGCGATGGAAACATCAACGATGTCTTCGGAAACGTCGGCCTCGGCGACGGTATGGCCGCCACCGGCTACGACTTCGGCGAGACGATCCCGGTGCCTCCGGGTCAGGGCGCGGTCACCGGGAACGTGTGGCTGGACAGCGACCGCGACGGCATCCTCGATTCCGGCGAGACCGGCATCGGCGGCGTGACCATCGAACTCGTGGACGGCACGAACACCGTGGTCGGCACGGGAATCACCGGCCCGGATGGCCGCTACGTGATCAACAACATCACACCCGGAACTTACACCGTCCGCGAAGTGCAGCCCGCCGGCTACGGCAGCAGCACCGTGAGCACTCTCAGCAACGTCGTCGTTCCGGCGGATACGCTCGTGCAAAACATCGGCTTCGGCGAAACGCTCGGCAGCCTTGCCGGCAGCGTCTTCAATGATGTGAACAACGACGGCACCCGCCTCGGCGCATCGGAAACCGGAATCGCAGGCGTGACCGTTACGCTCACTGGCCTCGATATCAACGGCGCTGCCGTGAGCCTCACCGTGGTCACCGACGCAAACGGCAACTACGTCTTCACCGACCTGCTCGCTTCCGACGCCGCAGGCTACACCGTAACCGAGACGCAGCCCGTCGCATTTGCCGACGGCCTCGACGCCACCGGCACCATCGGCGGCACGACGGGTAACGATGTCCTCAGCGGCGTTGTGCTCACCGTCACTGGCGACAACGTCACCGACGCGACCGGCTACACATTCGGCGAGCTCGGCACGACACTCACCGGCAACGTCTGGGTGGATCGCGATCGCGACGGCATCCGCGAACCCGGCACCGAGCCAAACGGAGTCGCAGGCGTCCTCATCACGCTGCTCGACAACAACGGCGACATCGTGGCCACCACCACGAGCAACGCCGCGGGCGACTACACGTTCAGCAATCTCCCGGCGGGCGATTACACCATCGTGCAAACACAGCCGAAGGGCTATGACAGCAGCACGCTCAACGTCCTGAATGTCACCGTCCCGACCACCGGCCTCACCGATCAAAACTTCGGCGAAATCGCAGGCAGCATCGGCGGCCAGGTCTTCCGCGACGACAACCTCGACGGAATTCTGAGCGGAACCGAAATCGGCATCCCGGGCGTGCAGGTCCGCCTCACCGGCACCGACGCAAACGGAGCCACCGTGAACATTCTCACGACCACCGACGCGAGCGGAAACTATGTCTTCATCGACCTCCTCGCCGGCAACTACACGATTACGGAAACGCAGCCGACCGATTACAACGACGGTGTGGACCTCGTCGGCAGCGTCGGCGGATTGAACCTCGTCAACGACCGCTTCACCAGCATCGGTCTCGGCAACGGAGTGGACGCGACCGATTACAGCTTCGCGGAAATCTTCCGCTACGACCCGGTGAAGAGCATCGCCTCGACAAGTAATATCGGCACCAGCGGAGCAAACCTCAGCATCGGCGAAACCGTCCGCTTCCGCCTCATCATCGCGCTGCCCGAAGGCACGCTCAACGACTTCGTCCTCGCGGAGTTTCTGCCGCGCGGCCTCACGTTCATCAACGACGGCACCGCAGCGGTGGGATTCATCTCGACGGGCGGTAGCGCAGTGACCTCCACGACGCTCATCGGCGCAGGCCTCGGCTCGACGGACCTCAACTTCAAGCCGACCTTCCTGCTCAGCGACGCGCAAATCTCAACGAGCCTCACGCTCAATGATGACCGGTATCGCAGCGGCACCGACGTTTACTTCAAGATCGGCAACCTCACCAACACCGAGGTCGCCCCGGGCGACGCCGACCGCGAGTTCGTCGTGCTGGAGTTCAACGCCCGTGCCGTGAACGAAGCGGCCAACCAAAACGGCCGTGCAATGGACAACACATTCGCCGCCCGCTACGACATCACCGGCGACGGCGTCAGCGATCCATTGCCACCAAGCGTCGTTTCCCCGGCGGTGCGCACAGTCATCGCCGAGCCGATCCTCTCGCTCGACAAGCAAATCACCACCGGCCCGAAAACGCCGAAGCCCGGCGATCTCGTCACATTCACCGTCACTCTGCGCCACACACCGGACAGCAAGGCCACGGCTTGGGAGACGCTCTTCACCGACGCACTTCCGCCGGGAATGACGCTCGTGAGCATCACCACCAAGACCAGCGGCGGCGCAGTCATCACAAAGGCCGCCGCAGCATCCGGCACTGGCATCTCCGGCGAATTCGACATCCCGGTCGGCGGCTCCGTGACCATCACCTACCAGGTGCGCATTGGCGCAGGCGTGAAAGCCGGAACGACGCTCACTAATGGCGCGGATATCACATGGTCCTCGCTCGATGGCGACAGTCCGGTCGAGCGCAAGAGCGGCGACGGTCTGCTCGGAAAAGGCGGCCTCAACGACTACGAAGTCACTGCAGACGTGGGCGTCAAAGTCGGCGCTGTGCCGCAGCAACCTCCGACGGCCGGATTCTTCTGGGACAGCTTCAACAGGCTCGGTTATCCGGTCGATGGACTGAATAGCCCGAACTATCCGTTCGTCCCGTCGGACAACGATATCTACCGCCTGCCGCTCCTGCCGCTCCAGCCGATCTACTCCGGCGAAGCGGACCCAGGCTCGACGCTCGTGCTCACGATGCTCAACTCCAAGGGCGAAAACATCGGCACACAAACCGTCGTCGTGGACTCCGGTGGAAACTGGCTCGCGACCTTCGCAAGCACGACCATCCGGGACTACCCGAACTCGGTCCAAATCACACAGCTCAGCGCCTACCACAGCCTCGGCAGCGAAGCAGGCCACAACCTGCGCACCTACTACTCGCCAGCGCTCAACGCCGGTCACTTCTTCTTCGGCGACATCGTCGGCCTCGACACATCCGACGAAGCCCCATTGCTCGGCGACCGCGAACTGCGCAACCCAATCAGCCTCGGCCCGGTGAAATACGGCGGCGAGTTCCTGTCCTCATCGGGTGCATCGCGCGGAAGGTAGGGCGAAAACATCCAGAGAAGACTGCCAGCCGGAACGGCCTTGGACTGCTGCCGCGGTCCAATGTTCACGAATCGCGCCGCACATAATGAGATGGACTGATTACCGGTTCCGCTTCAAAGCAGGTTGGAAATGAAACAGAGTGTCCGCCAAAGATTAGCGCTTTTTCTCGTGGGAGCCGTCGTGAACTACCTCCTCATCGCACTTCCGTTCAAATATCTCAGCGCACACACATCGCTGCCGGTCTGGGCGAAGGCGGCGTGCAGCGTGGGAGCGGGAACATCGTTTTTCTTTCTGTGGAATTACTTCGTCAACTTCCGCACGAGCTCACGGAAACGGGATGCGTTCGCGCGTTACATCACGGTGGTCATTGTGATGTGGGGAATCTCCTCGCTGCTGCTCACGATTTTCAAGCACTTCGACATCGGCATTGCGCGGCACTTCGGCGGAAGCAGGCTGGATTTCGACGTCATCACCACCCAGCTCTGCATGGGATGGGTGAAATTTCTCGTCTATCACAAGTGGGCGTTTCCTGTGGCGGCCGACAGGAAAGACAGCGCAGCGTTATTACAGCGCGGCCACGAAGACGCGTAGCTCCACGAGTTCCTGCTCGAATCCGCCGCTCAAAATTGGCCAGCGGCACCACGTCTTCGGATCGAGGTTTTCGTCGTCGAGATGGAAGCTCGGTGCGTAGCGCTCGCGCTTCCATTGGTTCCGGCTCCACAGCCGGAAAAAGCGTTCCACCCACGCTCCGAGCTGGCGTGGCTCGATATCCGGGAACTGCACACGCATGACTTGGAAAACCTCCAGCGGACTTTGCTTGTCGCGAATCGCCGCGCGCTCGATGGCGTCGAGCAACGGGTAAGGCATCAGGTCCGCTTCATCGGTCTGGGCGCGTTCTGCGGGGCGCAATTCGGCGGTTGGCGCCTGCTTGTTCACCGCGCTCAACGCCGGGATCGCAAACCCGCTATTACCAACCAGCGGGCCGTCCGATTCCACCCAGCGCAGCCACTCGCGCAGCCACGCCTTATCGATTCCGGCGATGGGCGCGAGCCCGCCGCTGGTGTCACCATCCATCGTCGCGTAACCCACGGCGGCTTCGCTCCGATTGCTCGTTGAGAGCAGCAGCGCGTTGCGGATGTTTGCGAGCATCCAGATCCCTGGCGAGCGCACACGGGCCTGGATATTTTGCAGCGCGATGTCGTCCGTCGTCCACGCAAGCGGACGCCCCATTGCGCCCTCGATCATCGAAACGTATCCGCGATGAATCTCCGAAATATCGAGTTCCAGATGCTTCGCGCCGATGGCCCCGGCGACAGCGCTGGCCGCGTTCTTCGTGACATCGCCGCTATTCTCCGTGGCCTGATACGCAGTGATGAGCAACTGTTCCATCAGCCCGTCGCGCGTGAGCTGCCAGCCGGAGCGCGCGATTTTTTCCAGGAATCCATCCGTCCCCAACTCTGCAACTGCGAGCTCCACCATCAGCGCGATGAGGCACACGATCGACGCGGAATCTGCACCTCCGCTTAGCGACACCACAAATCCCCGCGAGCGACTCTTTCGCATATAATCAAAAAGCCCCAGCGCCTCCGCACGCGTAAATTCCTCTTCCTTCAGCCGCCCGCTGCTTTCCCAATTTGCAGCCGCCCGGAGCTCCGTGGAACCCGGAGCGATCGCAGGCCACTCGAACGCCACCCTTACCGAAAGCGGATTGTCCCCCGAGAGGTCCGGCTGAAAGCTCGCCGTCCGCGCCTGCCCGATTCGCGTCGCATCGATATCGACAGTCGCCTTCGTCACCAAACAATCGCGGAAGCTAAAACGCAGCCCCTCGGCGATGAGTTTGCCGCCGCTCGCGATCAGTGCCTCACCGTCATAAATTGCCCGCCCCGCCTCATTGCCCAGCAAGTTCGCATACACATAGCTCACTCCGAATGCGCGCGACCCTTCCAGCACGAAACGCTTCCGCACCTCCATCTTTCCGAATGCAAAATGACTCGCGCTCGGATTCAGAATCACGTCCACCCCGTGTCGCGCCAGCAACGCGCCGGGCCGTTGCGCCACCCACGCATCCTCGCAAATCTCAAACCCGATCCGAACCCCGCCCACGGCGAACATCAGATCCCCGATCGGAATCTCTTCTCCTGTATCCGGCGCAGTAAAAACATCCCGCAGTTCTACCGGCCACGCCTTGAACCAGCGCGGCTCGTAGTGAATCCCATCGCCCGCCAGATGCCGCTTCGCCACCAGCCCCACGAGCTTTCCATCCACCGCAAGCGCGGCGCAATTAAACACCGCATGTTGGTGCAGTACTGGCAGCCCAAACGAAACCACCATCCCCGCCGTCGCCGGCAGCAATTCGCGCAAAGCCGCCCATGCCCGAGCGTGCGTGTTCGCGCTGAGAAACGCATCCTCGCAGCCATACCCCGTGAGACAAAGCTCGGGCAAACAAAGCACCGTGACCCCCGCCGCGCGCGCCTCCGCAATCGCCGCGCGCGCATTGCCGGAGTTATGCTTCCAGTCGAGAGGGGTCTGGTTCAGCACGGCGGCAGCGAGTCGAATGAGCTTCATGAGTGGAACCAACAAAGCACGCCGCCCCGAACGAGGCAACATGCAAGGGCAGGGGTGAGTCGGGGGTTCAATTGTCCAAAAATCGAACGCAACAGGGTGAAGCTGTCATCGGCGACGTGGAAAAGAGAAGCAGGGCGCGCTTCGCAGGGAGACGGGCGAGGGCACTTCCATACCGTCTCTGCTTGTCGCGTCGTGCCGACTGAAGTCGCGGACTACTTTCACCTCGCGATGGGGCGGTTTGGACTAGCTTGCGGGAAAAGAGACGAATTTTACGAATTTTTGAAAGAATGGGAAAAATGACTCGTTCTAGGCCCTATGAACCTACGTCATTTCGTTTCGCTCTTTTTCAAGATTCCCGCGGCCATCTTTGGTCGTTGGACGCCGCCGGTCTGGCTCCTCGGACTCGGGCGGCTGATTGTAAAACGCCCGAGGGGTTTGCTGGCCTCGCTGTGTGTGTTGATCGGGCTCGGCTATGGCGGGTGGGAGTGGTGGCTGTGGCGCGAGGCGCACAAGCCGCGGCCCCGCGAACTTGTGGCGGTGCGCCCCGTTTCTGCGAAAGCCGGAGTGCCGGCCATCGGGTGGAATAAGGAGACGAAAGGGCCGGACATCACGCCGCTGGTGGTGAGCTTCGATGGGGATGCTGCGCCGCTGGAAATAATCCAAAAAGACGGCATGGCGAAAGCCGCCAGCATCGCCCCTGCGACGCCGGGCGTGTGGACGTGGACGGGTGCGCGTTCGCTTCGGTTCACCCCGGAGAAGCCGTGGCCGGCGGGGACGCTGTATAAAGTGACCATCGACCCTGCCGGGCTGGCTCCGCATACGGAGAACAAGGTGCCGGTGGTGGAGTTCACGACACACAAACTGACGGCGACATTTCACGCTGAGACGTTCGACACATCGCCGGACGAACCGGGTGTGCATCAAGCGGTCGGCTCGATCTCGTTCAACTATCCGGTCGCGCTGGAAACTGTGGAGAAGCGCATCTCCGTCACGGCGACCGGTGGCGGCGGAATATTCGTGGCGGGGAGTAATGTGGATGTGGGGCGGTCCGACTCGCTGTTCCAATTTCACATCCACTCGCCGAGAATCACCATCCCGGAGAACGAGGACTTTATAAGAATCGCGATTTCGCCGGACACGACCGCGATGGCCGGCGGTGCGGCGCTCGGCACGGAAGTGGTGACGAAGATTAAGGTCCCGACGCGGACCTCGGGCTTCAATCTCTCGAGCGTGAAACTCCAGATCGTGCCTGCGGAAGACGGCGAGCCCCGACAGCATTTATTTCTCGAAAGCAGCGCGTGGGTGGAGCCCGGCACGCTCGCGAAGGCGCTCTCGCTTTGGATCCTTCCGTCGCGCGATGAGCAGTGGGAGACGGCAGACGTGACGCCCGAGGTACTGAAAACTGCGACTCCGGTGAAAGCCGAACTTGTGGAGGAGGAAGAGCCGCCCAAGCACGCAAAGAGCTTCGTTTTCCGACTTCCGCCGCTTGCCCATGGCACGCTGTTCCTTCGAGTGCCAGCGGGGACTCCGGCGACGGGAGGCTTCGAGCTTGGGCGTGCGTTCGAGACTCCCATCGTTGTTCCGGCTTATCCGAAAGAAGCGCGGATCGTGGGAGAAGGCGGCATCCTCGCGCTGAACGGGGATCGCAAACTGAGCATCAAGTCGCGAGGCTACGAGCACCTGCGATTCACCTTGGGGCGCGTGCCTGCGGGACAGATCAATCATTTGGTGAGCCAGACGGGCGGTGAGTTTCAAGCGCCGGAGTTTCGCGGCAGCTTCGGGAAGGACGACATCGCGCGGTTTCACCGCGAGACGCAGCACATCGCAAAGCGCAATGACCACGAGGCCAGCTACTCGGCGTTCGATTTCGCCGCAGCGCTCGCCGGAGCAGACCCGAGCGACCCGGAGCCGTCGCGGGGACTTTTCTTCATCGAGCTGGAAGGCGCGCGAAAGCACACGGACGAAGACAAGGAGGCGGACAAAGACGACCCGGACCCGGATTGGGTCGTGTTGAACGGTCAGGGTGAGGACGTGACATTCGACGATGAAGAAGACAACGGCGCGGCAGATCGGCGCTTCCTCTTAGTGACGGACCTAGGCCTTTTGGTGAAGCGCAACGCGGACGGAACGCGCGATGTCTTTGTGCAATCTTTCAAATCGCGCGAGCCAGTCGCCGCAGTGCGTATCACCGCGCTGGCGAAGAACGGCGAGTCGCTCGTGGACATCGAGACCGACGCCCAAGGCCACGCCGCGCTCCCTGCGCTCGACGGCCTGAAACGCGAGCGCAAGGCCGTGGCAATCGTTGCGCGCAAGGGCTCGGATCTGGCGTTCATCCCGTGGGAACGGAGCGACCGGAAGCTGGAGCTGACGCGCTTTGACATCGAGGGAATCCCGCAGAGCGAGGCGACTGCGCTCGATGCATTCGTCTTCACGGAGCGCGGCATTTTCCGTCCCGGCGATCCGATTCACGTCGCGGCGATCGTGCGTCAGCGGGACTGGAAGGGCTCGCTGGCAGGCATCCCGGTGGAACTCACCGTGACAAATGCCAAGGAAGAAGAGGCGGGCACTTTTCCCGCGAAGCTGACTGCGGATGGGTTCGTCGAATTTGAAGTGCCGACGGCTGAAACCGCGCCGACAGGCGTCTGGCGAATCAACCTCCGCAGGGCCGGCGTTGAGAAAAAGAAACGCGGCGATGACGAGGAGGAAGAGCAGACGCATCTCGGTCACACGGTCGTTCGCGTGGAGGACTTCCAGCCCGATCGAATGAAGATGACCACGAAGCTCGATCCTGCTTCCACCGCAGGCTGGCAGAAGCCCGGAGACGTATCGGCGCAAGTGAATGTGCAGACGCTATTCGGAATCGCAGCCGCGGAACGGCGCGTCACCGGCACGATGACGCTCCACGCTGCTGCACCGAGTTTCGAGGCATGGCCGGGATGGCGCTTTCACCTGCCGAACAACGACCACTTTGAGGAAAGAACAGTGGAGCTCACCGAGCAGAAAACCAACGCGGAGGGACAGGCGGTTTTCCCGCTCTCGCTCGGAAGCTATTCTGCACCACTGCTGTCAGTCGGAGTCAATTTCGAGGCGTTTGAGCCCGATGGCGGACGCGGCGTTCGTGGCGCGGTGAGCACGCTCATTTCGCTTCACGATCGGCTGCTCGGGTGCAAAGCGGATGGCGACCTCGACTTTATCGGCCGCGACGTTCCCGCGAAATTGCGCATCGTCGCAGTCGGTCCGGATCTTCGTGCGGTGGCTGCGCCGGGGTTGACGCGAAAGCTCATCGAAACCCGCCACATCTCGGTTCTGACCAAGCAGGACAACGGCACATTTGCATACGTGTCGCGCGAGAAAGACCGCGAGTTGGAAGCGCTGGCCGTGGACCTTCCTGCGGGCGAAAGCGAGCTGATGCTCCCGACCGGAAAAGCCGGACGCTTCCGCTATGAGTGGCGCGATGGAGATGACTCTGTGCTGTGTGTGCAGCCGTTCGTCGTGGTCGGTCCGGGCGAACCGGGCCGGAATCTCGAGCGCGACAGCGAACTGGAAGTGACAATGCCCGCGCGGGAACTCCGTCCGGGCGGCGAGCTTGAGGTTGCTCTGCGTGCGCCGTTTTCGGGCGGCGGGCTCATGACGATTGAGCGTGAGCGCGTGCTCGGATGGCAGTGGTTCAAGGCGGACTCGTCTTCGTCCGTGCAGAAAATGAACATCCCCGCCGGACTGGAAGGTTCGGCTTTTGTGAATGTGGCGCTGGTGCGCGGGCTCGACTCGCCCGAGATATTTACGAACCCGCTCACGGTCGGTGTCGCGCCGTTTCGCATCGCGACTGATCAGCGCAAACTCGGCGTGACGCTGGACGTGCCGGAGCGCGTGAAGCCCGGCGAGCCGCTGAAGATTGGCTATCGCTGCGACCGCAAATCGCGTGTGGTGATTTGGGCCGTGGATGAAGGCATCCATCGGGTGACGAATTACCGGCTTCCCGATCCGCTCGCATTGTTCTTCCGCCAACGCTCGCTGGAAGTCGGGACGTGGCAGCTCATGGACTTGCTGCTCCCGGAATTTTCGGTCCTCAAACAGTCCAAAGCGTACGGGGGCGATGGCGACTCGGTCGCGCTGAACCTCGGGATGAATCCGTTCAAACGTCGCAAAGCTGCGCCCGTGGTTTTCTGGAGCGGAATCCTTGATGGCGGTCCGGAGCGGCGCGAGGTTCGCTACGATGTGCCCGACTATTTTGCGGGCCGGCTGAATATCATGGCGACTGCCGTGGCGCTCGACGTGGTAGGCACGGCGCAGGCGCAGACGATTGTGAAAGGGTCGTTCGTGCTGACGCCCAACGCACCGTTCTTCATCGCGCCGGGCGACGAGTTCATCGCATCGCTGACCGTGGCGAATCAAACGGAAGGGGCAGATGCGAGCAACTCCGTCACGATCACCGCAGAGTCCTCGGGAGCGCTCGAGATCATGGAAGCGCCGAAGAGTCCGCTGACGATCGAGGTGAATACGGAGGAGACCGTCCGCTTTCGTGTCCGGGCAAAAGCGACGCTGGGCAACGCGGAGCTGAAGTTTTCCGCGAGTGCGGGAAATCAGCGGGTGGAGGTTCGTTCGACGATGAGCGTTCGCCCCACGACGCCATTCACGACGGAGATCCAAAGCGGCTGGTTCCGGCTCGCCACGCACGATCTGAGAGCGGGCCGCGCACTGATGCCGGAGTTCGCGCGGCGTGAAGCAGTCGCGAGCACGACTCCGCTGGGATTAAACCGCGGGCTGGAGGCGTATCTCGACGCGTATCCGCATGGCTGCTCGGAGCAGATTACCAGCAAGGCGTTCCCGTGGCTGGCGGCGGAGGATCGGCTTCGCGCGAAAGACGCGGTGGGACGCGCAATCTCGCAACTGGCCCGCAGGCAGGGGCCGGACGGAGGCTTCGGGTATTGGACTTCCGGCCAAGTCAGCGGCGGGCTCGACTACGTGACACTCTACGTCGCGCATTTTCTCACCGAGGCAAAAGCTGCGGAGTTTCAAGTGCCGGCATCAATGCTCGATGGAATGCTGAAGCGGCTCAAAGCGATGGCCTCGATCCCGAAAGTCGCGACGCGCCACGACGCATCACTTCAGGCCGCGGCGATCTATTTGCTGACCCGCCACGGCGTGGTCACGACGAACTACGCGCTCAACCTGCGCGACTCGCTCGGGCAAATCAGCAAGGACGCGTGGTTGCCCGACAACTCCGCCGCGTGGCTCGCCGCGACGTGGCGGCTGCTCAAAAAGGACGATGAGGCGACGAAGCTCATCAGCGCTCACTGGAAGGCAATTCGAAGCGCGAAGGCTCCTGCGGACGCGAGCTATTTCTACGAGTCGCAACTCACGCAATCGGCTCAATCGTTCGTGGTCATCTGCCGTCACTTTCCGGAAATTGCCGGGACGTTTGGCTACGACGATTTGCGGCTCATTACCGAGCCTATCACGGACGGGCGATTCCATACGCTGGGCGCGGCGTGGTCGGTTCTCGCCCTGCGTTCGTACGCGGGGCTGGCGAAGGATTCCGGAATCAAAGTAGCGATCAAAAATGTCGCGCCCGGAGCGCTGGGAATGGTGTCGGGAAAAATCCCATCAACGGTCGCATCGCTCCAGTTCCTGCTCGACCGCCCGGCGGGAGCGCCGGACCTCGGCGCTTGGTATCAGGTTGTGGAAGCAGGCTATGACAAAGTCCCTCCGGTCGTTGCTGATACGAAGGGCCTCGAGGTCTCCCGCGAATTGCTCGGGGCTGATGGAAAACCGTTCGTCGTCGCCCGAGTCGGAGACACGCTCCGACTGCGGGTCCGAGTTCGCAATGTGAATGCCCGCGCTCAGACACACATCGCGGTGAATGAGTTGTTTCCGGGCGGGTTCGATTTGGCACCCGACGGCCTGAAGCCCGGCCTGCACGCGGTCCCGGGAAGCGAGTATGTCGATGTGCGCGAAGACCGCGCCCTGTTCTTCACCTCGCTCGGGGCCGGTGAATCAAGGGTCTTCGACTACGCCGTGCGTCCGACCTGCGTGGGGACATTCGCAATTCCCCCGGCGTTCGCGGAGAATATGTATGACCGCGCCATTCATGGTCGCGGAGTCGGCGGGAGCATCACCATCGCGCCACGGGAATGAAGCGGCGATTTGTAAGACTCCTGCGCGTCTTCGTCGTGCTTGTCGTTGTCCTCGCAATTGGCTGGCTGCTCCTTCCGCGTCCCGAATTGTATCCAAAAGACTTGGGCTTCTCCGCGCAGATGCGTGACCGCGAGGGACGTCTGATGCATCTCGCGCTGACCGACGACGAGAAATTCCGAATCCCCGCGCGGCTCGATGCAATCTCCGGGACGATGGTGAAAGCGACGCTGGAGATGGAGGACCGCCGTTTCTTTTCCCACGCCGGGGCGGACCCTCGCTCGCTTTTGCGCGCTGTGTGGGGAGCGGTGAGCGGGCAGAAACTCGGGGGTGCCTCGACGCTCACGATGCAGTATGCCCGGCTCCGCTGGGGACTGCATACGCGGACCTGGAGCGGCAAGCTCACGCAGTTGTTCCGAGCCTTTCAAATCGAACGGCACTACAGCAAGCGTGAGATTCTCGAAGCGTATTTCACCGTGGCGCCGTACGGTGGAAATGTAGAGGGAATCGAGGCCGCTGCATGGCTGTGGTGCGGCAAGTCGGCGCGGGATCTGACGCTCCGGGAATCGGTGGCGCTTTCCGTGATCCCGCAGCGGCCCACGGTGCGGCGACCGCGCGAGGACAACCATGCCGGGCAGGCTGCGCAAGCGCGGCTGATTGCACGCCTGACCGACACGACCGAGATGGATGCGGAGTATGCACTCCGGCCCGTTCCGGTTCCGCGCAATGCGCCGCACCTCGCCCGTCGGATGGGCGGTGTAGTTACTACGGTGGATCATTCACAGCAGGCAACGGTCGAGCGGAGTATCGGCGAATTTCTCGAACGGTGGCGCCCGCGAGGGCTGCGAAACGCGGCGGCGATTCTCGTCCACGCGCCAACGCGGGAAGTCCGCGCCTATGTCGGGTCGGCGGGTTTTTATGATGCACGGATCCAAGGGCAGGTGGACGGGATCACCGCGCGGCGCTCGCCGGGTTCCGCGCTGAAACCGTTTGTTTATGGGCTCGCGATGGATCAGGGATTGATTCACCCGCGCACCCTGCTCGATGACACGGCGCACCGCTTCGGCAGCTACAATCCGGAGAACAGCGACCGTGGTTTTCTCGGACCGATTTCCGCTGCCGATGCACTTCGGCGCAGCCGGAATGTGCCCGCAGTCGAGCTCGCGTCCCGTTTGAGCGGAAGCGGACTCGACGGCTTTTTGCGCGGTGCAGGTGTCGCGTTTGAGAAGCCGCCCGGCGAATACGGACTGTCGCTCGCGCTTGGCGGAGGCGAGGTCTCGCTCGAAGAACTCGCCCGCCTTTATGCGATGCTCGCGAGCGATGGCGTGAGCCGTCCGCTGGTTTTCACGGGGCGCGCCGACGCGACGGACCTTGCACCGCGTCTTTCCGCCGAAGCTCGAACTCTCACTCTCAGTGCGATCCACGACGGCGCACGCGGGCTTTCGTTCAAAACCGGAACGTCCCACGGATTCCGCGATGCGTGGGCGTGCGGAGTTTGCGGCGATTGGGTGCTTTGCGTTTGGGTGGGAAATTTCAACGGTGCACCGATGCCGGGACTTTTCGCCCGCGATACCGCTGCGCCGCTTCTTTTTCAGACCGTCCTTCGTCTCGGCCTGCACCCGACGGAGAAGACGCGACCGCCCGGAATCGTTGACGTCGAGCTTTGCGCGGACTCGGGTTGCCTCGCGAACGGCGTTTGCCCGAACCGATTGCGCGGACCGTTCATCGCCGGAGTTTCGCCGATCACCGAGTGCGACGTGCATCGCTCGACTGGCGGAGTCGTGCGCGAGTTCTGGCCGTCGCATCGGCTGGAGCAGTTCCGTCGCGCCGGTTTTCCGCGGACACAATCGCCGGACGCTCACGCGGGCACGCCGCCACGAATCGTGTCACCGCAGTCCGCCCTCACATACGTGGTGCGACCGGGGCGGACGGAAAAAAACTCCATCCCTCTCGAAGCCGAAGCCGCCGCCGGAACGCGCTCGGTGCATTGGTTCGAGGGAAAACACTACCTCGGTGCCAGCGCACCCTCCCAGCCGCTCCTCTGGTCGCCGACGCCGGGAAAATGGACACTCCAAGCCGTGGATGACGCTGGTCGCGTGGCGCGTGTAGCCATCCACGTTCTCGCGGAGCGGTAAGCAATCCATCGCTGGAATATGCCGGCGTGGTCACAACGCCTTTCGCGAAAGATGGAAGTTTGCCGCTGCGGTGGTTGCACTGGCGGCGCGGCGTCGTGTATCTCTGCTACTGCTCCGCCCGGCGCGCACATTCATGAGTCTGCGATGGAATCACTCCACCACCGGTCTCGTTTTCAGAAAATGGAAGCGAACGACCGATGGCGGCAGCCTGCCAAAATCCGCGGACGCACTTCCAATTTATTGAGCGAAATCACGACAACGACAGAGAAATGGGACAAGGAAATCGTCCCGAAACGTAGCCTGCTGGATATTCCATGGCGGGAGTTGTGGCGCTATCGGGATTTGATCCGGCTGCTGGCGTTGCGCGACCTCACGGCGCAGTTCAAGCAGACGGTGCTCGGGCCGGTGTGGTTCGTCATCCAGCCGCTGATGGCGACGGTCGTTTTCAGTCTCATCTTTGGTCAGCTCCTGGCTGGAAAAGACCAGAAGAACACGGATCATACGCCGCATTTCGTGTTCTATATGAGCGCGCTGATCATCTGGGGCTTTTTCACGGAGTGCGTGTCGAAGACCGCGAACACATTCACGAAAAACGCGCAGTTGTTTGGAAAGGTCTATTTCCCGCGGCTTGCAGTGCCCCTCGGGCAGGTGCTCACGAACCTTGCCGGTTTCGCTATTCAGTTTTGCGTTCTGTTGGTGGGAGTCGGATTTTATTGCGCGAAAAAGAACTGGTTTCCTGATGCCGCGCACCCCGTCCACCTCGATCCAAACTGGCGTGCGTTTCTGCTGCCGCTCTTTCTGTTGCAGACTGCGATGCTGGGACTTGGCCTCGGATTGATCGTCTCGGCACTCAGCACCCGCTACCGGGATTTGGCGATGGCCACGGGCTTCGGGCTGCAACTTTTGATGTACGGCAGCTCGGTGGCCTTCCCCGTTGGAAGACTGGAGAATGCCATGGTGGCAAAGGTTCTCATGGTGAACCCGATGGTGCCGGTTGTAGAGGCGATGCGGCTCGCGTTTACCGGAAAAGGCACGGTCACGAAGGAATACCTCGCCCTGAGTTTCGCCGTGTCGCTCGCCGTTTTGCTCATCGGGGTGATGTCCTTTAACCGCACGGAGCAGAACGTAATGGACACCGTGTAGGTTCCTCAATTTCACCCGACATTTCACGAATTTGACAACCATCGATCAATCAGAAGTCCGCTGGATCGGACCTCGCGGGCTCGATCCCGTAGGCCGCGTATTTCAATGGAACGGAGCGTATTTTCGAACCGTACGAAAAGGCAGAGGAGCCCATGTCCGCAGACTCTTCGACGAAGGGATTGTAAAGAAGCTCGTGGATCGCGGGTGGCTGATTCCCACGGAGATTTCGCAGTATTCCATGGAAGGCATGGAGATGATTCTCTCGCACCGGCTCATTCCGTTCGAGACGTTTCCTCAGGATTGGTCGCGGACCATGCTGCTGGATGCCGCGGAAATCTGGCTTCGCATCAATCTTGAGTTGCTGCCGCACAATCTAGGGCTTGTGGACGGTCACGGCGGAAATTTCGCCCAGTTGGACAACGCTCAGTTTACATGGCTGGACTTCGGATCGATTGGCCCGATTTCCAAGTCGGTGATGGGGATGGAGGAATTCCGTCGATGGCTGGCAAATCCTTTGTCGGTCATCGCGGCGCGTCCGCAGCTCGCCGGAATGGTTCGCTCGGCATTTCGCGATGAAGGCGTATCGGATGCCGAGGCGGAAGCGATCTTGGGGAAGCCAAAGTGGTCTCCCGGGCGTTTCATGGCTGGTCGTGCGATTGCAAATGAAACGAGCGTTTCCGGACGCAGGAAGCTGCTTCTGGAGGCGGAACTCGCGCAATTGCCGAAGTCGCTCAAGCCGCCGGGAACTTTCTGGCAGGCTTATCAGGAGAACAATCCGACACCTCCCGATGAGAACAATCTCAATGCCCGGCGGACTGCGGTGCGTGGCGTTTTGAGGGACCTGAAACCGAAGACCGTTGCGGATCTCGCGGCGAACGAGGGGTTCTTTTCATTCATGGCGGCGCGACAGGGCGCGACGGTGTTCGCGCTGGATTTTGATGAAGGCGCTGTCGAAAGCCTCTACCGCCACGCGAAGCAATCCGCGCGGACGATATCGGTGACTGCGGCGTGTGCAAATGCGCTCGTTCCGCGACGTCGGGAGCAGCGTGCCGAACTCGCGATGGCGCTCGCACTCACGCACCATCTGGCGCTGGGACAAAAGTACCGCTGGGAGTATCCGGTGAAATGTCTGGCATCCTACACGTCGGACGCGTTGCTCACCGAGTTTATGCCGAACGGCCTTGCGGGTCGGGAGAAGCCTAAAGACCCGCTGCCCGAATGGTACACGCTGGAAGCCTTCATGGCCGCGCTGGAGGTTCACTTCCGCGAGGTGAAAATCCTTGATTACCCCGCCAGCCCCGAGGCCATTCCGCGCACGATGATTCTCTGCAAGGGATGCCGGGTGCCAGCGTGATTTTCTATTAAGAATGTCTGTAGCCATCCGAGTCGAAAATCTCGCCAAGCGTTATCGCCTGGGCGAACTGAGCCGGAAAACCTTTGTGGCAGACTGGCGGCGGAAGCTCTTTGGCGGAGAGGAACCGGACGATGCGCCAAACGTGTTTTGGGCGCTCCGCGACGTGAGTTTCGACATCCAGCAAGGACAGGTCGTCGGAATCCTGGGACGAAACGGCGCCGGCAAATCCACGCTGCTGAAGATCCTCAGCTCCATCACCTCGCCGACGCGCGGCGCGATCCGGATGAAGGGACGCATTGCATCGCTGCTCGAAGTGGGCACCGGCTTTCATCAGGAACTTTCCGGCCGCGACAATGTCTTCCTGAACGGCGCGATCCTTGGAATGTCGCGGAAGGAGGTGGCATCGAAGTTCGACGAGATCGTAGCGTTTTCCGGTGTGGAGCAGTTTCTTGATACGCCGGTGAAACGCTACTCATCGGGAATGCGCGTGCGCCTCGCGTTCGCGGTGGCTGCAAACCTCGAAGCCGAGTTGCTCATGATCGACGAGGTCCTCGCGGTCGGGGACGCAGCGTTCCAGCAAAAATGCCTCGGAAAAATCGGCGAGGTCGCGGGATCAGGGAGGACGGTGCTGTTCGTGAGTCACAACGCGGCGACGGTCGAGGCGCTGTGCAATCGCGGAATTGTCCTCCAGCGGGGACGTATCGCTTTTGACGGAACGCAGATCGACGCGCTCCAGCATTACGCCGAGATGAACGCGGTGCACGGGGTAAGCGTGCGGGACCGCACCGATCGCACCGGCAATGGTCTGATTCGCGTCGTGGGATTCGACGTGAGGAATGCAGCCGGCAACGTCGTGCAATCCGTAAACTCCGGGGAAGACATCGCGATTTGCCTGCAATTCGAAAACCCCACGGAGGCCGTGTTTCCACATCTCAGCGTCCGCATCAATGTGCGCACGCATCTCGGCATCCCCGTTTTCACGCAGTCGAATCCGCTCGTCGGCAAGGAGTTTGGCAAGCTGCCGGCGAAGGGTGTTTTTGTGTGCAGGATTCCGAAGCTCCCGCTTCCGGCTGCGACGTATAAGATCACATTCCAAATCGCGACAAATTCACGGCACGGCGAGATGCTTGATGCGATCGAGGACGCGATAGAACTTCCCGTGGAGTCGGGCGATTTTTTCGGAAGCGGAAAAGTGCCGGCAATTGTATCGGGAACGGCGTTGGTGCCCGCGCAGTGGGAAATGGAAGCCGATGTTTGAGACTTCGATTCGCCCTCTAAATGCCGGCGACGCGCCTGCGCTCGCGAAGCTCCTTGCGAAACAGCGCACGGATTACATCGCTCATTTTTCGCCGTTCGAATTTGATGAACGCTCAGTTGCAGAAGTCGTGTCCGCTGCGCGGCGCGACTGCTTTTGGGCGCTTTGCGTGGAAGAAGAAATCGCGGGATTCTTCATGCTCCGCGGTTTTGATGCGGGGTATGCGCGGCCGAGTTACGGCGTCTTCGTCGCGGAGCATGCCGCGGGTCGCGGGCTCGCGCGGGAGTCATTGCGTTTCGCCCTCGCATGGTGCGCTGAAAATGGCGTGGAAACTGTCCTTTTGAAAGTCGCGCAACAAAATCAGCGGGCGCGCCGAATCTACATTGCCGCAGGGTTTGAGTTTGTGGGAATCTGTCCGGCAACCGGGCACGAGATGCTCGAAAAGAGAATGCAGCCAGCCGGAAAATCATGTCCGTAGAAGTAAAGCCAAAGCCTGTCTTTCAACTCCGCGATGGCCTGTGGCATCAAGGCGCGTTTGCCGACGACGAGGCGGGATTGCTCGCCGAGGCGGAGAAAGACCCGAAAGGCGTCGGGCTGCGACTCCTCGCGCAAAAGCGTTATCAGCCCGCAGCGCCGGTTCTGGAACTGGCTGCCGCGCAATTGCCGGACGACTTTGATGTAAGACTTGCGCTCGGTCGAGCGCTCTCGATGGGCAGTCGCTGGCCCGCCGCAGAGGAGCATCTCGCGCGTGCCGTGAAGCTGAACCCTCGCTCACAGGAGGCCCGCTACCATTACGGTGAAGTGCTGCTGAAGGTCGGACGGTTTCCTGCCGCCGAAGAGCAGTTCCGCGAGGCTCAAAAACTTCGTCCCCTTTGGAAAAAAGTCACGACCACGATCCGTTCGTGGTTCCAGCCGCCGCCGGAATTTCCGCCGCATGTAAACCCGGCGACTTACGACCCGGCGGCAAAGCTGCACTTCGCAACTTCGCGGCGCGAGGCTCTCACGCGGGCGGCGAAAGCCGCGAATGTCGGCGAGCCAAATCGCGCGTGGAAGAGCGCCGAGCGGGGCCGCAAATTCACGGTGCACAACGTCCCGCTCATTCGAAAAGACACGAAGATTTTTGCCATCGGGAGCTGCTTCGCGCTTGAGATTCGACACGAGCTGATGAGGCGCGGATTCGATGTATTCCCCAAGTACCACGCGATCGATTTCGACCCGGAGACGCAGATCCTGAATTCGCTTCCGGATCGCGACAATATCAACCACTACGACACGTTCACGATTCGGCAGGAGTTCGAGCAAGCGTTCGCGGGCTCGCACTTCAAGGCGGATGATTTTTGGACGGTGCAGGGCCGCGGAATCAACCGCGTGATGAAGCGCGATACGGTGTGGCAGGACCCGTATCGGAAAAACATGTATGCCGCGGACGAGGCAGGAATCCGCAGCCTGAGCGAGAAAGTGGATCACTGCATCGCTGAGGGAATCATGGCGGCGGATGTTTACATCATCACGCTCGGCCTCATCGAGACGTGGCTGAATAAAAAGAACGGACTCCATGCCTGCACGTATCCGGGCGTGGGCGGCGGAGGCGGCGTGGCACAGGTGGAACTGCACGTTGCAGGGTTTAAGGAAAACTACGAAAATCTCCGCCAAGTTTGTGAGCTGCTATTCGCGCGGTTTCCGGATAAGCATCTCATTTTGACAGTCTCGCCGGTGGCGCTGGAAAGTACGTTCCGGGATATTGACGTGGTGCTTGCGAACATGGAGAGCAAGGCGACATTGCGCGCGGTTGCAGGCCAGATTTGTCGCGAGTTTCCAAACGTCCACTATCTCCCAAGCTACGAGCTTTTCATGTATCACGATCTACATCACGACAACGGCCGCCACGCGACGCGCGACGGCGTAGGCATCGTGCTCGACCTTTTCGCAAAATGCTTCATCGCTCCGGAGCCGGAGCCTAAATAATCGCGACATGGAGAAAACAACCAACGTCCAGACGGGTTACCTCTGTCACTGCCTGCGCATCACGGCGGAGCGCTACGAGAAGATGCTAGAAGAAATGCCCTGCCCGAATTTCCCGACGCTGAAAAACGAGCACGGCATCGGCAGCCTTTGCAGTTCCTGCGAATATGAAGCGAAGGGCGTGCTTCAGGAATATGTGATGCTCCATCCCGAAAAAATGGTCGCAAAGCCGAAGCGGCCTGAGGGTTTGCGCGAAGAGATGGCGTTCGCATGGAAGGAGCTCAACAAGCGGTTTCGCCCGGCGAAGCCGAAACGCCAGCTCGATCACTCCCAATCCACGGGGGCGAAAATGTATCACACGGGCGTGTTCTTTATGCGCCGCGATGGGCTGGAGTCGCACCTCGTGGTTTCAAACCTCGCGTTCCCCGAGCATCCAGCAAACGTGAACGGCGCATCGGCCTCGTTCACGGCGACGCTCTATAGCGAGAATGGCGAGAAACTCGCCGTGTCGCGACCGATTCCAGTCGGCGACGAACAAACGCTGGAGCTATCACCGGCAGAGCTTTTCCCGGAGGTGAAAGGCGATTTCACGGGCGGATTGTATGTGGACTATCAGGACCTCACGCAGACCGGTTCGCTGCGTCCTTACGGAGTGATGGTGAGCACAATTCCCGACTTCCGCGCACGGTGTCATTACCACGATAAATTCGGGCTTTTCCGCGAACCCGGCTTTTTCCAAAACACATCGCCGTTTGAGCCCGGCCAAAAGTGTTGGATGGCGCTCGCTAACTGCCAGCCGCTGCAATACGACACCGAAGTCCATGCAAAAGTGGATGGCCGAAAATTTACGGCAAAGCTGAGCATTCCTCCAATGGGTGCTGCGTGGCTGAAGCTGGAGGATTTGTTTCCCGAAGTGGCGCAAATCCCCGCCGAAAAACGCTCGCCTTCGCTCTTCTGGCTGGAGAATCCGCAGCACGTCATGCTCTATTTTTACTGGTTCAACGAAGTGTCCCGGACCTGGATGGGACAACATCACTAATCCTATGGCAAAATCTGCAAAACCCGTCCGCGAATGGGTTCCGTCGTGCTTTCTCGTGATGCACGACAAGAACGTTTCGACGTCCGTCCGCTACTCGCCCATGCACATTCAGCGGGCGGATGTGGCGTATTTTTCCTCGATGAAAATCTACGGTCGCAATCCCGTGAATCCTGTATGGAGCGCCGATAGCGGTCCGATGCACATCGACGACGTTTTCAGCATCGATAGCGCGAAAATCGCCGCGGATCTCGGAATCGAGAAGCTGCTCGCTTACGGTGAGGCGTTCAATCACACGCCCGACATGGCACCGCCGACACCCAACGTCGCGATGCCCGTCCACATGCACTTTTCGTCCACCGACGGGAGCATGTTTGGCCACCTCGCGAGCTTCTTCATTTTCGGCGCTCCGCGCAGTGTCCAGCGCGGCGATTTTTACTACGAAAATTTCCCCGGTGCGCGTGTCGATGAGGACCATCACATCTCCGCGTTTGTCATCAATCCGTTCGTCCGTCCGGGGCGCTTCCGTGTCATTATTGTGGATGCGGAGTTCGGCCGCTGGGAATCGCCGGAGATGACGGTGAAAGGGAAAAACGTTGCCGAGTGGACGAGCATAGGGAGCGATTGCCCGCGCTCGAAGAACCCAATCGGAATCATCGTGAAAGCCGACCTCAAAACTTCGACTTTCTTCGCG